>NZ_JAMOKY010000001.1:0-315923 GCF_024499815.1 Stenotrophomonas testudinis | reverse complement strand
GCGTGCCGCCGCGCCAAGCGATATCGACCGCCTGGTCCAGCGCCTGCCCGCCGATGGCACGCCGGCCCGTGGCCAGCCCGCCACCACCCAGGCCGCCAGCAGCGCCCTGCCCGAAGTGGCGGTCAGCAGCCTGCCGCCGAGCGCAGCGCCGGTGCGCAGCGCCGCCATCGCTCCGGTGGCCGTGGCCGCTGCCGCCCCGCGTGCGGGCACGCCGCCGGTCCGCAGCACGCCAGCCGCCACCCCGTCGCCGACGCTGTCGCAGCAGGTGGTGGGCGCGGTGATGGTGCAGGTGGCCAGCTTCTCCAGCCGCGACAACGCCACCCGCGCGATGGGCCAGCTCAACGCCGCCGGCATCGTCGGCGCGACCATCAGCGACATCGCCGCCGGTGGCCGCACCCTGTTCCGCCTGCGCGTACCGGCCAGCGACCATGCCAGCGCCGCGGAACTTGTCGGCCGCATCGCAGGTCTCGGCCTGGGTTCGCCGCAGATCGTCAAGGATTGATCCGCCCGGGCCGGTGCTGCCGGCCCCTGTCACACCGGCCTTACAATGGTCGTTCGAACCACCCTCCATTCTGGCCGTCCCCTGGAGCCTGCAGTCCAATGAATTTTCGTTCCGCCGCCACCGCCCTGGCCGCCACCCTGGTGGTTGGCCTGGCTTCCGCCCAGACGCCGCTGCCGACCCCGGCCACCCCGGCGCCCGCTGCCGCCGCCGCCCCGGCTGTCGTCGCCACGCCGCCGGCCCCGGTGCCCAGCACGTCCAAGGCCTGGATCCTGATGGACTACGCCACCGGCCAGATGCTGGCGGGCGAGAACGTCCATGAACAGCTGGCCCCGGCCAGCATCACCAAGGTGATGACCTCCTATGTGGTCGCCGCCGAGGTCAAGAACGGCAAGGTCCGCGCCGATGACCAGGTGATGATGAGCGAGCGCGCCTGGCGCGAAGGCGGCGCCGGCACCGACGGCAGCTACAGCGGCTTCCCGGTCAACCAGACCGCGCGCCTGGAAGACATGGAAAAGGGAATGGCGATCCAGTCCGGCAACGACGCCGCGATCGCCCTGGCCGAGCACGTGGCCGGCAGCGAGGAAGCCTTTGCTTCGTTGATGAACAGCTACGCCGCCAAGATCGGCATGAAGGACTCGCACTTCGTCAACGCCCACGGCCTGAGCGCCCAGGGCCACCACAGCACCGCCTATGACCTGGCGCTGCTGGGCCGCGCGATGGTGCGTGACTACCCGGAAACCTACGCCTACAACAAGGTGAAGGAATTCCAGGTCGGCAACATCAAGCAGCCCAACCGCAACCTGCTGCTGTGGCGCGATGGCAGCGTGGACGGCATCAAGACCGGCCACACCTCCGAAGCCGGCTACTGCCTGATGAGCTCGGCCCAGCGTGGCGACCAGCGCCTGATCGCCGTGGTGCTGGGTGGTTCTTCGGAAAAGCAGCGCGCCGATGACAGCCTGGCCCTGCTCAACTGGGGCTTCCGCTTCTTCGAAACCCACCGCCTGTACGAGCCGGGCAAGGCCGTGGCCGAGCACAAGGTGTGGAAGGGTGCCACCGACAAGGTGCAGCTGGGCGTGGCCCAGCCGATGCTGGTGAGCGTGCCGCGCGGTCGCTACAACGACCTGAAGCCGAGCATCGATGTGCCCAAGACCCTGGAAGCGCCGTTCACCGCGGGCCAGCAGATCGGCACCGTCAAAGTGACCCTGGATGGCAAGGTCGTCGCCGAAGCCCCGCTGGTGGCCGTGGCCGCCGTCGAACAGGCCGGCTTCTTCAAGCGCCTGTGGGACAGCTTCTGGATGTGGTGGGAATCGGAATGATCCACGCCCCGGCGTGGTGAATGAAAAGGCCGGCGAAAGCCGGCCTTTCTTGTTTCGCGAGGATGCTGTAGTGCCGGCCGCTGGCCGGTTCCCCGTGAACCCATCCGTACATACCGGGAGCCGGCCAGTGGCCGGCACTACCATCAGCCTTAAATCGAGCGGCTGATGGTGAAGCTGCCGAACACCGGGGCTTCGCGCTGGCCGTTGAACTCGCGGGTGCTGTGGTAACGCGCCATCGCGAACTTCCAGCGGCCGCGCATCACCGCGATGCCGTAGCCGCCGTAGGCCACCACGTGGCGCTTGTCGACGCTGTGGCTGTCGCGGAAGGTGTTGCCGTCCAGGGTGATATCGCGGATCACCCAGGCTGCATCGGTGGTGGCGAACAGGTGCCACGACCAGCCGCTGGGCTTGCCGCCGCGGGTCGGCGCGGTGTTTTCACCGGCCGGGCGCAGCGGGGTGCTGCCGAAGTCGTCGGGCAGCTTCCAGCCGAAGCGCACTTCACCACCGAAGTTGGCCTTGGTTTCCAGGTTGCCGATCGAGCCGCCGTAATGGCTGATCGCATCCCAGCCCCAGCCGCCGGCATTGACGCTGGCATCGCCCGGCCAGCGGCGCATGCGCTCGTGGGTGTACATCACCACCGGCTCGTTGTGCAGCTGGTTGTCCCAGCCCTGGAATTTCTCGTCGCCCAGCAGGTCGTGCACCGCGTTCTGCACCTGTTTGCCCTGCGCCCATGGGCCGACCACGCCCAGCGTCAGCAGGGTGGTCTGCAGGCGGTCGCCGCGGCGGGCGTTGTAGCCGAAGCTGGCCACCAGCACGCCGGCATACGGCCGGTCATCCTCGATCAGGTCCTTGCGGGTGAAGTCGGTGGGCGTATAGATGCCCTGGCCGAGGCTGAAGATCATGTTCTGCTGCTCGAACTCACCCGGGTGCAGGCGCTCGAGATGGCGGTTCACCCAGCGGGCCAGGCGCGGCAGGCAGGGGTCATCGGTGTAGTCCACCAGGTTGGGCGAGACCAGGGTCAGCTGGGCGCCGTTGGTATAGCCCTGGTCCTGGTCCTTGGCGCCGAACAGGTCGTTGTCGACGCGGAAATTGACCTGCGGCGGGTGCTCACTCATTGCATCGGATCCGCACAGCGCGGCGGCATGGGCAGTGAGGGGCGGGGCGGCGGCGATCAGTCCGGTAAGCCCCAAGGCGGCGATTGTACGCATGGATGGGATGATTCTCGGCAGGAGAGAAGGAGGAAGCATTTTTATGCAACGGCACGGTACTCCTCCCCGTGTGATGGAACGAGGGTGTGGCGTTCACCGGTGTGTTCCAGCGCCGGGGCTGGCGGGAAGGCTGCCTCTTCCGGGCGCGTTGTGGTCGGATTCGACCTGCTCTATGCTCTGCGCGGGCGCCTGGGGAGGCGCCGCCAGGACCCGGTTACCAACCCTTTCTCAACCATGGATTGTGCTTTGCCGACGGCAGGGCACTGGACGACTGAAATGAACAGATCAAACGTGCTCGACCACGCGCTGGCGTGTGTGCTGGTGGGCGTCAGTCTCGCTGCTGTCAGCGCCCCGGCGTCTGCCGGTCTGCGTGATGCTTTCGGCGGAGGTCGCGCCTCGGCGCAGGATCAAAGCAAAAAAGGACAGGCCGAAATTCCGGTGTGCGCCAAGCCGCTGGGCACCATTGCAGTGATCGAGCCGGAAGATTCGGTCAACTGGTGGACCGGCCAGCAATTGCCGGCGCCGTCCAAGCTCATCAAGGTCTTTGTCAATAAATCCAGGTGCTTCACGCTGGTCGACCGCGGCGTGGGCATGTCTGCGGCGCAGTCCGAACGCGCGTTGGCCGCTGAGGGGCAGCTGCGTGGTCGTTCCAATATCGGCAAGGGCCAGATCCGTGCTGCTGACTACGTACTGGTTCCGGACTTGATCTCGCAGAACAGCAACGCGAGCGGCAATGCGGTGGGCGGCCTGATTGGCGGTCTCATCGGCGGCAACGCCGGCAAAATTGCCAGCGGTCTGAACCTGCGCAGCAAGACCGCCGATGTGACCCTGACCCTGACCGATGTGCGCTCGTCCGAGCAGGTTGCGCTGGCCGAGGGCAATTCCAAGAAGACTGATCTGGGCTGGGGCGCCAGTGGTGGCCTGTTTACCGGCGGTGGCCTCGGAGCAATGGGCCTGGGTGGCTACACCAACACCGAAATCGGCCAGGTCATCACCCTGGCCTACCTGCAGGCCTATACGAACCTGGTCGGCGAGCTTGGTGGTCTGTCCGGCAACCCTGCCGCGTCCAATGTCGCCCAGGCCGTGACCATGCTCAAGCCCGGCCGCCTGCTTGCCAATGCCAAGGGCACCGGCGCACCCGTGCGCGCGCTTGAGCCGGGCATGCTGCTGTATCCCACCGGTGTGAAGGAAGGCTCCATGTGGGAAGTGGAAGACGAAATGGGCAACAAAGGCTGGGTCAATTCCACCCTGATGGAACTGGCCAAGTAAGCACCGGGCCCGCTGGCCCAGCGGCCAGCGGGTCGGCCCCGTCCACTGGCCCGGGTGGGCCGGGCTCTTCAGGGCGGGGACTGCAACCCAGCAGTCCGCCGGTGCGCGCTCTGGCTTTGATGAATACTCTTGGGTTTGTCGCCCTGCGGCCCGATAATGGGTCCATGGAAATCAAGTCCGACAACCCCGAACACGGCTTCCAGTTCCCCGGTCAGTTCGAGCTCAGTGCCATGGGCCCGGCCAACCGTGGCCTGGAGCAGGAGCTTCCCAGCCTGCTGAGTGCTGCAGGCGTCGATGTGGTGAACGAGCGCATCAGCTGGAAGCATTCATCCAACGGCAAGTACGTCTCGGTGCGCCTGGTATTCCGGGCCGAGAACCGCGAGCAGTACGACGTGGCCCACCAGGCCCTGCGCGACCACCCGGAAGTGAAGTGGACGGTGTAGCCACCCACTGCGCGGCCGAACCTGCCCCCGGGCAGCGTCCGGCCCGTCCTGCGGTGGTGCGCGACCTCGGCCGCCAGGCCTATGAACCGGTCTGGCGCGCCATGCAGCGCTTCACCGACCAGCGTACCGACGACGACGCCGACGAATTGTGGGTGGTCGAACACGATCCGGTGTTCACCCGCGGCCAGGCCGGCAAGGTCGAACACGTGCTGGCGCCGGGCGATATCCCGGTGCTGCACGTCGACCGCGGTGGCCAGGTGACCTACCACGGCCCCGGCCAGATCGTGGTCTACCCGCTGCTGCGCCTGCCGCGGCTGGGCATCGGTGTGCGCGACTATGTCTGCCGCATCGAACAGGCCCTCATCGACACCCTCGGCGAATGGAACATCGGTGCCGAGCGCCGTGATGGTGCGCCGGGCGTCTATGTGGGCGATGCGAAGATCGCCGCCCTCGGCATCCGCGTCCGCCGCGGTTGCACCTTCCACGGCCTGGCCTTCAATGTGTCGATGGACCTGGAACCCTTCCACCGCATCAACCCCTGTGGCTATCAGGGGCTGCAGGTGACCTCGGTGGTAGACTTGGGAGGCCCGTCCGGGATGGACGCCGTCAAGCCGGTGCTGCTGGACCATCTGGCCCGCCAGTTTGGCCTTCTGCTGCAGCCCACGCCCGAACTGCCCGATCTTTCTGCGGCCGCCTGACCGCCCCCCGGAACTGCCATGACTGAGACCACCGCCCGCACCATTCCCCTGCAGATCGTGCAGGCCGAGCTTCCGTCCGCCGCGCCGCTGCAGGTGGGCGTCAAGCAGATGGGCGGGGACAAGATCAACCGTTCGCCGGTGCAGTTCGCCGACGCACCGGTGCTGCGCAAGCCGTCCTGGATCCGCGTGCGCATTCCTTCGGGCAATGCCGTGCAGAACCTGAAGGCCAAGCTGCGCGAGAACCGCCTGGTGACCGTGTGCGAGGAAGCCAGCTGCCCGAACATCCACGAGTGTTTCAGCCACGGCACCGCCACCTTCATGATCCTGGGTGAGGTCTGCACCCGTCGCTGTTCGTTCTGCGACGTGGCCCACGGCCGTCCCAAGCCGCCGGATGCCAATGAGCCGGCCACCCTCGGCCAGACCGTGGCCGACATGGGCCTGAAGTACGTGGTGGTGACCAGCGTCGACCGCGATGACCTGCGCGACGGCGGTGCCCAGCACTTCGTCGACTGCATCACCGCCATCCGAGAGAAGTCGCCGGGCACCCGCATCGAAGTGCTGACCCCGGACTTCCGTGGCAAGGGCCGCATGGAGCGCGCGCTGGAGATCCTGGCGCAGAACCCGCCGGACGTGTTCAACCACAACATCGAAACCGTACCGGACCTGTACCGCAACGTGCGCCCGGGTGCGGATTACCAGTGGTCGCTGACCCTGCTGAAGAACTTCAAGGCGCAGCACCCGTCGGTGCCGACCAAGAGCGGCATCATGCTGGGCCTGGGCGAGGAGTTCGAGCAGATCAAGGCCACCATGCGCGACCTGCGCGCGCACGACGTGGACATGATCACCATCGGCCAGTACCTGCAGCCGACCGCGCACCACCACCCGGTGCTGAAGTACTGGACCCCCGAGGACTACAAGGCGCTGGAAGACTACGGCTACGAGCTGGGCTTCAGCCACGTGGCCTCCGGCCCGATGGTGCGCTCGTCGTACCACGCCGACGTCCAGGCCAAGGGCGCCGGCGTCCGGTAAGCGGTTGCGCGATGCGCGCTACCGCTTCCCACGATGCGCTGTGCACATCGTGGGCCCCGGCTTACCACCACCCACACCCCCGCCGCTTCGCAGCCGCCCCCTGACTCAGGGGGCTCTCCACCCGATGCCATCGGCAATCTGACAGCCGGCGTCTCATGAGGCAGGTGCGGACCGTTGGTCCGCACGCCTTGCCCTGCATTCACAATTTGCTACACCGGCCCCGCTAGGCTGGATTTCCACCGAACGCGGCCGGGTGACAAACACGGCAACTTTCGGCACTGTCGTGGTGTCTGAACACCCTGCAGTCTCCCCCTTGGCAAGGCGCCTTCGAGCACGTCCATGAAATTCAAAGCCCCCGCATTCCTGATGGCCCTGGCGCTGGTCGCGCCGTTGGCGCTGGCGGCCAAGGCCGACTCGCCGGCGCTGCCGGCGGCCGCGACCGCCGACCAGGTCACCACCTCCAAGCTGGTCTACGGCCTGCTGTCCGACAGCCGCTACGCCTACCGGCCGCGCGCGCTGGACGAGGCGACCTCCAAGGACGTGTTCAAGCGCTACCTGGAAACCCTCGACGGCGGCAAGCAGTACTTTACCCAGGCCGACGTGACCCGTTTCGCGCCGTTCCAGGCCGGCATCGCCAACGCCATCCGTGGCGGTGAGCTGGAGCCTGCCTTTGAAGTGTTCGCCGTCTACAAGCAGCGCGTCGGCGAGCGCGTCGGTTACGCACGCAAGCTGCTGAAGCAGGAACCGGACTTCACCGCCGACGAGCGCTTCGAATACGACCGCAAGGACGTGCCGTGGGCGGCCAGCAACGCCGAGCTCGATGAGCTGTGGCGCAAGTCGGTGAAGAACGATTGGCTGCGCCTGAAGCTGGCCGGCAAGAAGTCCGACGACATCCGCAAGACTCTGGACAAGCGTTACGCCACGCTGGAAAAGAGCGTCAACGAGCTGAAGGGCGAAGATGTCTTCCAGTTCTTCATGAACGCCTACACCAGCGCCGTCGACCCGCATACCGACTACTTCACCCCGCGCACCGCCGAGAACTTCAACCAGGCGATGTCGCTGTCGCTGGAAGGCATCGGCGCGCAGCTGCAGCGCCAGGACGACATGGTGGTGATCCGCGAGATCATTGCCGGTGGTCCGGCCGCCGTGGACGGCACCCTCAAGCCGGGCGACCGCATCGTCGGCGTCGGCCAGGGCAAGTCCGGGCCGGTGGACGATGTGATCGGCTGGCGCATCGATGACGTGGTGGCCAAGATCCGTGGCGCCAAGGACACCCAGGTCCGCCTGGAGTTCATCTCCGCCGAGGACGGCGTGGACGGCAAGCACCACACCCTGCTGCTGACCCGTCAGAAGGTGCGCTTGGCCGAACAGGCCGCCAAGGGCGAAACCATGACCATCCCGGGCAAGGATGGCCAGCCCGAGCGCAAGGTGGGCGTGATCAAGCTGCCGACCTTCTACCAGGATTTCGAAGGCCGCCGCCGCAACGCTGCCGACTACGCCTCGGCGACCCGCGACGTCACCAAGCTGCTGGCTGGCTTCAAGGCCGACAAGCTGGACGGCGTGGTGCTGGACCTGCGCAACAACGGCGGTGGTTCGCTGGATGAAGCCATCGAACTGACCGGCCTGTTCATCGAACAGGGCCCGGTAGTGCAGGTGCGCGAATCCGGTGGCCGCGTCACCGTCAACAGCGACCGCAACCAGGGTGTTGCCTGGGACGGCCCGCTGGCCGTGCTGATCAACCGTGGCTCGGCCTCGGCGTCGGAGATCTTCGCCGGTGCCATACAGGATTATGGCCGTGGCCTGGTCATCGGTGAAACCAGCTTCGGCAAGGGCACCGTGCAGAACATCGTCGACCTGGACCGCTGGCCGAGTGGCGAGACCCAGCGCTTTGGCCAGGTGAAGCTGACCATCGCCCAGTTCTTCCGCATCAGCGGCAGCAGCACCCAGCACAAGGGCGTGGTGCCGGACCTGGCCTTCCCGGCCAGCGTCGATGCGACCGAATTCGGCGAAAGCACCTACGACAACGCGCTGCCGTGGACCCGCATCGCTGCCGTGCCGCACACCCAGTACGGCAACTTCGCGCCGCTGCTGCCGAAGCTGGAAACGCGCCACGAAGCCCGTATCGCCACCGACAGGGAATTCCAGTGGTGGAACGAGGACGTGCAGCAGTTCCGCACCGAGGCGGCGAAGAAGTATGTCTCGCTCAACGAAGCCACCCGTCTGGCCGAGCGTGAGCGCCAGGACAAGCAGCGCAAGGACCGCCAGGTCATCCGCAAGGAACTGGGCCTGGCCCTGGACCCGCTGGCCGATGACAGCAGCGATGACGGCCTGACCGGCAACGAGCGCGACATCGTCAAGGATGCCGCCCG
Organism: Stenotrophomonas testudinis; assembly: GCF_024499815.1. Lineage (NCBI taxonomy): Bacteria > Pseudomonadati > Pseudomonadota > Gammaproteobacteria > Lysobacterales > Lysobacteraceae > Stenotrophomonas > Stenotrophomonas testudinis. The sequence goes on along the minus strand of NZ_JAMOKY010000001.1, from coordinate 307,089 downwards.
CGAGAAGGCCGCCGAGAAGCGCCCGGACCCGCTGCTGCGTGAATCGGCCTCGATCCTGTCTGATGCGGTGAACCTGCTGGAAACCGACCGCCCGCTGTCGGCCCAGGTGTTGCCGCAGTCCACCGGCGCCGGCCGCTGGGCCGACTGACCCGCCGCTGACGTGAAGTACCCCACGGGGCCGGCACTGCCGGCCCCGTTTGTTTTTCCGGTAGCGCCGGGCCATGCCCGGCGGGCGTCGATGAACCGGGAGCAACGGGGGCGGGGGCTTCGACCTGGCGCACACGGCCCCGGGTCTACCCTTGGGGCTTCCGTTCTCGCAGGAGTACCCATGCGGGCCTCCCGTCTTTCGCTGTCCCTGCTGGCCGTGGCCAGCACCCTGGTCCTGGCCGGTTGCGGTGGCCGTGCTGCCGACAACAGCCTGCTGCGCGAATCCTTCGATTCGGGCGACACTTTCTCGCGCACTGTCGACGGCCGCCCGGCCGAGGCATGTGAGGCGGCACGACGCACCCTGCTCAGTCAGGGCTATGCGATCGCGCGTGCCGACGATGGGCAGGTGGAAGGCAACAAGAACTTCCAGGTACGCGAGGACGACCATGAGCAGCTGGTGCTGCGCATTTCCTGCGCGCCCCGTGGCAGCGAGCAGGCGCTGGTGTTCGTCAGCGCCGTGCAGGACCGCTATGCGCTGAAGAAGAGCCCGACCTCGGCCAGCGTCGGCGTGGGTGCGCTGGGCTCGGTGTCGCTGCCGTTCGGCAGCAACGACGATTCGCTGGTGAAAGTTGCCAGCAGCACGATCACTGATTCCGACTTCTACCGCCGCTTCTTCGACCGCCTGCACCAGTATCTGCCGGCGGCCGCAGCGGCGAAGCCGACGCCGACGCCTATGCCCGCCCCGCAACCGGCGGCGGTGCAGGAGCCGGCACCGGCGGCTGTGCCTGCCCCTGCGCCCGCGGCGCCGGCCACCCCCAGACCTGACGAGCCAGTCCCGCAACCCGCGGCCGAACAGGGCTGACGATGAAGGTCAGGGCGCTGGGGTTGGCCCTGCTGCTGGGCTGGCCCGTGCTTGGCAGCGCCTCCACCGGCGCGTGCGCGCAGGGCCTGCTGCAGCGGCTGGGCTGGCGCTTCGAAACTGCCACGATTGAAGCGCCGAGCATCCACGGCGGACCGGTCTGCACGCGCGCGTCGCTGCAGGCCGCGCAGCAGGCCGGCGACCTGCAGGTGCGCTGGCCGGCGTCGATGACGGACGACGCGCGGCAGGACCTGTTGCAGCGTCTGCTCGACGACCCGGCCACGCTCTGCGCCTACACCTTCGAGCTGGGCGCAGCGGCGCAACGCGCGGCGCAGGCGCTGCAGGACAACCCCGGGTTCCGCTTCAGCGGCCTGCAGCTGGGCTGGATCGGTTTCGGCGCACGCGGCGCGCCTGCGCAGGGCTGGCAGAACACCCGCAGCTTCGGACGTGGCTACACGCCGCTGACCGGCAACAGCCGTGCGCTGGATGCGTTCTACACCGGCAGCGTGCGCGCCGAATGTGGCGTGGGCCGCCAGGTCGCACAGCTGGCCACCCAGCGTGAGCTGTACGGCGATGCCGCCTTCGATGCCGAATTCGCGCCCGGTGAGTTGTCGATCGGCACCCTGCTGGGCCTGCACGACACCGACAGCATCCTGCTCGGCACGCGAGCCGGTGAGTTCTTCGCTGATGGCAAGGCGGTGCGCACCGCAGCGATGGGGCGCACCGCCTTTCTCGGCGTGCCCGGTTTCATTGAACACGTGGGCGACGTCGCCACGCTGGACGACCTGAGCAACCAGGCCGAGAATTTCATCGTCGTCGACGTGGGCGCAGACGCGGCGCAGGCGCTGGCCACGCACGGCGGGCTGGCCTGGTACGACCAGCGCAACGCCGAGATCTGGACGCTTGCGCAGGGCATTCCGCGGCTCGGCCGCCGTTACTTCGAACGCCTGTTGTACGAACGCGACCCCGGCCTGCGCGCGCAGCTGCAACCGCGTTTCCAGGCCACGCTGGCGCGGATGGACCAGCTGCTGGACGATCCGTTCTACCAGCAGTTCGTGATCTATGTGCACCCACGCGGTATACGTCCCATCGGTTACCACATCATCCGCCTGCTCGACCGCAACCCACGCACGTCGTTTTCCATCGACCTGGCGTTGCACAATCTGCATACCACGCTCTTTCGGCGTTGGCGCGAGGCGCAGCTGCGCCACTGCGCGGCGACCGGCCGGCCAGGCAGCCTGACCCTAGACTCCAACTGAAGGTGAAACAATGGACATTGCAATGATCGGCCTCGGCCGCATGGGCGCCAACATGGCCCAACGCCTGCATCGCGGCGGCCACCGCGTGGTCGGCTACGACCCGGGCGAAGGTGCCCGCCAGCGCGCCGCCGAGGCCGGCCTGGAGGTCGTCGATTCGCTGGCCGCGGCGGTTGCCGCGCTGCCGGTGCCGCGCGTGGTGTGGCTGATGGTGCCGGCCGGCGAGACCGTCGACCAGACCCTGGGCCAGCTGACCCCGCACCTGGCTGAGGGTGACATCGTCATCGACGGCGGCAACTCCAACTACCAGGACTCGATCCGCCGCGCCAAGGCGCTGGCCGAGGATGACCTGGGCTACGTCGACTGCGGCACCAGCGGTGGCGTCTGGGGCCTGCAGGAAGGCTACAGCCTGATGGTCGGTGGCGAAGCATCGGTGGTCGAACAGGTCGCGCCGCTGCTGCGCACCCTGGCACCGGCAGAAGACCGCGGCTGGGGCCGTGTCGGCCCGTCCGGCGCCGGCCACTTCACCAAGATGGTCCACAACGGCATCGAGTACGGAATGATGCAGGCCTATGCCGAAGGCTTCGCGCTGATGGAGCGCAAGCAGGAGATGGAACTGGACCTGGCCCAGGTGGCCGAAGTCTGGCGCCACGGCAGCGTGGTGCGTTCGTGGCTGCTGGACCTGAGCACCGAAGCACTCAAGCGCAATCCGTCGCTGGATGGCATCGCCCCGTACGTCGAGGATTCCGGCGAAGGCCGCTGGACCGTCGCCGAAGCGATTGCCCTGGACGTGCCCGCACCGGTGATCACCCTGTCGCTGCTGGAACGCCTGCGCTCGCGCGAATCCAATTCGTTCACCGACCGCCTGCTCTCGGCGATGCGCAACGAATTCGGCGGCCACGCGATCAAGAAGTCGTAAGCCCCGCAACGGGAGGCCGCAGAAACACATTCCGATCGATACCACGTCATCCACGCATGGCGTGGCTCTACCGTGTCGACCAAGGTCGACACCTACCAGATCCGATCCCGTGCCGACCAACGGTCGGCACCCACCAACAGCACCCACCAAAAGCACCCACCATCAGCAGCAGGTTCCAACAGCCTGCAGGAAACTGTCGAAGGCGGGGTGGGTCCGGTTGAGGGGGTGTGAGCGGCATGGATGCCGCGACCAAGCCCCCATGGATGGGTTTACGGCGTCCCCCTCAACCGGACCCGCCCCGCCATCCCACGGAGAGCCAGCTTTTGACGTTGAAGTCGACGTTGATTCGGCAGGTGCAGGGCGCAGCCCTGCCGATCACCCCAGCACCACCCGCCGTCCTTCGCGCGCACTCATCATCCCCGCCTCCAGCAACCGCATCAGCTGCAGCGCCTGCACCGCACTCACCGTCGGCTCGCCCTCGCCACGCATCGCCCCTGCGAACTGCGCATACAGCCGGCGGTAGTCACCCGGCAGGTTGTCCACCGTCGTGCGCTGCACGTTGTCCTCCGCATCGCAGCGCAGCAGCTCGCCATGCCGCGGGTCGATGCCCCAGCCGGGCGCGCCCGGTGCCACGCCACGGCGCAGCTGCGCTTCCTGCACGTCCAGGCCGTGCTTGACCCAGCTGCCGCCGCGGCCATGCACCGCGAAATGCGGCGTCGGCGCCGCCACCAGCGAACCGGCATGCACGATCGCGCGATGCCGTGGGTAATGGAGCACCGCATGGAAATAGTCGATGCCGCTGCCGCCTTCGCGCTGCACCGCCAGATCGGCATCGATCGCCTGCGGCCATCCGAACAGCACCAGCATCTGGTCCAGCAGGTGCGGGCCAAGGTCGTACCACAGGCCGCTGCCGGGTCCTTCCTTTTCGCGCCAGCGATCGCGTACCTGTGGCCGGTAGCGGTCGAAATGCGCGTGGCATTCGGCCACCTCGCCCAGCGTGCCCTCGACCAGCAGCGCCTGCAGGGTGAGGAAATCCGCATCGAAGCGCCGGTTCTGGAACACCGTGGCGATGCGCCCGGCATCGCGCGCCGCGGCCAGCACCGTTTCCGCCTCGGCCACGTCCAAGGCGAACGGCTTGTCGACCAGCACGTGCTTGCCGGCGGCCAATGCGGCAATCGCCAGCGGTGCGTGCTGCTCGTTCGGCGTGGCGATCACCACCGCGTCCACGGCGGGGTCATCGAACACCTCCTGCGCGGTGGCACGCACGTGCACATCGCTGAAGCTGCGCAGCAGCGTGTCACGCTGCGAACTGACGATGCTGTGCAGGGCCAGCCCGGGCGTGTGCTGGATGAGCGGGGCGTGGAAGACACGGCCGGCCAGGCCGTAGCCGATCAGGGCCAGTTGCAGGTCGGGGCGCATGGGCGCGTTCCGCAGAGTGGGGAGACAAAGCGTAGAACGTGGTTACGGGCGAGGCAAAACTGAATGGCTACCGATGCCTTTCGCGGATTCACGGCAGCGTGACCCCAGCCCGACGCGTGCAACACAGGCACCTGTCCACACTGGCAGCACATCCAGAAGGAGCACCGCACGATGAGCAGCCTGACCCGTACCCTGATTGCTTCGTCCCTCACCCTGGGCCTGGCCCTGTCTTCTTCGGCGGTAATGGCCAAGGACCCGCCGAAGGCCGACCATGCCGCGATGACCCACGCGGATCGCCACGACTCCAACGAGCCGGTGACCGACAGCTGGATCACCACCAAGGTGAAGGCCGACCTGCTGGCCAGCAGCAATGTCCCGGGCACCGAAGTGAAGGTGGAAACGGTCAACGGTGTGGTCAGCCTCAGCGGCACCGTTGCCACCCAGGCCGAGAAGGACAAGGCCGTCACCACCGCCAAGGGCATCAAGGGCGTGACCCGCGTCGATTCGGCCGCGCTGAAGGTCAACGCCGCCGCCAAGCGCTGATCCCGGCGCTCGCTTGAAGTGGACAGGGGCGTCCCGCGAGGGGCGCCCCTGTCGTGTGTTCGCGGAGTGAACGGCTGCGCTATATTGGCGGCATCGCTTCGTTGACGGTGGATCATGGCGCTGGTGTTCAGTGATGGCATCTGGGACCGCTGGCGGCTGCCTGCGCTGGCACTCGCCGCTGCTGCGATCATCATCGTCCCTTGGCTGACCCTGCGTCAGCTGCAGCAGGACAACGAACAGGCGATGGCCTGGGTCAGCCACACGCAGGCGGTCGGCGTGGCCCTGCAGCAGCTGCAGGCCGACGTGCGTGACGTCGAGTCGGCGGCGCTGACCCTGTCCAAGGGCGTGGATGCGCCCGGCCTGCGCGAGCGCATGGGCAAGGCCAATGACATTCCCGGGCGGCTGACCGAGCTGGCCCGGATGACCCGCGACAACCCCGACCAGTTGATCCGCATCGGCCGCATCGAGTCGATGCTGGAAGGGCGCATGGCGCTGGCCCGCCAGCTGGCGCGGTCCGAACCCAATACCGACCAGCGCGAACTGGTGCAGGACCTGAGCACGCGCTACCCGATCCGTGGCCTGGTGGAAGAAATGCAGGCCAGCGAACAGAAGCTGCTGGCGGCGCGTGCCGAACAGGCGGCGCGCCAGCGCAAGCAGACCGAGCTGGTGTCGTGGAGCTCGCTGGTGGTGCAGCTGTGCCTGCTGGGCCTGGTGCTGTGGCTGCTGCAGCGGCAGATCGGCCGCCGCCTGCACGCCGAGCGGCAGTCGCTGCGCGCGGCCGCGCGTGCCGCCTCGGTGCTGCAGACCGTGCGCGAGCCGATTGTGCTGCTCGACCGCGACCTGCGCGTGCAGCTGCACAACCCGGCGTTCGCCGAACTGTACGGGCTGCAGGACGAACGTGCCGACGGCACGTTGCTGGCCGATGTCGGCGAAGGCGCGTGGCAGGATCCGGTAGTGCGCCAGCGCCTGTCCGACGTGCTGCTGCGAGGGCGCGAGCTGTGGGACTTCGAACACGAACAGCGCACCGACGGCACGGTGCGTTACATGCTCATCAATGCGCGGCGCATGCCGCTGCCCGACACCGATGATGAAGTGGTGCTGATGACGGTCAGCGACGTGACCGTGCAGCGTGCCGTGCAGTGGCGCGTGGAAGAGCTGAACCGCCAGCTGGAAGGCAAGGTGGCCCAGGTCTCGGAGGTCAACCGTGAGCTGGAGGCCTTCAGCTATTCGGTGTCGCACGACCTGCGCGCACCGCTGCGCCACGTCGCCGGTTTCTCCGACAAGCTGTCGCGGCACCTGGGCGAGGGCGCCGACGAGAAGAGCCATCACTACCTGGACGTGATCTCCGGTTCGGCGCGGCGCATGGCGGCGCTGATCGACGACCTGCTGGTCTATTCGCGGCTGGGCCGCGCGGCGATGCGCCAGCAGGCGGTGGACATGCAGACGCTGGTGGCCGACACGCGGGCCATGCTCGATGCCAATCTGAAGACCGATGCCGAAAGCAGCGGTGTGGCCCACCACGTGGAGTGGAACATCGCGCCGCTGCCGATCGTGGTGGCCGACGAGAACATGATGCGCCAGGTGTGGCTGAACCTGCTCGGAAACGCGGTGAAGTACTCGGGCAACCGTGAACCGGCGCAGATCCACGTGGACTACCAGCAGCAGGCCGATGGCGGCCATCAGTTCACGGTCAGCGACAATGGTGCAGGCTTTGACATGGCCTACGCCGGCAAGCTGTTCGGCGTGTTCCAGCGCCTGCACAAGGCCAGTGACTACCCTGGCACCGGCATCGGCCTGGCCAGCGTGCGCCGCGTGCTGACCCGCCATGGCGGCCGCATCTGGGCCGAAGCCGCGCCCGATGCCGGTGCCACCTTCCACTTCTATCTGCCTCCGGCACTGGATGCAGTCAACCAAGGGTCTTCCGCATGACGACGCTGCGCACCATCCTCCTGGCCGAAGACAGCCCGGCCGACGCTGAAATGGCCATCGATGCACTGCAGGAGGCCCGTCTGGCCAACCCCATCGTCCACGTCGAGGACGGCGTGGAAGTGATGGACTACCTGCTGCGCCGTGGTGCGTGGGCCGGCCGCGAAGAGGGCTTGCCGGCGGTGCTGCTGCTGGACATCAAGATGCCGCGCATGGATGGCCTGGAAGTGCTGCGGCAGATCCGCGAGCACGACGAACTGAAGCGGCTGCCGGTGGTCATCCTGTCGTCCTCGCGCGAGGAAAGCGATCTGGCGCGCAGCTGGGACATGGGCGTGAACGCCTACGTGGTAAAGCCGGTGGACGTGGACCAGTTCTTCGGCGCGGTGCAGACCCTGGGCAAGTTCTGGGCGCTGATCAACCAGGCACCGGAGGTCGAGTAAGGCCATGCCCTTGACTGGTCCGGCCCTCGGGGCGCTGCGCATCCTGCTGGTGGAAGATTCAGCGGAAGATGCCGAGCTGATGTCCGAACAGATGCTCGACGCGGGCCTGGACGCCCGTTTCGAGCGCGTGGAGAGCGGCCCCGAGCTGCGCCAGGCGCTGGCCAGCTTCGCGCCGGACATTGTGCTCTCGGACCTGAGCATGCCGGGTTTCTCCGGTGACGAAGCGCTGCGCATCGTGCGCGAGGCCGCACCGGATGTTCCCTTCATCTTCGTCTCCGGCACGATGGGCGAGGAGAACGCGGTGGAGGCCCTGCAGAAGGGCGCCAATGACTACATCATCAAGCACCACCCGGCGCGCCTGCCGTCGGCGGTGGCGCGCGCGGTGCGTGATGCACGCAGCGCGGTGGAGCGCCTGCGCGTGGAAACCGAGCTGATGCGTGCGCAGCGGCTGGAGAGCCTCTCGCTGCTTGCCGCCGGCCTCAGCCACGATCTGCGCAACATCCTGCAGCCGCTGCTGATCATGCCTGACCTGCTGAAGGCGCGTACCGAAGACCCGCAGCTGCATCATCTGGCCGATGTCATCGCCGAGTGCGGCCGCCGTGGCCACGAGATGGCCGAATCGATGCTGTCCTTCGTGCGTGGCTCGCGCAATCCCAGCGAGCGCATCGTCATTGATGATCTGTTCCAGGCCGTGGCGCTGCTGTTGCGCAGCAACGTGCCCGAGGCGGTGAACCTCGAGCTGGAGGTGCAGGACGAAGGGCTGGTGGTCGATGCCAACTACACCGAACTGCAGCAGGTGCTGCTGAACCTGGCGCTCAACGCGATCCAGGCGATGCCGCAGGGCGGGCGCCTGAGCCTGACCGCCGAACATGCCGGCGAACGCGAGGGCGTCGATTGGCTGCGCATCGTGGTCGAAGACGAAGGCATCGGCATGGATGCCGACACGCTGTCGCACCTGTTCAATCCGTTCTTCACCACCAAGGCCGACGGCACCGGGCTGGGCCTGATTTCCTGCAAGCGCATCGTCGAAGGTGCCGGTGGCAGCATCCACGTCAGCAGCCAGCTGGGGCAGGGCACGCGATTCGAGCTGCGGCTGCCGATGCATGAGCTGGCCGAGGGCGGTGAGCCGGTCGAACAGCTGGTGGCGCTGGGCAGTGGCCAGTCGATCCTGGTGGTCGATGGCGAAGCCACGCGCCTGTCGCTGCTGGGCAATGCGCTGTCCAGCCAGGGCTACCAGCTGCAGTTGGCTTCCGACGGCCCGGCCGCGCTGCGCTGGATGCAGCAGGAAGCGATGCCGGCGCTGGTCATTGCCGATGCCGGCTCGCGCCTGCTGCCGGCCAGCCAGCTGCTGGGTGAGATGGCCACGCTGGGCTACGCCGGCCCGGCACTGGTGCTGGAAGAGGCCGCGGTGGAGCTGGACACCAGCGCCTTCCCGGCGGGAATCGACGTGCACGTGCTGCGCAAGCCGCTGCAGATGCAGCAGGTGTTCCGCGCGGTGGCCGAAGCGCTGGGTTGAAGGGGCTGCCGGCCAGCGGCCGGTACTACCGTCACCGTGACCCGGTAGCCCCGGGCCATGCCCGGCCGGTCTTATTGGTCGGTGCCGGGCGCTTCCCACGGGAACCGCGGCAGGCTTGCCACCGCCTGCTCCAGCCGCCGTGACCAGTTGTTGTGGATGTCGGCATACAGCGGCGAATCGGCGGTGAAGCGCAGCTGCTGGTCTACCTGCAGTTCGCCCTTGCGCAGCATCACCATGTCGATCGGCAGGCCCACCGACAGGTTGGAACGGATGGTCGAGTCCAGCGACAGCAGCGCCGTGCGCGCGGCATCTTCCAGCCGCGTGGCCGGGCTGAGGATGCGGTCGAGGATCGGCTTGCCGTACTTGGATTCGCCGATCTGCAGGTAGGGCGTCTCCGGCGAGGCGGCAATGGCATTCCCCAGCGGGTAGATCATGTACAGGCCTGGCTGCTCGCCGGCGATCTGCCCACCGAAGATCAGCGTGGCCTGCGTGTTGATGCCGTCGTGGCCGTGTTCGGTGTGCTGGCACTTCACCTGGCTGTCCACCAGCAGCGCGCCCACGTAGGCGGCGGCTTCGAACAGGTGCGTCATCTGCCGCAGGTTGGGCGTGCGCGCTTCGGCGGCATCACGCTGCAGGCGCGAGACCAGCAGCTGGGTCGTGGCCAGGTTGCCGGCGGCCATCAGTACGAAGGTCGCCTCGCCGGGGTACTCGAACACGTGCAGCTTGCGGTGCACGCGGACATCGTCCAGCGCGGCATTGGTCCGGGTGTCGGCGGCGAAGACCAGGCCTTCGTCCACCTCGATTCCAACGCAATAGGTCATGTGGGTGTCCTATCATGTGCGTCCTGGATTGTAGGCAGGCCGCCGTGACGATGGCATGCCCACCCCCCCCCTGAACGCCGTCACCGGAACCGCATGACCACCGTGCTCCTGAGCCTGGGCAGCAACGTCCAGCCCCGCCGCTACCTCCACGCCGCGGTGACGGCCCTGCGCAAGCGTTTCGGCGCGCTGCGGGTATCACCGGCCTACCGCACGGCCGCGGTCGGCTTCGATGGCCCGGCCTTCCTCAACAACGGCGTGGCGATCGAGACCGATCTGCCGCTGCAGGAACTGGACGACTGGCTGCACGCGCTGGAAGACGCGCATGGCCGCGACCGCAGCGGGCCGCGCTTTTCCGACCGTACGCTGGATATCGACGTGGTGTTCTACGGCGACCTGGTGGTGGAAGGGCCCGGCCACCTGCGCATCCCGCGCCCGGAGCTGAAGCATGCCTTCGTGCTGAAGCCGCTGGCGGACATCGCCCCGGACTTCATCGATCCGGTGAGCGGCCGGGATCTGGCCACGCTGTGGCGCGCGCACAAGCAGCATGGCGAAGCGTTCGAGGTCGTGGACCTGGAATGATGGGTTTTTGTTGCCGGCCAGCGGCCGGCACTACCGGTCGTGTCAGCTGACAGTACGCCCGCCATCCACGCGCAGCGTGTGGCCGGTGACGAAGCTGGCCTCGGCCACCAGCCAGTACACCGCCTCGGCGATCTCCTCGACGGTGCCGATGCGGGCCAGCGGCGTGCGCGCCAGCAGCGCTTCGCGGGCGAAATCATCCTTGCCCTGTTCCGGCCACAGGATCGCGCCCGGCGCCACGGCATTCACCCGCACCTTCGGCGCCAGTTCCAGCGCCAGCGAACGGGTGGCCATTTCCAGCGCGGCCTTGGCCATGGTGTAGGCGACGTGGTCGCGCATCGGGTCGGTGCCGTGCAGGTCGGTCAGGTTGACGATGCAGCCCTGCTGGCGGCGCAGGTAGGGCGCGGCCGCCTGTGACAGCAGCAGCGGCGCGCGGGCGTTGACCGCGTAGAGCTCGTCCATGGCCTCGGCGGTGACCTGGCCGAACGGGGTGGGGAAGAAGTTGGAGGCGTTGTTGACCAGCGCGTCCAGGCGGCCGAAGTGGGCCACGGCCTGTTCGACCAGGTCGGGCAGGGCATCGGCGTCGCGCAGGTCGGCCTGCAGGGCCAGCACGCTGCCCGGGCGGACGTTCTCCAGGTCGAACGCGGCCTGCTGCAGCTCGGCGCTGGATGCGTGGGCGTGCAGCACCACCGACCAGCCACAGGCGTGGAACTGGCGGGCGATGGCCGCACCGATCCGGCGGGCGCTGCCGGTGATCAGGGCCACGGGGGCGGTGTCGCTCATGAGGGTCCTCCAAGGCTCGGCTATCCTGTGCACCATTGTCACCGCATTCGAAGACACCATGCAGCCCACCTTCCCCCTGCCTGAAGCCGACGCCCTGGCCCACAGCGACCAGCTGGCGGCCGCCCTGCGTGCCGAAATCCTTGCGCAGGGCGGGGCGATCCCGTTCTCGCGCTTCATGGAGCTGTGCCTGTACGCCCCCGGCTGGGGCTATTACAGCGCCGGCGCCAGCAAGTTCGGTGGCAGTGGTGATTTCACCACCGCGCCCGAGCTCGGCAGCCTGTTCGCCGGCAGCGTGGCCAACGCGCTGGCCCCGGTGTTCGCACAGCTGGATGCGCACGCGCGCATGCTGGAGCTGGGCGGCGGCACCGGCGCCTTCGCCGAGGCCGTGCTGCTGCGCCTGGCCGAACTGGACGCGCTGCCGGCACGCTACGCCATCCTCGAGCCCAGCGCGGACCTGCGCCAGCGCCAGCAGCAGCGCCTGCAGCAGAACCTGCCGGCCGAGCTGGCCAGCCGCGTGGAATGGGTCGACCGCCCGTTCGATGACGACTGGGACGGCGTGGTGTTCGCCAACGAGGTGATCGACGCGCTGCCGACCCCGCGCTTCCTGATCAAGGACGGCGAGGTCTACGAGGAAACCGTCGAGCTGGATGGCGAGGGCAACTTCATGCGCGGCGCGCAGCCGGCCGACGTGCTGCTCAATGGCGCGGTGCGCCACCTCGAGCGCTACCTGGAAAAGCCTTTCGCCGATGGCTACCGCTCCGAAGTGCTGCCGCAGCTGCCGTACTGGCTGCAGGCGGTGGCCGGTGGCCTGCAGCGTGGCGCGATGCTGTTCGTCGATTACGGCTACAACCGTGGCGAGTTCTACCAGCACGACCGCGACGACGGCACCGTGCGCGCGTTCTACCGCCACCACGTGCACAACGAGGTGTACCGCTGGCCGGGCCTGCAGGACATCACCGCATCGGTGGATTTCACCGCCATGGCCGAGGCCGGCCTGCACGGTGGCTTCGAGCTGGCCGGTTACTGCAGCCAGTCCAGTTTCCTGCTCGGCAATGGCCTGGACCAGGTGCTGGTGCTGGCCGAAGAGCGCACCGATGAAGTGGGCCGCATCCAGCTGCGCGACCAGGTGAAGAAGCTGACCCTGCCGACCGAGATGGGCGAACGCTTCCAGGTGATCGGCCTGCAGCGCGAGGTGGATTTCGAACCGGCCTTCGAGCTGGGTGACCTGAGCTGGCGCCTGTGAGCGCAGGGTTGCCGGTGATCAAGCCGCTGCGTCGGCCGCGGCTGTGGACCGCGCTGTGGCTGCTGGCGGTACTGGTGGTGATCGTGGTCTGCCTGATTCCGCCGCCGCCGATCGACCTGCCGGAGAACGGCGACAAGGTCGAGCACTTCCTGGCCTATTTCATCCTGTCCGGCAGCGCGGTGCAGTTGTTCCGTCGTGGCACGCCGCTGCTGTGGGCGGGCGTGGGCCTGGTGCTGATGGGCGTGGGCATCGAGTTCGCGCAGGGTGCGCTGACCAGCAACCGCAGCGCCGACCCGATGGATGCGCTGGCCAATACGGTGGGCGTGCTGTCGGGTCTGGCGACCGCCTTGACCCCGGTGCGCGACATCCTGCTGCGCTGGCGCGGTTGAGGTAGCACGGCGGTGCCAGTACATCCACGCCATGCGTGGATGTCGTTCCGGTGGAGCCGAGACATGCTCGGCTCCACCGTGTCCCGCATCACTTCTGCAGCGTCACCTCATCCAGCACCCACATCGCTGGGCGCGTGTCGCCGGTGAAGTTGATGCACAGATCGTCCGTGCCCGACCCACCCTTCGGCAGCGCCGCGCGCAGGGTGACGAAGCCATCGGCATCGGTGCTGGCCGGCAGCGGCACCTGGGCCACGACCTTGCCGGTGCAGTCGCCACGACGGATCAGCATTTCGCCGTTGCGGCCCTTGGCCTTCTCGAACCTGCGCGCCGGTTCGTCATGGGCCAGCTGAAAGTAGTACGGAATGCGCCCGGCACGTACTTCCACGCTGCCGATGCCATCGAGCTGCGCGGCCGGCCAGCGCCAGCACGGCTGGAAGATGTCCACGGTGAACACCTTGCGCGCACCTTCGCGCGGGCCATCGTCTTCCAGGCGCAGTACCAGGCCCTTCTCGCCCACGCAGCTGTGCAGTTCCTCGCTGTGGCGGCTGAGCAGCGACTGCGCGGTGTAGGACGCCACGGTCGGTGCCGCTGCCAGCGGCTGGCCCTGGAAGAACGCAGCGGCCTGCACCGTGGCGGGCAGCGGCTGGGTCAGCGGCTGCTGGTACAGCGGCGAGCTTGCGGTCACCGGCGTGCCGTCGGTGCTGTAGCGCACCTCATAGCCCAGCGGATTGGCCAGCGACACCGTCACCGTGTTAGCGGCGCGGTCGTCGGTATGGCCCACGCCCACTTCGAACGGGGTCTGCGCATAGGCCAGGCCCCAGGCGCGGTAGCGCTGCAGCTGCGCCGGCAGGCGGGCGAGGAAATCGCGGAAATCGCGATGCTCCGGCGCGCTCCAGCCGGTTTCGGCGACCGCGGCCAGGCGCGGGAACAGGTTGTGCTGCAGGCGTGCGTAGGTGCGGGTGTGCTCGGTGAACATGTTCGCCTGCAGGCCGAGGATGTGCCCGCGCTTGTCGGCGGCCAGCTCGGCCGGCACCGGCTCGAAGTTGTACAGCTTGGCCAGGTTGACCTGGGCCGGGCGGCCCGGCGGCTCGTTCGGCGAACCGGTCTGCAGGTAGTCCAGATACAGGTGGCTGACCGGCGACATCACCACGTCATGGCCGCTGCTGGCCGCGGCGAGGCCGCCTTCGGTGCCGCGCCAGGACATCACCGTGGCCTGCGGCGGCAGGCCGCCTTCGAGGATCTCGTCCCAGCCGATCAGGCGGCGGTCGTGCGCTTCCAGGAAGGTTTCCAGGCGCTTGATGATGTGGCTCTGCATGGCCATCTCATCCTTGATGCCCAGCTCGCGCATGCGCTTCTGCACCTGCTTCGAGGCGATCCACTGGTCCTTGACCGCCTCGTCGCCACCCACGTGCACGTACTTTGCCGGGAACAGCTGGATCACTTCCTCCAGCACGTTCTCCAGGAAGGTGACGGTGCCGTCCTCGACGTTGAACAGGTTGGGGAACACGCCCCATTCGCTGATCGGCTTCAGCGGCGTGCTGATCGAGCCCAGTTCCGGGTAGGCGGCGATCGCGGCCGTGGCATGGCCGGGCACGTCGATTTCCGGGATCACCTGGATGTGCAGCTTGGCTGCATAGGCAATCACTTCGCGGATCTGGTCCTGGGTGTAGAAGCCGCAGTACGGGTATTCCTGCTTCGTCACCGGATCGATGCCGCCATCGCCGGCCGGCAGGCGGCAGCTGCCGACCTCGGTCAGCTTCGGGTAGCGCTTGATCTCCATGCGCCAGCCCTGGTCATCGGTCAGGTGCCAATGGAAGGTGTTGAGCTTGTGCGCGGACATCGCATCGAGCACGCGCTTGATCTCGTCCAGGCTCTGGAAGTGGCGCGCCGAGTCGAGCATGAAGCCGCGCCAGCTGAAACGCGGTGCGTCCTGGATCTGCACGGCCGGCAGCGCGCCCTGGCTGCCGCCGGTGGCCAGCTGGGCCAGGGTGGTGGCGCCGTAGAACAGGCCGGTCTCGTTGCCGGCCTGCACCAGCACGCCCTGCGCGGTGCTCTCCAGCGTGTAGCCCTCGCCGGTATCGCGGAAGGTGGGGATGATCTGGAAGCGGATGCCGCCGGCCTTGCCGGTAGCCAGCGCCAGGCGCGGGCCGCCACTGCGGGCGAGCAGATCGGCGAACTGGCCGGCCACGCGCTGCTCGGCTTCGCTGTCGGCGCGCAGGGCCGTGCCTGCGGCCACGGTGATGCCGGCGCCATTGCCGCGCTGCACCTTGGCCGGTGCGGGAATCAGCATCAGGCTGCCGGCGCGCAGCTGCGGGCCGGGGCCGGTATCCAGTGCCGGGGCATCGGCGGCGCGGGCGGCGGCGGGAAGCATCGCCAGGCCCAGCAGCATGCTGGCAAGGGGGAAGGGTCGCATCGTCTCACTCCTGTGGTGGGCGGCTCGCTGTGCCGCGCGTGGCCGCCGCGCAGGCGGCGATTCCGGTCTCCCATCGTACGACGGGCCCGGAAATCCGGGCCCGTCGCGATGTGCAGCTGGGTGCAGTCTTAGAACTTGAAGTGCAGGGTGGCCATGTAGCGGCGGCCGCTCTTGTACTTGCCAGCCAGGTGTTCCTTGTCGCCCAGGTACTGGAAGTAGGTCTCGTCCAGCAGGTTCTGCGCGTCCACCGTCAGCGACCAGTTATCGTTGAAGGTATAGCCGAAGCTGGCACCCAGTTCCGCGTAGTCGTCCACGCTGGACGGGGCGGCACCGGCCACGTAGCCGCCGGCCAGATAGCTGTCACGCCAGTTGTAGGTCAGGCGCGCATTGATCGGGCCCTTCTCGTAGTACGGGCTGAAGGCGATGGCATTGCGCGACTGGTACGGCAGCGGATCGCCGGTGTTGTTCTCACCGTTGGCGTAGGTGTAGTTGGCGGTCAGGCCGAAGCCGCTTTCGCCGAAGGGCTGCTGGAAGCTGATGTTGAAGCCCTTGACGTGGCCGCTGCCGGCGTTGCGCGGGCGCTGGATGCTGTAATCGCAGTAGCCGTCGGCGGTGCAGCCGTTGGTACCGACGAGGTTCGCCCAGGTGGCCGGCGAGGTATCGCGGATCGAGTTGTACTGGCGCTCGATGGTGGCCGAGGTGTCGATGTAGTTGTCGATCTTCTTGTAGAACACCGACCACGCCACCACGGCCTGCGGCGCGTAATAGTACTCGGCCGAGGCGTTGAAGTTCCACGACTCATACGGCGACAGATCGGCGTTGCCGC
This sequence comes from Stenotrophomonas testudinis, assembly GCF_024499815.1. NCBI lineage: Bacteria > Pseudomonadati > Pseudomonadota > Gammaproteobacteria > Lysobacterales > Lysobacteraceae > Stenotrophomonas > Stenotrophomonas testudinis. The sequence continues at coordinate 291,013 of NZ_JAMOKY010000001.1, read as the reverse complement.
CCGAACCGGTCAGGGTGGTGTCGTTGAGGAAGGTGTTGTTGACCATCTGGTTGTACGGCGCCCAGGCGATCACCTTGGCCGCGGCGAAGCGGAACACCCAGTCGTTGTCGGTGTCCCACGCGACGTTCAACGACGGCAGCACGAAGTCTTCCTTCTTGGTGCGGGTCTGCCACTTGCTGTCCAGGTCGGTCAGGGTCGGCGTGCCGCCGTAGACGAAGCCGCTGCCTTCGGTCTTGGAATCGACGTAGCGCACGCCCAGGTTGCCGCGCAGCGGGCCGTTGGAGAAGTTCAACTGCGCGTAGGCCGCGTTGTTGGTCTGGGTCAGCGCCCAGCTGTTGTTGAGGTAGCTGGCCGGATCGGGGTTGCTGTAGTCGATCGGGCTGTTGCGCACCCAGTTCAGCACGTTGTTGCGGCCGGCCTGCACGTGGCGGCCCTGGTCGCTGGTGAAGCCCTGGATGTCGGTCAGGCCGATGGTGCCGACGTCGGCCAGCGTGCCCGGGGTGACGCCGCCGTACACGTTGAGGGTGAAGGCTTCATCGTGCTTGCCGTGGCGCACGCCGAACTGCAGCTGGTTGAAGATGCTGTCGAACTGGACGTTGAAGTCGAGCTGGGCGTAGGTGTCCTTGCTCTCGGTGGAGAACACGCCGTTGTTGCCGAACCATCCGCCGGCCGAACCCCAGTTGGCCGGGTCGCGGGCGCCTGCCGGGTCATCGAAGGTGATGCCCTTGTCCATGTTCCAGCTGTAGCCGCCGTTGTAGAACGGCTCGATGAAGTACTGGGCCAGGTTCTTGTTGTCGGACTTGCTCTGGCCGGCCTGGCCGGTCACGCCCCAGCTTTCGCCCTTCCAGGCGCCACGCAGGTCCACGCCCTTTGTGACCACTTCGGACAGGCGCACGTTGTTGTCATAGATCAGCGTGCCGCTGTTGGCGATGGCGCTGGCGTTGGAGTGGCCGCTGGTGGCCACGCCGTTGCGCACGTCGCCGAGCTGGTTGACGGCGTTGACGGTGCCCGGGTTCCAGGTCAGGAAGGAGTAGAGCGACTGGTTGTAGTTGTCGAACTTTTCCTTGATGTACATGCCGCTCAGGTTGAACTCGAGGTCATCGGTCGGCTTGAACTGCAGGTTGACCACGGCGCTGTCGCGCTTGCGTTCCTGCTGGAACCAGGCGGCGTTGAACGAGTTCGGCACGTCCACGTCGGCAGCCACGCCGGTGGCATTGGGGAAGGTGCTGGCCTTGGTGTAGCCGAACACTTCCTTGCCCTGGCGGTCGACGGCTTCTTCGTAGTGCTGGGCCGAGACGGCCACGCCGAAGGTCTCGTCGTTGTTCTTCCAGCTGTACAGCACGGCCGCGTTCGGCTTGCCTTCGCTGGCCTGCTGGCTGTAGCTGTAGCCCACCGAGGCGGCCACTTCGTTCTGCTTCAGGTCCAGCGGCTGGCGGGTGTGCATCAGCACGGTGCCGCCGAGGCTGCCTTCGGTCAGTCGCGCTTCGGACGACTTGATGATCTCCGCGCGGCCCAGAATCTGCGGGGCCAGCAGCGTGTAGTCGAAGCCGCGGTTGGGCTGTTCGCCGTACAGCCAGATGGCCTGCGCAACCGGGTGGTTGTCCAGGAAGGACAGGTTGAGGCTGGGGTCGGTGCCGTCGATGCTGACGCGCTCGCCCTGGCCGAATCGGCGGTCCAGGGTCACGCCCGGGATCTGCGACAGCGCTTCGGCAACGTTGGTGCTGGGGAACTTGCCGATGTCCTCGGCGGTGATCGCTTCGGACACACCGACGTTGTTGCGCTTGGTGTCCAGCGATTTTTCCAGGCTGGCGCGGATGCCCACCACCTGCACGGTGTCCAGGTCCTGCGGGGTAGCCTGCTGGGCGTGCGCCGAGAAGGCGAGGCAGCCGACGATGGCTGCCGAAAGCAGAGTCTTGCGGGTGTTCATGATGTCTCTCCTCATCACTGATGTGCGTTGTCGGCGGCGAACGGATGGCAGGTCATGCCTGGCGCCAGCAGGGGCTGCCGGGCGCGATGGTGCGGTTCCAGTGCGTCGTGCGTACTGCGGTGCTGCGTACTGCTTGCTGCGTACTGCGGTTCAGGCGTTGGCGTGGAGCAGGAACCAGCTGGCGGCGCCGATGACGCCCAGCTGCCCGTGCTCGACCACCTTCACCGGGATGCGTGCCAGCGCTTCGCCCATCGGCCCCTTCTGCAGGTAGCGTTCGACGAAGGTGCTGGCATGCAGGTATTCACGGATCTGCGGCAGGATGCCGCCGGCCAGGTAGACACCACCCTGCGCACCGTAGAACAGCGCCATGTCGCCGATGGTGCTGCCGAGCAGGCCACAGAACACATCCAGCGCCTGGCGGGCGAGGGCATCGGTGCCGGCCATCGCTGCGGCGGTCACCGCATCCGGGCTGGCCAGCACCGGGGACTGCCCCTGCAGGGCGCAGATGGCGTGGTACACGTTCATCAGGCCGGGGCCGGACAGCGCATGTTCGATCGACACGTGCGCGCGGTCGCGCTGCATGTGGCGGACGATGGCCATCTCCAGTTCGGTGCTGGCCGCCAGCGTCGGCTGGCCGGCCTCGGTGGCGAGCACCACCGGACCATGAGGAGTGGGGATCCACAGCGCGGCGCCCAGGCCGGTACCGGGGCCGACCACCAGGGTCGGGCCGCGCGGCGCAGTCTCGGGGCCGCACAGGTGCAGCACGCCGCTTGCGTCAACCTGAGCCGCGGCATAGGCCACCGCTTCGAAGTCGTTGACGATGTGCACGTGCTGCAGGCCGACCTCGGCTTCGACCTGGCGGGCCGACAGCGGCCACGGCAGGTTGGCGGTGATCACCGTGCCGTCCTCGCGGGCGAAGCCGGCGGTGGCGACCACGCACTGGCTGGGCCGCGCGCTGTCACCGAGGAAGTCGGTGAGGATCGCACTCAGGCCTGCGTAGTCCGCATTGCGGTACTTGCGGTATTCCAGCAGCTGCACCGGATGGGCCTCGTCGCCGCTGGCCTGCGCCCTTGCCACGCGCACATGGGTGCCGCCGACGTCGGCGGCCAGGAACGAGGGCGCGACGCAGGACAGGACATGGGCCGGGGCGGGATGGCTTGCGGTCACGCGGGCTCCTGCTGCAGGTGGGAAGCGGACCCACGAAAGGCCCGTCGATGGGGCGGAGTCTGTAACTGCGTTGACAACGATGTCAACGAGTTCGTGACACTTTCGTTGCTGCGCCGCAACGAATGACAGACGCCGTAAACGTTTACATCGTCTTGACCCGGTATTAACCCGCTAGCCGTTGCGCCATGGGCTTCTAGGCGCAGAGCGCATTCAGCGCTGAGCGTGCTGGTGCTGTTGCGCAGTGCAGCACGGCCGCACCGGGCCTGTGCAATCAAGTTGACAAACGGCGGTACTCCACCGAAAGAATGTGACAACGTTGTTCCCAGCCACTCTCCGACACCGCCTTCTGCGGTCGTCGCCGCAGGAGCCCACCTGATGTCCGCCGTCACTGCTGCAAGCGCGCGTCCAAACGTTGCCGCCTCCATCGCCATCGTCGGCGTGTTGTTCTTCCTGATCGGCTTCTTCACCTGGCTCAACGGCCCGTTGATCACCTTCGTCAAGCTGGCATTCGAGCTCAGCGAGGTTGGCGCCTTCCTGGTGCTGATGGTGTTCTACCTGTCGTACTTCTTCCTCGCCCTGCCGTCGTCGTGGATCCTGCGCCGCACCGGCATGAAGAAGGGCCTCAGCCTGAGCCTGCTGGTGATGGCCGCGGGCGCGGCACTGTTCGGCGAGTTCGCCACGCAGCGCTGGTATCCCGGTGCGCTCGGCGGCCTGTTCGTGATCGGCAGCGGCCTGGCCCTGCTGCAGACCGCGATCAATCCCTACATCTCCATCCTCGGCCCGATCGAAACGGCCGCGCGCCGCATCGCGCTGATGGGCATCTGCAACAAGATCGCCGGCATGCTGGCACCGGTGCTGATCGGCACGCTGGTGCTGCACGGCATCGGCGATCTGTCGGCCAGCGTGGCCGCTGCCGATGAAGCGACCAAGGCGCAGCTGCTCAACGAATTTGCCGCCAAGATCCACGCGCCGTACCTGGCCATGGCCGGTGTGCTGGTGGTGCTGGCGGTGGCGGTGCTGTTCTCGCCGCTGCCGGAGATCAAACCGTCCGAAGCCAACGCCACGCCGACTGCAGCGGGTGCCGCCGAGCGCCGCAGCATCTTCCAGTTCCCGCACCTGTGGCTGGGCGTGCTGTGCCTGTTCGTCTACGTCGGCGTGGAAGTGATGGCCGGTGATGCCATCGGTACCTACGGCCACGGCTTCGACCTGCCGCTGGACCAGACCAAGATGTTCACCTCGCTGACCCTGTTCGCCATGCTCATCGGCTACGTGGTCGGCCTGGCGTTGATTCCGAAGGTGGTTTCGCAGTCGCGTTACCTCACCGTCTCGGCAGTGCTGGGCGTGCTGTTTTGCCTGGGCGCGTGGGCCACCCACGGCTATGTCTCGGTCGCCTTCGTGGCGCTGCTGGGCTTCGCCAACGCCATGATGTGGCCGGCCATTTTCCCGCTGGCCATCCGCGGCCTGGGCCGTTTCACCGAAACCGGCTCGGCCCTGCTGGTGATGGGCATCGCAGGCGGCGCGATCATTCCGCAGCTGTTCGCCGTGCTCAAGCAGCACATCGACTTCCAGCTGGTGTTCGTCCTGCTGATGGTGCCGTGCTACCTCTACATCCTGTTCTACTCGGTGATCGGCCATCGCGCCGGCCTGCCGCAGGACAAGGCCTGATCGGCGATGATGGACGGCAGCCAACCCCAGGAAAAGCCGATGCGCAGAGCGACCATCAAGGACGTTGCCGAAAAGGCCAAGGTCTCGCTGAAGACGGTGTCGCGGGTCATCAACAACGAGCCGTCGGTGATGCAGGCCACCCGTGCGCGGGTGCTGCGTGCCATCGCCGAGCTCGACTACGAACCCGATCCGTCGGCGCGGAACCTGCGCAGCGGCACCACGTTCGTGATCGGGCTGGTGTACGACAACCCGAACCCGTACCACATCATCGGCGTGCAGAACGGCGTGCTCGCCGCCTGCCGCGAAACCGGCTTCGGCCTACAGATCCATCCCTGCGATTCGAGCTCACCGATGCTGGCCGATGAACTGGCCGACTGGGTGCAGCGTTCGCGCCTGGCCGGGCTGGTGCTGACCGCGCCGATGTCCGAGCGTCGCGACCTGATCCAGATGCTGACCGCGCGCGGCATCAAGCTGGTGCGGATCATCGCTGCCACCGAGGACCCGGCCGATGGCGCCTGCGTGTTCGTCGACGACCGCGAGGCCGCCTACGAAGTCACCGAGCATCTGATCCAGCTCGGCCACCAGCGCATCGGTTTCCTCTGGGGTGGCGCCTCGCACCGTTCCTCGGGCGAGCGCTACGCAGGTTACGAAGCCGCGCTGAAGGACTACGGCATGACCGTGGACAAGCATCTGGTGGTGCAGGGCGACTACACCTTCGACGATGGTTTCCGTGGTGCGCGACGCCTGCTGGCGCTGCGCGAACCGCCCACCGCCATCTTCGGGTCCAACGATGAAATCGCCGCCGGCGTGCTGGCGGCCGCGAAGTCGGCCGGCATGAACGTGCCCTACGACCTCTCCATCGCCGGCTTCGAGGACAGCCCGTTCTCGCGCCAGTCGTGGCCGCCGCTGACCACCGCCAAGCAGGCCACCGAGGACATCGCCCGCCACGCCGCGCGCCTGCTGATCGCGCAGCTGCGCAGCGATGCCTACGACGATGCACCGGCCGCCCTGCAGAACCAGGGCTTCGTGCCGCAGCTGGTGGTGCGCGGCTCCACCGCACCGATGCGCCCGGCCGGCGTGCGCCCCCTTCCTTCCGAACCCGCCTGAGTCCGCCATGTCGCTGTCCGACCCCACCGCCACCCTGATGTTCGCCGAGGCTGCTGAAGCGGCCGACGTGGTTGCCCGCCAGTTCGCCCGCAACCACGCCACCATGGAAACGCTGGCCGCCAGCCTGCGTGCGGCACCGCCGCCGTTCGTGGTGACCTGCGCACGCGGGAGCTCCGACCATGCCGCCACCTACGGCAAGTACCTGCTGGAAACCCAGCTGGGCCTGGTGGTCGCCTCGGCCTCGCCGTCGGTGGGTTCGGTCTACGCCGTGCCGCTGCAGCTTCGTGGTGCATTGTTCATCGTCATCTCGCAGTCGGGCAAGAGCCCGGACCTGCTGCGGAATGCAGAAGCCGCCAAGGCCGCCGGTGCGCGCGTGGTCGCCCTGGTCAACGTCGAGGATTCGCCGCTGGCGCAGCTGGCAGACACGGTCATCCCGCTGCATGCCGGCGCCGAGAAGAGCGTGGCCGCGACCAAGAGCTACCTGGCCTCGCTGGCCGCGCTGCTGCAGCTGGCCGCCTACTGGAAGCAGGACAGCAGCCTGCGCAATGCGCTGGACCTGCTGCCCGATGCGCTGCGTGCGGCGTGGCAGTGCGACTGGAGTGCGGTCTCCGATGGCCTGGTCGATGCCACCAACCTGTTCGTGCTCGGCCGTGGCCTCGGTCTCGGCGCGGCGCAGGAGGCCGCGCTGAAGTTCAAGGAAACCTGCAGCCTGCATGCCGAGGCCTACAGCTCGGCCGAGGTCAAGCACGGCCCGATGGCGCTGGTCGGCCGCGGCTTCCCGGTGCTGGCCTTTGCCCAGCCCGATGAAACCGGTGCCGGCACCCGTGCGGTCGTCGAGGAATTCAGTGCGCGCGGCGCCCAGGTGTGGATGGCCGGCGCCGGTGGCAACCTGCCGGTGGCGGTCGCGCCGCACCCGCTGTGCGCACCGCTGCTGACCGTGCAGAGCTTCTACCGTGCCATCAACGCACTGGCGATCCGCCGTGGCTTCAATCCCGACCTGCCGCCGCACCTGAACAAGGTCACGGAGACGGTCTGATGGCCACGGTCCTGCGCAACGCCCGCATCCTCACCGGCGATGATTTCCGCGACGACCTGGCGGTGGTGATCGAAGACGGCCGCATCATCGCGCTGCTGCCCGACGCCGCGCCGCAGCTGGGCGAGGCCGACGAACAGGTGGACCTGGGCGGTGGCTGGCTGCTGCCGGGCTTCATCGACGTGCAGGTCAACGGCGGTGGCGGTGCGCTGTTCAACAACACGCCGGATGTCGCATCGCTGCGCACCATCGCGCAGGCCCACCGGCGCTTCGGCACCACCGCGATGTTGCCGACTCTGATCAGCGACGACGTGGACGTGATGCGCGAGGCGATGGGTGCGATGCGCGAGGCGATCGCGCAACAGGTGCCGGGCATCATCGGCATCCACCTGGAAGGCCCGTACATCGCCCCGGCGCGCAAGGGCACCCACGATGCCAGCAAGTTCCGCGTGCCCGATGCCGATGAAATCGCACTGGCCGCGTCGCTGGACAACGGCGTGACCCTGCTGACCCTGGCGCCGGAGCGCGTACCGCTGGAGACGATCCGCGCGCTGGTCGAGCGCGGCGTGATCGTGGCGGCCGGGCATACCGCCGGTACCTATGAAGAGATCCGCGACGGACTGGATGCCGGCGTGCGCGGCTTCACCCATCTGTACAACGCGATGTCGCCGCTGCAGGGGCGTGAGCCCGGTGCCGTGGGTGCAGCGCTGGAAGACCGCGACAGCTGGATCGGCATCATCGTCGATGGCGTGCACGTGCACCCGGCCAGCCTGCGCGTGGCGCTGGCCGCCAAGCCACGCGGCCGCCTGCTGCTGGTGACCGATGCGATGCCGCCGGTCGGTGCCGATGACCCCAGCTACGTGCTGTACGGCGAGACCATCACCGCCGTCGATGGCGTGGTGCGCAATGCCGCCGGTGCGCTGGCCGGTTCGGCGCTGGACATGGCCACGGCCGTGCGCAACACCGTGCAACTGCTCGGCCAGCCGCTGGCCGAGGCGGCGCGCATGGCGTCCACCTATCCAGCGGAATTCCTCAACGTGGATGACCGCCTGGGCCACATCGCCGAGGGCTACCAGGCCGACCTGGTGCTGCTGGATGATGCCCTGCAGGTGCGTGGCACCTGGATTGCCGGACAGTACGAGGCGGCCTGATGGACGCAGCGCCGCCACGCCGGCTGGGCTCGATCGACGCCCTGCGCGGCCTTACCGTGGCGGCGATGCTGCTGGTCAACAACCCCGGTGACTGGAGCGCGGTGTTCGCGCCGCTGCGCCATGCGGACTGGCATGGCTGCACGCCCACCGACCTGGTGTTCCCGCTCTTCCTGTTCCTGGTCGGCGTGTCGATGGCCTTCAGCGTGGCACCGCGCGCGCACGACGACGCCGCGCGCCCGGCACTGGCCCGTGGCGTGCTGCAACGCGCGCTGCGCATCGCCCTCGCCGGCGTGCTGCTGCACCTGCTGGTGTGGTGGGCGCTGCACACGCATCACTTCCGCATCTGGGGTGTCCTGCAGCGCATCGCGCTGTGTGCGGCCGTGGTCGGCGTGGTGGCGGTGTACGTGCGGCCACGCACCCAGGTGGCGCTGCTGGTCGCCCTGCTGGTGGGCTACACGGTGCTGCTGCTGGGCATCGGCGATCTGGCGCCGTGGACCAATCCGGCCAGCCGCCTGGATACCAACCTGTTCGCGCCCTTCATCTACCAGTGGCAGGCCGACACCGGCCTCGGCCACGATCCGGAAGGCCTGCTGAGCAGTCTCGGCGCACTCGCCAGCACCGTGCTCGGCCTGCTGGCCGGTGGCCTGCTGCGCCACGGGCGCGCTTCCGCACTGGCCGGTCTGGGCGTGGCGACCGCCGTGCTGGGTCTGCTGCTGGCCACGGTGCTGCCGCTCAACAAGCAGCTGTGGACACCGAGCTACGTGCTGTGGACCGGCGGCCTGGCGGCGCTGGCGCTGTGGCTCGGGCACCTGCTGGTCGACCGCAGGGGCTGGCCCGCGCTGGGCCGCCGCTTCGGCGTCAATGCCATCACCGCCTATCTGGGGGCCTCGGTGATGTCGGTGATCCTGCTGGCGACCGGTGCCTGGGGATGGGTCTGGCAGCAACTGGCTGCAGCGATGCCGCAGGCGTTGGAGCTGGCCTCGATGCTGCAGGCGTTGGTGTTCGTCGCGCTGTGGTGGGGCGTGGCGTGGTGGCTGGACCGGCGTCGCATCTACCTGAAGATCTGACCCGGGCCGGGGCCTTGGCAACTCAGTAGATCCACGCCACGCGTGGATGCTCTTCACCATGATGGGTGAAAAACATGAACCCTTTCATGCACATGCACCCGGTGTGATGCATGAATTACTTCACGCGCCAAGCGTGATGCATCCGGCATAACGTCAGACCTGAATGCTTACGGCGCCTCTGCAGCGCCAGCAGTGCCCATCTCCGCAGTTCCTGACCTTCCGACCCAGGAGTGCCCTATGTCCGTTGCCGCACCAAGTCCGCGCCGCTTGACCCGCTGCCTGCTGCAGGCCCTCGCTGTTCCCGCTGCACTGGCTGCCACCGTGCCCATCGCGTGGGCGGGCTGTGACAACGTCGCCCCGCTGGCCGGGCAGAGCGTCACCTGCAGTGCCGCAGCGCCCAACCCGCAATCCGTGCCGGTCAGCGCCAACGGCGAAGCCGGCATCACTCTCAACGTCGCCAGCGGCGCACAGCTGCAGCAGAACGGTGGCGGCAGCGCCATCAGCCTGGTCGGCGCCGGCGGCCATCAGCTTGGCAACCAGGGGGCGATCAGTTCGGTCGGTGGCATCGCCGTGCAGCTGGGTGGCGGCAGCCGTGTCGACAACCTCGGCAGCATCAGCACCGGCAACAACACCGCATTGCAGTTCGTCGGTGCCGGCGACAGTGTGCTGGTCAACCGCGGCACCATCAGCGGCCGCACCGGCGTACAGTTCGGCGCCGGCAATGATCGCCTGGAGATGCTGGACGGCAGCATCAGCGGCGGCGTGCTGCAGGCCGATGGCAACGACGTGCTGCTGATCAGTGGCGGCACGCTCGACAGCGTCGACCAAGGCAACGGCGATGACCAGATGACGGTCAGCGGCGGCACCATCACCGGCCTGGTGGCGCAGGGCAGCGGACGCGATGATTTCGTCATGACCGGCGGCACCCTCGGCGCGCTGCAGCAGGGCGACAACATCGACACCTTCCGCATGAGCGGCGGCCGCATCATCGGCGCCTTCGAGGATGGCGACCAGGCGTGGATGACCGGCGGCCGCATCGGCCGGGTCAACATGAAGCTGGACAAAAACCTGTGGGACCAGTCCGGCGGCACGGTCGACGGCAACGTGGTCACCGGCTTCGATACCGATACCATCATCATCTCCGGCACCGCGTACATCGGCGGCAACATCAGCGTCAGCGGCGGCAATGACAGCGTGACCATCACCGATGGCACCGTGCGGGGACAGGTGCTGCTGAGCACCGGCAACGACACCTTCAACTGGAATGGCGGTGGCATTGTCTACGGCGCCATCGACGGCGGCCCGGACGATGACGTGGCCAACCTCAGCAACCTCAACCAGGCCAACCTGGGCGCAGTGCCATTGTTCGACGGTGGCACCGGCAATGACCAGCTCAACTTCCGCAACGTCAAAACCACCGGCGTGGCCCGCTTCCAGAACTGGGAAGCGATCAGCCTGGCCAGCAGCACCGAGCTGACCTTCGACGGCGACCTCATGCTCGGTGACAGCGGCACGGGCACCGGCACGCTCACCCTGGATGACACCAGCACGCTCTACGCTGGCAACGGCGCGCATGCACTGCGGCCGTTCGCTGCGGGCGCGCTGGTCAACGTGGTCAACGCCGGGCGCATCGATCTCACCGGCATGGGCGCAGGCGATGTCTTCAGCATCCGCGGCAATTACCGCGGCGAGGGCGGCGGCCTCTACCTGCGCACGGTGCTGGCGGGGGATGGCTCCAACAGCGACCGCTTGGTCATTGACGGCGGCACGGCCAGCGGGACGACCGGCATCGGCATCCTCAACGCCGGCGGCGGTGGCGCGGCGACGTTGGCCGACGGCATCCTGGTAGTGCAGGCGTTGAATGGCGGTACCACCGCGGCGAATGCGTTCTCGCTGTTCGCTCCGGTATCGGCCGGTGCCTATGAGTACTTCCTGTTCAAGGGCGGCGTCAGCGCAGGCACCGGCGAGAACTGGTACCTGCGTTCGACCCTGGTGGCTGGCCCGACGCCGGCACCGAACGGCAACGGCAACGCCACGCCGCCGCCACCCACTCCCGACGTCGCGCCACCGCCGCCGATCACGCCGGCACCGCCACCGCCGCCGGAGGATCCGATTGATCCCGACCTGACCGCCGGCGAGACCGCACCGCCGCCGCCACCGCCGGAGCCGACACCGGTAGCGCCGCCCGGCGACCCCGCCGTACCCGATGTACCGGTGGCCGGCAGCAGCCTGCCCGGTGCAGGCTCGACCCCGCCCAGCCCGGGTGCACGGCCGGCGCAGGGCGACGTGGTGCCGCTGTACCGCCTGGAAACCGCCGCCTACGCGGTGGTGCCGCCGCTGCTGCGCGAGACCTCGCTGGCCAGCCTCGGTACCTTCCACGAGCGCCAGGGCGAACAGCGCCTGCTCTACAGCAACGGCGCCTTCCGCACCGCCTGGGGGCGACTGGTGGGGCAGAGCAGCGAGATCCATTGGAAGGGCGACGCACAGCCTGGCTTCGATGGCGATGTGATGGGCGTGCAGGCCGGTCTGGATGTGTGGGCGGCAGCCGCCGACAACCATCGCAACCAGGTGGGCGTGTTTGTCGGCCGCACCCGCGCGCAGGGCAGGACCACCGGCCTGGCGCTGGGCTGGGAGAACGTACAGGTCGGTCAGAGTCGCCTGGACGACAAACATGTGGGCCTTTACTGGACCTTGACCGGCAGCGAGGGCGGTTACCTCGACGCGGTGGCCCTGCAGAGCCGCTACGACGGCCGTGTGCGTTCCTCGCGCGGCCTCGGCATCGACGTCAAGGGCGATGGCACTACGTTGTCGCTGGAAGCGGGCAAGCCGCTGCTGCAGTTCGGGCAGTCCTCATGGTGGCTGGAACCGCAGGTGCAGGTGATCTGGCAGCGCAGTTCGCTGGATGACCGGCGCGACGACGTGTCTGCGGTGCGCTTCGACAGTGACAACGCCTGGACCGGCCGCGTCGGCCTGCGCCTGGCCGGTGATTACCAGCTGGCCGACAACGGCTGGCAGCCGTATTTCAAGGTGAACTACTGGCATGGCCGCTCGGGCGAGGATCGCATCCAGTTCGACAGTGACACGATCATCAACGCGCAGCGCTCGCGTGCGCTGGAAGCCGGTGTCGGTGTGGTCGCACGCTTCAACCGCACCATCAGCTCGTATGCCGTGGCCGACTACACGCGCGAGCTGGGCGGTGACCGCAACGAGGAGCGCCGCATCATCGAAGGCAACATCGGCTTGCGCGCGGACTGGTAGCGCCGGGCCATGCCCGGCGAGGTGGCGGGTGTGCCGACGGCGGTCGGCACACCCCGCAACGCGGCCATGATCCTCGCTTGAATCGGCGTCATGATCTCTCGCCTGCGTCCGATGCCACCAACGCCTCCGCATGATCGGCCATCACCACCACGGCATGCAGCAATCCCTCCTCCACCTGCGGTGGACACTGAGCTTCAGCATCATCCAGTTCCCGCGCGGCCTGCGCCGCCAGCAGTACGCGCCCGCACGCCGACACCGCCGCCATGCAGCGCGTGGCTTCAGCCATTCCCCGCATACGCGCGTCGCTGAGCTTTCGATTCTGCCAAGGCTGCCCATCGGCGCCATGACCGCGCGCGAGGCCGTACAGCCTCGCGAAGAAGGCCGAGGGCGGGGCACTTTCTTCAGCCACGCTCAATGCATCTTCCAGCGCTTTCGCCGTGGTATCGGGCAGGGCCAGGGTGGACAGCGCATCGCCCAGCAGAGACTGCAGGCAGGGATAGGTGGGGTAGGGCGTATTCATGGCGACAACCTCACAAGACAAGGCCACCTGCGGGGTGCAAGGTGGCGGACGGTGCGGGTTGGCGTGCCGGTCAAAATCCGAAGAGAAAAAGCCGACGGATCGCAAGGATCCCCACGCACCGCCCGCCATGGGCGAGCCGGTGCATTGTCGTGATTGCCTCAATGAAGGCAAATCATTCTTTCGGATGTTTGATTCAGGACGCCAATCCCGGCCAGCGCAAAGCGCGCTGGCATACGGAATGTCACTCGCGTTCTCCGGCAGTGGAATGAGTAAAGTTGCAAAGCTTCCCCATGGCAAACATTGGGTCGAAAACGACGTAATGCGCGATAGCGCCAGATCGAACGACGCGGTTATTCTGCCCCTCTGCTACGTGACAAGGAGTCGTCAATGCTTGACCTTCGTTCCGCCGTGCTCGCTGCGCTGTGGTTTTCATCTTCTGCCGCCATGGCAGAACAGACAGTTGAATTGCCGTCGCCAGAAGCGCGCGAACAGATGCTGCATTTCCTTGAGTTCCAATCGCTGTACCGCGATCGCGTCGATTGGAGTAATGCGCGCGCGCGGCTGGCCGCCGCAGGCGACGATCGTGCACAGCAGCGCCGCGTGCTGGATGAGGCGGCCACGCGCAGCAGCGGTGGACATGGCCGGTGGATATCGCCCAGCCAGCAGCGCGAACGCTCCAGCCTCGCCCAGCGTCTGAATGCCGGGCAGAGCACTGCGTTGGCAGAATCCCCAAGCGTTGATGCCCGCATTGGCGTACTGAAGGTCGGCCCCTTCGTGGAGGATCTGCAACGCAGCGAACAGCAGCGCTACGACGCGCGCAAGGCCTACGCGTTGGCACTGCAGCAGCGCATCGTCGATCTGGACGACGGCACGCGCTGTGGCTGGGTGGTCGACGTAAGTGGTAATGGCGGCGGCAACATGTGGCCTATGCTGCTCGGGCTGTTGCCGTTGTTGCAGGGGACTCCAGATGCGCAGGGGGCATTGATCGGTGCCTTCCGCAGTGCCAATGGCCTGCAGTGGTGGCGACAAGAGAAAGGTGAGGTGAGGCAGGACGGCACGCAGGGGCTGCGCTCACGGCAGGCTGCCTATCGCCTGCGTGCGGGTAGCGCCCCGGTGGCGGTGCTGATGGGTGCGCGCACCGCGAGTTCGGGCGAAGCCGTCGCGCTGGCATTCCGGGGACAGGCGGGCAGCCGCAGTTTCGGCCAACCCAGCGCAGGTTTCTCAACCGGCAACCGGCCCGTCAAGCTGGTGGACGGCAGCACCCTGCTGTTGACCCACAACGTGATGGCCGACCGCAACGGGCTGGGCGACGGTGCCAGGTTGCAGCCGGACGAGGCCACCGCTATTGGACCGGACACTCTGGCCGCCGCGCAGGCTTGGCTGCTGGCCCAGCCTGCGTGTGTCGGGGGCTGACCGATGATGATGATCGGCCAGCAGGAGCGAGTGGTGGTGGTTGGCCCGACCGAGGCCCATCACTGCCTACGCTGCCAGACCGAGACAGACTTCGCCCCGCAGCTGCGTTACCGCATGGCGCGCATCGACCTGCTGTTCGGCTTCGTCTACCAGCGCCGTTACGAGCTGGCCTGCACCGGCTGCGGGCATGGCTGGGTGCTGGACACCGACACCATGGACCAGCAGCTGGGCGGGGTGCCGATCCCGTTGCGGCACCGCTTTGGGCTGCTGCTGATGCTGCTGGTGGTGGCTGGGCTGGCGGTGGCAGGGTGGATGTGGCGCTCAGGGGCTGGGGCGGGCTGATGGCGATTGATTTGCATATGTCCCAAATTGGGACTAGGATCCTCCCTTGAAGATATTCTCGCTTTCCACGTTGAGGCGCTACTGGGAGAAATTTCCGGAATGCGAGCAGGCTCTGAAGGCTTGGCATGACGAGGTGAGGCGCGCCGTCTGGGCGAGCCCACACGACATCCGCGACCGCTTCGCCAGCGCCAGTTTCGTGGGCAGCACCCATGTGGTTTTCAACATCAAGGGCAACAGCCATCGTCTTGTGGTGGATGTCTCTTATCAGCGACAGATGGTCTACATCAAATTCATTGGCCGTCATGCCGACTACGATCGAGTAGACGTCTCGACTGTGGAGGGAAAATGAACATTCGCCCCATCCGTACCGAAAGCGACTACGAGATCGCGCTGCGCGAGCTTGAGGCCTATTTCGAGAACGAGCCTGCCATCGGCACTGAAGAAGGGGATCGTTTCGAGATTCTTTCCACGCTTGTCGAGGCCTACGAAGCGAAGCACTACCCGATCGGACTGCCAGATCCCATTGAAGCGATCCGTTTCCGCATGGAGCAGGGTGGGTTGACGGTAAAGGACCTGGTGCCTTCCATCGGCCAGCTCAATCGCGTCTATGAGGTGCTGAACCGCAAGCGCGGGCTGACCCTGGAAATGATCCGCAATCTGCACCGCAACCTGGGCATCCCTGCCGAGAGCCTGATCGGTCGTTGACTGTTCCCATGACGGCGGGTCCGGCACGTGGACCATGCTTCCGTCCTGCTAAAGTGACCCCCTGCAATCACGTACCGGAACCGACCATGGACCACGACACGCCGTTCGAACCCCTCAACGACCTGGAGGTCCGCCTGCTGCAGGCACAGGACGGTACGCTGACTGCCTCGCAGTTCCTCGATGGCCTGCTGACCGCGCCGGTGTTCGTGCTGCTGGACAAAGCCATCGGCGAGGATGGCGCTTGGGACGAGAGCATTTCGCCGCTGGTGCTGACCAGCGAGGGCGGCGAGCCGATGTTCGCGGTGTTCACCGCGCCCGAGCGCGCCGGTCTCTGGCACGAGCAGCTGCCGCAGTTCGCCCATGCCATGCCGATTGCCGTGCACGCGCTGCTGGCGGGCATCGGCGAGGGCGTGGGCCTGGTGCTGAATCCGGGCCTGGATGTGGGCATGGAGATGATTCCCGACGCGGTGGCGCAGCTTAAGGAACGTGCTGCGGCGATCACGCGTGGGATGGCGCACTGATAAAGCTGTGGTTGCCGGCCAGCGACCGGCACTACCAGATGCTTCAGCGGGCGGCGGCGATCGCCTTCACTCGCGCCTTGGCCAGCGCCTCGCCAATGGCCGGCCCCTTCAGGTGCGTGGTATCCAGATCACGTGCCTGCACTGACAACGCGGCCTGGTGCAGGCGCTTGAGCGTTTCGCCCTGCGGGTAGTCGCTGTCCTCGAAACCAAGCCGGCCGCGCTTGTCGGCCTCGCAGCACAGCGCGATGCGGGCCACCCGTTCCGGCCGGCGCAGTGCATCGCAGCGGCCCAGCAGGTCCAGCACAGTGGCATCACGCAGTTCGTCGATGCGGTGCACGTTCAAGTGCTCGCGGCAGACCGCTTCGGCCAGCTGCTGGTGCTCGGTGGGAATCTTCAGGCGCGCACACAGCTCCTTGAGCGGCTTCAGGCCACGCTGTTCGTGCATGATGTGGCGTGGCCATTCGTCCGGCGGCGTCAGGCCCTTGCCAAGGTCGTGGGTGAGCGCGGCGAAGCCGACCAAGTCATCGCCCGGTGCCAGCCGGGCGGCCATGTCACTGACCATCTCCTGATGGATGCCGGTATCCACTTCCGGATGGAACTCGGCGCGCTGCGGCACGCCATACAACGCTTCCAGTTCCGGCAGGATCGGGCCGAGCGCGTGCGCGTCGTGCAGGGTGCGCAGGAAGGCCGACGGCCGTTCGCAGGCCAGCGCCTTGCGCAGTTCCTGCCACACCCGTTCGGGCACCAGCGCATCCAGTTCGCCACTGGCGGCGACCTGGCGCATCAGCGCCATCGTTTCCTCGGCTACCGTAAAGCCCAGCGGCGCGAAGCGCGCCATGAAGCGCGCCGCACGCAGCACGCGCAGCGGGTCTTCAACGAAGGCGGGACCGACATGGCGCAGCACGCGCTGCTGGATGTCGCGCGCACCGCCGTAAGGATCGACCAGGGTGCCATCGGCCTCATCGCAGGCGATGGCATTGATGGTGAAATCGCGGCGCTGCAGGTCTTCCTCCAGGGTGACCCCCGGATCGGCATCGACCACGAAGCCGCGGTAGCCGCGGCCGGATTTGCGCTCGGTGCGCGCCAGCGCGTATTCCTCACCGGTCTTCGGGTGCAGGAACACCGGGAAATCGCGGCCCACGGCGGTGTAGCCCTGCGCTTCCATCTGCGCGGGGGTGGCACCGACCACCACCCAGTCACGGTCGCCGGCGGGGCGCTGCAGCAGGCGGTCGCGTACGGCGCCGCCGACAAGATAGATCTTCATGGCGGTGATGATCGCACGGGCGTGTGCCGCCGCGCTGTGTGCTCGCCGGGCATGGCCCGGCGGCACTACCCGCGTCGATCAATCCCCGCCCTGGTCGGCGTCCGCCGCACAGGTGAACGCCTTGCGCTTGTCCACCAGGCGGCCCATCAGGCGGTCGCTCAGCGGCAGCGCATTGCCATTGAGGCGCCAGTCGTAGATCACGCTGAAGGCCAGCACGCGGGCCACGTACTCGCGCGTTTCCTTGTAGCTGATCGTCTCGATCCACAGGTCCGGGTCGAAGCCCGGGCGCTGGCTCTGCCAGCGCGCGGTCGGGGTCGGGCCGGCGTTGTAAGCGGCGATGGTGACGTAGGGCAGGCCGTCGTACTTGTTCATCAGCTGGCGCAGGTAGGCCGTACCGATGGCGATGTTGGTGTCGGGGTCGTACAGGCTGTCGGCGCCGCCGTAGGCGGTCAGGCCGATGTTCTTGGCCACGCCCGCACCGGTGGCCGGCAGCACCTGCATCAGGCCCATGGCGTTGGCAGGCGAACGCGCGCGCGGGGTGAAGGTGCTTTCGGCGCGGATCTCCGCGGCCACCCAGGCCGGGTCGATGGCGTTGCGCGAGGCTTCGCGGCGAATGGTGCCGTCGTGGTGCAGCGGGAAGCGCAGGTCGTACAGGCGCTGTTCCTGCGGCTGCTTGCCGAGTGCGAACACGGCGCGGTCGAACCAGCCGTTGTCCTGCGCCACGCGTACCGCCAAGCGGCGCTGGGTGTCATCGAAACGCGACAGCGCGCTGTTCCACTCGGCCACGGCCCAGCCATTGCGGTCGATCTGGTACAGCGCCATCGCGCGCTGGATGGCCGGGTCGCGGGCGACGGCGGCCTGCGCCTGCGCACTGTCGTTCGGCTTCCACGGGCACAGCGTGTAGTTCTGCTGCAGCTTGTCGGCGGCCAGGAAACCGTGGAAGGTCGGTGCGCGCGCGGCCGTGCGGAACAGCGGCTGGGCCTGCTGCGCCTGCCCGGTCTTTTCCAGCATGCGTCCTTCGAAATACGCCCAGCGCGAATCGTTGCGCTGCTTGCTGCCCATCTTGCGGATGGCGGTCAGCGCGGCCGCCCAGTCACCGCGCGACATCGCCTCGCGCACGCGCCATTCGTGCAGGCGCTCGTCGTAGGCCGATTCGGGCACGGCGTTGAGCCGGCGCGCGGAGTCGGGCAGGTAGGAGGCCACCGTCCACAGCGCGATCTGGTAACGCACCTGGGCCTGCTGGTCGGCGCTCAGGCCCAGTGCCTGCGCGTACTGCGGCAACTGCTGTTCGGTGGCGCCGGGGTCGGCCTTGGCCAGCTTTTCCAGGCCGTCGGTGGCGATGCGCCGGCTGCGCTCGTTGCGCGGCCAGTTCAGCGCGCTGGCATTGGGCGTGTCAACGAAGGCGGCGTAGGTGTTGGCCAAGGCCAGGTCGGCCGCGGGCAGGCCGCGTGCGGCGCTGCGCATCACTGCCGGCTGCTGTGCATCGGCGGCGGCGTCGATGCGTTCCCAGCGCAGGGCATCACTCATCCCACCCTGCGCCTGCAGTACCGCGAACACCGCGTCACAGGCATCGGGCAGTGACTTGCCGTTCTTGCGCCACAGATCCTGTGTTTCGCTGATCCACTGCGGATCGACCTTGCCAGTGGCCTGGCGCGCCGTCAGCTGGGCGCAGCGCAGGCCGAGGTTGTCGGTAGGTGCCCAGTTGGCCAGCAGGGTGGTCCAGTCCTGGCGGCGCGCCACCGAGGGCAGCCAGACGCTGCGGAAACTGTTGGCCACGGCCTGGCCGTCATAGCGCTTGAGGAAGGCCTGGGCCTGGCCGGTATCGACCGTGTCGATATTGCGGCGAAGCTGGGCAAACTCGACCCAGCCGTAGGCCGGGTGGCGGCTGAGCGCGGCGGCCTGGCGTGGATCGAGCTGGCCGCGTTCGGCCGCAGCGATGGCGGCCTTGAGCTGGCCGCTCTGGGCGTCGAGTGACTGGGCGCTGGCGCAGCCGATCAGCAACGATGCGGACAGCGGGAGCAGGGACAGGGCGGTCGAAGAGCGTCGGGTCATGGGCCCAGCATAGCGGGCGCTGGCTGAATTCAGTTTCGCATCGCGTGCACGGTGGCTGCACTGATGCAAATGGCCCGCTTTGGCGGTGGGTCAGGCCGGATGCTCGGGCCGGTCCAACGCGGAATTCAGTGAGAGTCGTCGCATAAAGCCCACTTTGAAGGCGTTTCGCGCAGTTGACGCTTTTGCCAATTGAAGCGGCCGCACAACGGGTGCCTGCTGCAGTGAAACGGGAGCAGCCGCTCCGCCCCTGCAGAGGACCATCGCATGTCAGACCAGCCCAAGCCGTTCAGTCCTGTCTCGGTTGCCGCCATCCAGTTCGACCCACAGTGCGGGCCGGAGAACGTCCCCGCCAACATCGAACGGGCGCGCCTGCTTGCCACGCAGGCGGTGGAACGTGGGGCCCGCCTGATCGTGCTGCCGGAGCTCTGCTGCACCGGCTATTCATTCAACAGCCGGGCAGAAGCGTTTGCGATGGCTGAATCCGTACCTGATGGAACGACGGCGCAATACTGGGAGGCCTTCGCGCGCGAGGCAGGCATCCATCTGGCCGTGGGCATTGCGGAACGCGATGGTGCCCGTCTTTACAACACCGCCGTGCTGTTCGGTCCGGACGGCTATATCGGGCGCTATCGCAAGACCCATCTGTGGTGCCGCGAGAAGCTCTACTTCTGTGCCGGCGACCTCGGCTATCCGGTGTTCGAGACGAGCGTTGGCCGGATCGGCCTGATGGTCTGCTGGGATGTCTGGTTCCCGGAGGTGCCGCGCCTGCTGGCGTTGCAGGGGGCTGACATCATCCTCAGCCTCAACTGCTGGGTGTGGACGCCGCCGCCGCTGTTCGATGAAAGCGGCCGCTGCATGGCCAGCTACCTGACCATGACTGCCGCACACGTCAACAATGTGTTCATCGCAGCGGCCAACCGGGTTGGCACTGACCGCGGGGATCGGTTCCTGGGCTGTTCGCTGATCGTCAGTACGAACGGATGGCCACTGGCCTCCATCGCAGCGCCTGAAGGCGAGGCGGTGGTGATGGCCGAGGTGGACCTTTCCACGGCACGCAGTGCACCGATCTGGAATTCTCTCAACGACCTGTGCCGCGACCGGCGTACCGATCTCTTCGATCCGATGCTGGGCTATCGCCAGCATCCCATGCTGCCGCGCTGAGGCTCACGCATGGCGCGCACCCCCTTACCGGCCCAGTCGCCAGCCGCCCGCTGCCACTGGGGCTGGGTACTGTTCTCAGCGACATTTGCACTGGCGATCATCGTGACGATGGTGGCTGGTTGGCGCACGATGCCCCCCGGCCAGCTCTGGCCAGACCACAGCCAGTTGATGGGCAGCCTCGCAACATGGGCGGGCCGCTGGCGATGGTGGGTTGGCGATGCCAGTGAGGTGACCTTCTACAAGCACGAGTTCGCCTCGCTCGGTCTGATCGGGGGTGCTGCAGTGGCTCATTGGGCGAACAGGCGTGGGAAATCATGGGAGGGATTCCCGATCTGCTACGGCACTGGCCGCTGGCCCTGGGTCGCAGTAGCGTCGATTGGCGGACTACTGCTTGCCAATATGATATTTGCCAGCACAGTGCAGGACGGGAGCTGGCAGCCCACGTTTGTTGCTGCGGTCTCGCTGCCGGCGGCGATGGTGCTGCTGTTCGGTGGCGGCTGGAAGATTACGGGAATCGCCGCCGCATCTGGCGCATTGCTGGTCACGCCGCTGGCGTTGTTGCTGGTGAATCAGCTCTGCGCACCGCTGGGCCTGCCAGCCGTCATCGGCAACGTCCTTGCAATGGCACTGGCAAGCGCGGCCGCCTTCGTCGCCGCGAGGCGGCTGGGCTGGAAGCCGGTTCCCGCTGCGCCTAGGCCAGAGCCCGTTGTGCACGTCACGCGGTATGGCTGGCAATGGGGCATGCGCCGGGTGCTGGCGGACTTCAGCGAAGCTCCATTCCTGGGCAACGAGCTCGCCAGTGCCGGGCTGATCGGCGGCGTACTGCTTGCCGCCCTGCTGCAGCCGGCCGGACCCTTCTATGGCACCGGTTGGCTGATGGCACTGCTGTGCGGCCAGGCGCTCGCCTCTGCGGTGGGAGTCTGGGTATGGCGGGAGCGCTGGATCCAGCGTGGCTGGTACCCCACGTATATCCCGATTGTCTCCGTGGTTCCTGCCTGCATTCTTGCCCACGGCGGGAGCGCGGCGGTGGTGGTGCTGTCCGCGCTGCTGGGGGCACTGCTGACGCCACCGTTGGCTGCGGCATGTTCGGCTCGCCTGCCTGCACATGTGCATCCGTATATAGGCAATCTCCTATCGATGGCGGCAGGCGTTCTGCTGATCGTCCCTGCGGTGGGCTGGATACTGAAGGGGGCCATATGAAGCGGCTGGCATTGGGTTCACTCGGTGGCACCCTCAGCATGCGGGGGGACGCAGCGGAAGTGGGCATCGTTCCGAAGATCTCCGCGCAGTTGCTGGCGGAGGCAGTGCCGGGACTGAGCAGGTTGGCAGCCGTGCAGGCGCATACGCTCGGTCTGTCCCCCAGTGCATCGATGTCCTGGGTCGATGTGCTTGCTGCACGGGACTGGGCAGACACGATGGTGGGCGACGGCGCTGATGGCGTGATCATCACCCAGGGCACCGACACGCTCGAGGAGTCGGCGTACCTGCTGGATCTGTTATGGACGCATCCGCAACCGCTGGTGTTGACGGGCGCCATGCGCGGTGCAGATGCAGCTGGTGCTGATGGCCCCGGCAATGTGCTGGCCGCAGCGGTTGCGGCACTTGATCCCCACACTCGCATGCGCGGGGTGATCGTCGCCATGCAGGACCGCCTGTACGCGGCGGACCAGGTGCGCAAGGTGCACAGCCTGGATCTGGATGCCTTCCAGTCGCCAGATAAAGGCTGTATCGGGCGGGTGCAGGAAGGGCAATGCAGCTATGCGGGACTGCCTCCGGAACGACTGCCTGCAGTAGTGCCCACGCGTGTTCAGCAACGGGTAGCCCTGCTCGAGGCGGTGCTGGGCGAAGGTCCTGAGGTGCTGCATTCGGTACTGGAGAGCGGATGCGAGGGACTGGTCGTGGCGGCCATGGGCGCGGGCCATGTCCCGTCCAGCTGGGTTGAGCCCTTGGCGCGTGCCGCAGTGCATCGTCCCGTCATCATCGCCTCGCGCACCGGCGCCGGCGCGACGGCACGCCATACCTATGGCTTTGCTGGCGGAGAAATCCACCTGCAGCGGCGGGGGCTGCTGATGGCCGGATCACTGTGCCCCCGTAAGTGTCGCCTGTTGTTGTGGGCGCTGATCGGCTCGGACGCACTCGGCTCTCTGCGGGAGCGCCTGCAAGCATACGGCGGAGGCGTGAGCAACGGCAGCTGAATGCTCCACGCGCAGACACTGCCGCCAGCCTGCAATGGCGACGTACTGTCGGCTTGGGCGAACGGCCCGGGTGCAAGGAGTGGCACATGGCGTTCAGTAGCGCAGGAAAAAGCGGCCCCTTGGCGGAGATCAATGTCACGCCGCTGGTGGATGTGATGCTGGTGTTGTTGATCATCTTCATCGTGACCGCGCCGATGCTGTCGCGGCCCATCGCGGTGCAGCTGCCACAGGCAACGGACCGGGTGGTCGACCGTCCGGATCCACCACCGCCGATCGAGCTGCGCCTGGATGCGTCCAGCCAGCTGAGCTGGAACGGCCAGCCGATGGCCATCAATGATCTGCAGGCGCGCCTGCGCACCCAGGCCAGCGAGCACGCCGGCAACCTGCCGGAGCTGCGCATCGCCACCGATCCGTCTGCCGAATACGAAGGCATGGCGAAGATACTCTCGGCTGCCGAGGCCACGGGAATGGAGCGGATCGCCTTCGTGCGATGACGCAAAGTGGCGCTCTCAGGGCATTACTCCCTGAGAGCGCGGACTGATCGGGTGAGGTCAGTATTGCTGGCAGTAAACCGTGCGGCCGTCCCAACTGCAGGAAATGCGGCTGCTTGGGCCACGTTGGACCGGTACGCCGTACATCTGTGCAGAGCGGACCCATTTATCAAGGTCGCCCTCGCGGCCGAAATAGTACTGGCCAGCGTAAGAGGGAGCTGTGGCAGGATCTGCGATAGTCATCGGGCACCTTGTTTCCGGTGCTGTCACGACTCTCTCCCTTCTGGTATTTGGCCTCTGACACGTTGTCAGGTGTGATTCTATAGAGGGTCTTCGAACCATCTCGCCAGGTAATAATCACATTGACTGCGCCGCCGCCCTTGATGCTGGCCCAGCTAAGCGCAAACTGTTAGATGGAAAGCGCAAAGCTGTTCCAGGCGGTGCTGCTGGTATTAGCTCCTGCAATTTCCAAGGCCAGATACTGGCCTAGTCGCGTTCTCATGGTTGCGGAGTTGACGATTTCGAAGGCGTCCGAGGATTTGTAGGAGTCGGGAAATCGCATTCCGTTTGAATTTCCCGGGTTGTCGGGATGCAGGGGGACGACGGCGCCTCCACCTGCTTTAGGAAAGGCTTGGTCGGAGTGGCCAGTGGTGTTTGACACACTCTCTACAATTCGTAGAAACGCCATTTGGATCTGACTGGGAACCGGCGTGGAAATGGCACGCCATTTCCTGAGCTCACGATCGTACTCAACATTGAAAGCGGTGAGTTGCGCTTTGTCGAAGTCAATTATTACTGTGAGCCCGGCCCCCGACTGCAGTGCAACGGATTTGGGGGATGCGCAGTTGTTGCATTCTATGAGGCCACCTGCTTTTGCTCCGCCCGTGAACGAGAGGGTTGCCAGAGCGATGATTGCAGCCTGCAGTGCGGCAGTAATTGCTTTCACGATAGGACCTCACACGACGCTTCGGAGGTTTGAGTCTCTGCCCAGTTCCTGCTGAGATTCGCTTTGGACTCAAGATTTCAAATAACTCCTAGATCTCCATCTGGGACAAGAATGATTCATTCATCAGAACGGCGTGAAAGGGTGTCGCAGGTCACGCCAATGTTTTTACAGCTTGTTTACAAAGGAGACGCTGCCGCCACGCAGGGGGGAGCGCGGCAGCCCATGTCCCGCCATTCCTTTGGAGAGAGAGCGAATGAATCACCTGCATTACCGCCCCTTGGCGGTCGCTGTCGCGCTGTGCGTGGCGGCCCTGGCACCGCTGGGGGCAATGGCCCAGACGGCCACCACCCTGGATGCCGTTGAAGTGACCGGTACGCGCATCAAGCGTGCTGAAGTGGAAGGTCAGGTGCCGATCCAGACGCTGAGCCGGGGCGACATCGAGCGCACCGGCCTGAGCTCGATCGGCGAAGTGCTGCAGCAGCTCACCGGTTCGGGTTCGGCGTTGAATGCCAAGTTCAACTCGTCCGGCAATTTCGGCTTCCCGCCGGATGGCAGTGGTGTCGGTGCCGGTTCGGCACAGGTCGATCTGCGCCACCTGGGCGCCAAGCGCGTGCTGGTGCTGGTCGATGGCATCCGCTGGGTCAATGAATCCTCGGCGTCAGGCGTGGGCGCGGCCACCGACCTCAACACCATTCCGCTGGCGATTGTCGAACGCATCGAAGTATTGGAAGACGGTGCCTCGTCGCTGTATGGCTCCGACGCGATTGCCGGCGTGGTCAACATCATCACCCGCCGCGATTTCGATGGCGGGCAGGTCACCCTGAACTACGGCGAATACAGCAAGGGCGACGGCACGCAGAAGGGCGTGGACCTGGCCTGGGGCACCAGCGGCGAGCGCTACAGCCTGTTCCTCGGCGCCAGCTGGACCAGGCAGGATGCGGTGTATGCGCGCGACCGCGAACAGTCACGCTTCCCGATTCCCGGCACCGGCCTGGCCTTCGGCAGCGGCGGCATCCCGCAGGGGCGCTTCGCCTTCGTCGATCCCAACACCGGCGCCGAGCAGGACATCGTGCCCAACACCGGCGTCAGTAACCCGCGCTATGACGGCAGCGCCGGCTGCAACCGCAGCGACGACTACCACTGCTTCACCAGCGCCGACCGCTTCAACTTCGCCGAATACAACATGGTGCTGACGCCGTCCGAGCGCAAAGGCATGTTCGGCCAGTTCCGCTTCGACATCACCGACGACGTGCAGTGGTACGTGAAGGCGCTGGGCAACCGCCGCGAATCGACCAATCAGGCCGGTCCGGAACCGCTGTTCTTCGGGCCTGACGGTGCCACCGGCAATCCGCTGGCCGACAACATCGTGGTGTCGGCGCTGAACCCGTACAACCCGTTCGGCTTCGACCTGGTGTCCGGCGGCAACATGAGCCTGATCGGTCGCCGCCCGGTGGAAGGCGGCGCGCGCGTGTTCGAGCAGGAGGTCAACACCACGTACTTCGCCACCGGCCTGGTGGGCAGCTTCCAGGCGGCGAACCGCAGCTGGTACTGGGACGTCAACGGCATGTACAGCAAGAACAAGGCCGAGCAGACCAACTACGGCAGCTACAACATCTACAACGTGAACCTGGCGCTGGGTGATCCGGCGCTGTGTGCGGCCACGCCGGGCTGCGTGCCGCTGAACATCTTCGGTGGCGTCGGTTCGATCACCCCGGACATGCTGCGCTGGATCCAGCCGGTGGTGCGCGACCGCAGCCAGAACGAGCTGAGCCTGGTCACCGCCAACCTGTCCAGCGATCTGTTCACCCTGCCGGCCGGCCCGGTCTCCTTCGCCACCGGCCTGGAACACCGCCGCTATGAAGGCTGGTACCAGCCCGACCCGCTGACGGTGATCGGCCACTACAACGGCGTGCCTTCGCAGCCGACGTCCGGTTCCTACGACGTCAACGAAGCCTACCTGGAGCTGAGCGTTCCGATCTTCGCCGACGCGTCGCTGGGCAAGAAGCTGGACCTGAGCCTGGCCGGGCGCTATTCGGATTACTCGACCTTCGGCGGCGAGTTCACCCCCAAGTACGGCCTGCGCTGGCAGGTGACCGATGACTTCGTGCTGCGCACCACCTATGCCGAGGGCTTCCGTGCACCGTCCATCGGCGAGCTGTACGGCTCGGCCGCGCGTGCCGACCTGCAGCTGTTCGATCCCTGCTCGGTGGGCCTGGGCGGTACCGCGCCGCGCGGCAATCCTGCCAACTGCGCCGCGCTGGGCGTGCCGACCGGCTTCCAGCAGGCCAACTCGCAGATCTCGGTGACCACCGGCGGCAACCGCGAGCTGGAGCCGGAGCGTTCGCGCAGCTTCAGTGCCGGCTTCGTGTGGAGCCCGTGGTTCGGCAACAACGCCACCTGGTCCGAACGCTTCGACGTGGAGGTGACCTTCTACCGTCACAACATCGACGGCGCGATCCAGGCGATCAATGCACAGACCCAGCTGGACCTGTGCGTGGACACGCTGGACCCGGTCTACTGCGGTGGCATCACCCGCGCCAGCACCGGTGCGGTCAACAGCTTCAACAATCGCCTGACCAACCTGGGTTCGATCAAGACCGATGGCTGGGACGTGGACATGTTCTGGACGCTGCCGCAGAGCGACATCGGCCAGTTCAAGCTGGGCTGGAAGAACACCTTCGTCGGCCGCTACGAGGCCACAGGTGCGGCCGGCCAGCGGCAGCCGCAGAAGCCGGGCGTGGAAGTGGCCGACAGCTCGATTCCTGAGTGGACGAGCAACGCCAGCATTGGCTGGACGCTGGACAACTGGAGCGCCAACTGGACGGTGCGCCACATCTCCGAGCTGACCGAAGACTGCGGTGATGCAGTGGCCTTCCCGGTGTGCAGCAACCAGGCCGCCGGCACCAACAAGTTGGCCGCCACCACCTACCACGACCTGCAGGTGGGCTACAAAATCGACTGGATGAAGGGGCTGCAGCTGACCGCAGGCCTGAACAACGCGTTCGACAAGGATCCGCCGATCTGCCTGTCGTGCTCGTTGAACGGCTACGACGCCTCGACCTACGACATCCCGCGCGGGCGTTACTGGTACATGCGGGCGGACCTGCGGTTCTAGGGCCTGTACGCCGCGCCGGGATCATCCCAGCGCGGCAGCGTTACGCGATTCTGTAGAGCCAAGCCCACGCTCGGCTGCTCTGGTCGAAAGCCAGTCGAGCATGGCTCGACTCTACAAAAGGCGCCGGGGGCTGCCCGGCGCCGTCTGCATCAGAACGACCAGGTGAAGGTCAGCGAGCCATTGCGGCCGTCGCCGAACGCACCGTAGCCGTTGATCTGCGAGTAGTACTTCTTGTCCAGCAGGTTGTTGAGGTTGGCTTGCACGCTGAACTCCGGCGAGATGCGGTAGCGCACGAAGGCGCTGACCAGCGCGTAGCCGTCCTGTTCGATGCGGCCGTACGCCGGCACCGCGTAGTAGATGCGGTTCTGCCAGTTGGCACCACCGCCGACGGTCAGGTCCTGCAACGACTGCGGGGTGTAGCTGGTGAACAGCTTCAGCGTGGTCTGCGGCAGGTTGGTGTTGATGTCCGCATCGTTGATGTCCTTGGCCACATAGCGCGAGGCGCCGAAGGTGGCATTCCAGCCCGGTGCCAGTTCGCCGTTCAACTCAAACTCGAAGCCGCGGCTGACGGTGCCGCGTGCGGCGATGTAGGCGGTTTCGCCGCCGGTTCCGCCGATCACCGGTTCACCGGTCGACTGGCCGACGTTGTCCTGCTCGATGCGGAACACGGCCACCGAGGCATTCAGGCGGTTGTCGAACCAGGCACCCTTCACGCCCACTTCGTAGCTCTTGCCGTCGACCGGATCGAGGTAGCTGCCGTTGCGGTCCTTCAGCATCTGCGGCTGGAAGATTTCGGTGTACGAGGCGTAGGTCGAGTAGGTGTCATTGATGTCGAACACCAGGCCGGCATACGGGGTGGTCACCTTGTGCGAACGATCGGCGCCTTCGCCTTCACTCTTCCAGTCGGTGTAGCGCGCACCGATGATCAGCTTCAGCGGATCGGCCAGCGACAGGCGCGTGGCGGCATAGCCGGCCTTCTGGGTGATGGTGCCTTCGCTGGCCAGGCTCAGCGGGTTCCAGTTCGGTTCGCTGATGTTGCCGTTCCAGTTCAGGTAGCTGGAGAAGGGGTCCCACGTGAGGCCGGCACCACCGACCTGGTAGTCGCCGTAGTTGGCGTAGTCGCGCTTGTTGTAGCTCAGGCCTGCCATGAACTGGTGTTCGCGGCCGAACAGCTGGAACGGGCCGTCGACGAAGCCATCGATTGCGTCGACTTTGCGCTCGGTGTTGTAGAAGCCGGCCGACGGCGAGATGCCGGCACCGGTATTCTTGTCGAAGTACGAGGCGCCGGTGACCCAGTCGTTGTAGGCCGGGTAGAACAGCTTGTCGTCTGCCTTGGTCTCGTCATGCGTGGCGCCGATCTTGAACTTCCAGCCGTTGGCGAAGCCGTGCTCCAGGGTGGCGAAGGCGCGCTTGCTGGTGGTATTCCAGTAGGTCCAGTTCGGGCTGGCATTGAACGATTCGTCGTAGCCGGTGCTGGTGCCGTCGGAGAACAGCATCGGGAAGCCGCCCCAGGTCGCGCCGTTGGCGCGCTTCTGCTGGTAGTCGTAGCCCACGCTCAGCTGCGTATCGGGGGTCAGGTCGGCATCGATGACCATGTAGCCCAGCGTCTTGTGCTGGTTGTAGCGGTCCATCTGCGCATCGGTGTCCAGGTAGCTGCCGATGACACGACCACGCACGGTGCCGCTGGCATTCAGCGCGCTGCCCACGTCCACGGTGGTGCGGGTGCGGCCCCAGCTGCCGACGTTTACCGAGACGCTGCCGGCCAGTTCGGCGCTGTCGGCGTGCTTGCGGATCAGGTTCACCGACGCCGACGGGTTGCCGGCGCCGCTGAGCAGGCCGGTGGCGCCGCGCACCACTTCCACGCGGTCGTACAGGGCCAGGTCCAGGCCGGAGTCACCGTAGCTCCAGTTCTGCACCATCTGCGTCGGCAGGCCATCGAACTGATAGCTGTCGATGTAGAAACCGCGCGCGTAGAACTCGGTGCGCTCGGTGTCGGACTGGGTGCTGCTCACGCCGGTGGTGTTGCCCAGCACGTCGATGATGTCGTCGAGGTTCTGGTCCTCGATGCGCTGGTGGCTGATGATACTGATCGACTGCGGGATCTCACGCGGGGCCAGGTCGAAGCGGGTACCGGCGGAGGTCTTGCGCACCGAATAGCCTTCGGCGCGCTCACCCTTCACCACGACCTTGTCGAGCGTGGTCGGGTCGGCGGCGGTTTCGGCGAACGCGACCGGCGCGGCGGCCAGGCACAGGGCGGAGAGCACCGCCGCGGACAGGCGATGCGGCAGGAGAGCAGGGGTCGAGCGGATCATGTGGGTTCCTGGACGGGCACGTGCGTGCGTCCGACCGGCTTCCCGGATGGTCTGGCGCCGCGGCTGGTGGGGGTCTCACGCCACTGGCGGGGCCCTGCGCTGCAGGACGGTGGCTGGGCAATGCGAGGAGGGCGAACCGTCCTGGCTGCCCGGAAAACGCAAATATGGTAATGCGAATTGTTTCTATTTACAAACGGCGCCGGGGCATGCCAGTCCCTTCGCCGCGTCAGTCGTCCAGCGGGGTGCGCTCGGCCTGGATCTTCATGTGCGGCAACTGGCCCTCGATGCCATCGGCGTACTCGACGGTGACCATCACGTCTTCATCGATCATGGGCGCGCCGTACACCTCCACCTTGCCGGTCATGTATACCGGGGTGCTGCGCAGACGCCCGGCATGGATGGCTGTTGGATCCAGGCAGGCCAGCGTGTGGCGAATATTGGCCGAGGCGAATTCGGTCGAGGTGTTGGGGATCAGCCAGCGGCAGAACCGCTTGCCCGCGTCGCTGCCATCGTCCTCGCAGCCCTTGCTCCAGCGGCTCCAGTCGGTCACCAGTTCAATCGATCGCGGGGCATCGACCTGTGCGGTGTTGGCGTAGGCAGCCAGTTGCCTGCACCACGGGTCGCGGTGTGCCTGCAGGGTGCTGCAGCCGGTGGCCAGGATCACGGTAGCGATCAACAGCGGGGTGGCGCGAAGCTGGGTCATCGGCGTGCTCTCCCTGTCACTGCGGTTGATGATGCGGCGGGCCCGTCGTGGCGTCGAGCCGCAGCGTCACTGCGATCAACGCAGGAGCGGCAACGGGTCGCGGGCGCCGTCCTTGCCGTAGATGCCCCAGTGCAGGTGCGGCGGCGTGCCCTTGGCGTTGCCGCTGTCGCCGACATGGCCCAGCAGCTGCCCGGCCTGCACCACCTGGCCTCGCGCCAGGCCCTCGGCCCAGTCTTCCAGATGCGCGTAGTAGTAGCGCTCGCGGCCGGGCCCGATCACCCAGACCTGGCGCCCGCCGAGCCCGCGTTCGCTCACATCGGCGATGACGCCTGCGGTAACGCTGCGCACGGGCGTGCCGCGTTTGCCGAAGATGTCGATGCCGGCATGCGTGCGGTCACTGCCGCGTGGGGCACCGAAGGTGTCGGCGATCTGCCGCGGGCGCACGCCGTCCACGGGCACGGGCAGCTCCGTGGCCGGTGGCATGCGTCCCAGCGCCCACAGCATCTTCGGTGCCGCCGCCCACGGGCTGTTCCACAGCGAGAGCACGGCGATGCCTGCGGCCAGCAGCAGGGCGCCGGACAGCAGCCAGCGGCGCAGGCGTCGGGCAGGGGAGGGCGGCGGGGTCATGGCAGCGGCACCGAGAAGCTGCGCTTCAACGTGCCCAGCGCCACCGAGGTGCGGAAGCGCTCGATGTTGTCATCGCCGCCGAACAGGCGCTCGGTGATCGCTTCGTACTCTTCCATCGAGGCCGCCGAAAGCAGCAGCAGGAAATCGCCGTCGCCGGTGATCGAATAGCACTGCTGCACGGCAGGATCGTCCTGCACGCGGCGGCGGAACGGGGCGACCTTTTCGCGCTGCTCGCTGACCACCCGCACCTCGACGATGACGGTCAGCGGACGCCCGACCTTGGCCGCGTCGAGCACGGCCACGTTGGCGGCGATCACGCCGCTGTCCTGCAGACGCTTGATGCGCCGCTGCACGGCGGGGGGGGACAGGTGCACGGCCTCGGCGATCTGCCGCTGCGGCAGGGCGTTGTCCTGCTGCAGCAGGTCGAGGATGGCGTGGTCGAAGCTGTCCAGCATGGGGGCGGTGGCCATGGCGAGCAGAAATTGCGCGGACGGACCGTCAATTGAGCCAAGTGCTCGCCGCCAGCGCAATAGACTGTGCGTATGCAGACGTCCCGATTCGCGCCGATGTTGCCGGCGCTGGCGGTGCTCGGCTCGGTTACCGCGCTGGCCATCGGCACCTCCTACGCAAAACACCTGTTTCCGCTGGTCGGCGCGCAGGGCACCAGCGCCCTGCGCGTGGGCTTCTCGGCGCTGTTGCTGCTGCTGTTCTGGCGGCCGTGGCGCTGGAAGACCAGCCGCGTGGATGCGATGACCATCCTCCGTTACGGGCTGACCCTGGGCCTGATGAACCTGCTGTTCTACATGGCCATCCGCACCATTCCCTTCGGCATCGCCGTGGCCATCGAGTTCACCGGCCCGCTGACGGTGGCGATGCTGTCCTCGCGGCGGCCGATCGATTTCCTCTGGGTGGGCTGCGCGCTGGTCGGCCTGTTGCTGCTGCTGCCGCTGGGCGGCGGCCCGGCGCTGGACCCGGCCGGCGTGCTCTATGCGATGGGGGCGGCCGCGTGCTGGGGCCTGTACATCGTGTTTGGCAAGCGCGCCGGCCACCTGCACGCCGGCCATACGGTTTCGCTGGGGCTGCTGGCTGCTTCACTTGTGGTGGTGCCGGTGGGCGTGGCCCATGCCGGCATGGCGCTGCTGGAGCCGAAGATCCTGCTGGCCGGCCTGCTGGTGGCGCTGGTGTCCAGCGCGATCCCGATGTCGTTGGAGATGATGGCGCTCAAGCGCCTGCCCAAGGAGACATTCGGCATCCTGATCAGCATGGAACCGGCGGTGGCCGCGCTGTGGGCGATGCTGCTGCTGCACGAGCACCTGGAGGGCGTGCAGTGGCTGGCGATCGGCTGCACGGTGGTGGCCTCGGTGGGCAGCACGATGACCGCGCGGCGGCTGAGGAGCCCGGTGGTGCAGGCCGGGTAGCACCGGGCTGTATTGGTAGCGCCGCGCCATGCCCGGCGGATTGGATTGCGTTCGCCGGGCATGGCCCGGCGCTACCGGTCAGCGCAGGGCTTCGGCCGGGACGTCGATGGCCATGGCCAGGGCCAGGTGGTCGGAGAACGCGGCCGGTACGGCTTCCACGCTGCGGGTCCGCAGGTTGCTGCTGACCAGGATGTGGTCGATGGCCCGGTCCGGGCGCCAGCTGGGGAAGGTCGGTACCACGCAGCCGGGCGGCTGCAACCGGGTCTTCTGGTACAGCACCTGCATTTCAGGGCGCTCGGCCAGGCAGTTGAAATCGCCCATCAGCACCGCGTTCGGGTGGTCGGACAGCAGCTCGGCGATGAATCCGAGCTGTGACATCCGCGAACCCGCGCCCAGTGAGAGGTGGGCCACGGCCACGGCCAGGCCGTCCTCGCCATCGCCGAACCTGGCCAGCAGCACGCCGCGCCCGCCGATGCGGCCGGGCAGAGCGTGGTCCTGTACTTCCACCGGTTCCAGCTTGCTCAGCAGGCCGTTGGCGCTGGACGCCACCCCGCCCATGCGCCGGTTCGGCTGGTGGCTCCAGTAATTGAAGCCGGCACGCTGGGCCAGGTAGTGCGTCTGGTTGGTGAAGCCCGACCGCAGGCTGCCCGGGTCGGCCTCCTGCAGGCCTACGATGTCATGGCCGCGCGCCAGGGTGGCGATCGCGTCCAGGCTGCTGCGCTTGCTTCCCGCCGGCAGCGCATGTGACCAGCTGCGGGTCACATAGTCGCTGTAGCGGCGGGTGCTTGAGCCGGCCTGGATATTGGCCGTCAGCAAGCGCAGGGTCCGTGTGTGGGGGGAAGTCACGGCCGGTAATGCTTTCTCTTGGATCAACGAGCCTGAGCCGCACCGCGTTCGCGGGCGATCAGGTGGTCGGCGATGCGCAGCATGTCCGGGAAGCTCTTGCCCTTCACCAGGTACTTGCCGTTGATGATGATCGACGGGGTGCCGCTGATCGCGCTGCGCTGGGCGAACTGCTTGGCCGAGTTGGTCTTGGCGTTCACCGCGAAGCTGCCCATGGTGGCGGCGAACTGCTTCGGATCCACGCCGTAACCGGCGTAGAACTTGGCGATGTCGTCGACCGAGTCGGCGCCGCGCTCACCCTTCAGGGTCTGCTGCGAGTGGATGGCGGCGTACAGCGCTTCGTGGGTCTTCTCCTGCACACCCAGGGTCTGCGCGGCGTAGAAGGCACGGGCATAGTTGTCCCAGGTGCCGCCGAACATGGCCGGCACGTAGACGAAGTTCACGTCGCTCGGCAGGCCGGCTTTCCACGGGCCAACCAGCGGCTGGAAGGCGGCGCAGGCCGGGCAGACGTAGCCGAAGATCTCGACCACTTCGACCTTGCCGGCGGCCGGCTGGAACGGCTGGCCGTTGCTGATCACCTGGTAGTCGCTGCCTTCCACCGGGGCCGGACCGGTCAGTGCGGTGGTGGTCGGGGCCGGAGCGGCGGCCGGAGCGGCTTCGGTGGCGGCCGGGGCAGCAGCGCCTTCGGTGGCGGCAGCCGGCTCGGCGGCGGGGGCCGCGGCAGGCTCGGCGGCAGCCGGGGTGGCAGCCGGTTCAGCCGGGGCGGTGGTGTTGGTGCGGCCGTCGTCGGCCTTGCAGGCCGCCAGGAGCGGCAGCAGGGCTGCAAGTGCGAGCGCGGCGATACGGGTCTTCATTGAAACGTCTCCAGCAACTGGAAAGGTGGGGCCGACGGCGGGCGCCGGCCAAGGGGAAATGATGACATGCGGCGGCGACAGCGCCGTGTCGATGGTCGGGATCGGTTCAGCGGCCGCCGCGGGCGCGGGCTTCGGAGATCAGCTTGGAGGCCACGCGCAGCTGGTCCTCGAAGCTGTTGCCACGCACCAGATACTGGCCATTGATGATGATGGCCGGGGTGCCCGGCACCTGGGTGCGCTGGGCGAAGGCACGGGCTTCGGCAACCTTCTTCTGCACCGCATCGCCGCGCAGGGCCTGCTTGTAGCGGTCGGCGCTCACGCCATAGGCGGCATAGAAGGTGGCGAGCTCATCGGCCGAGACGTTCTGCATCGGCAGCGAGCCGTCTTCGTGCAGGGCCTTGAACACAGCGGCGTGGCTGCGCTTGGCGACGCCCACTTCATCGGCCGCGTAATAGGCCAGGGCCCAGGCATCCCAGGCACCGCCGAAGGCGGCCGGGACCGGGGTGAAGCGCACGTCGGCCGGCAGCTTGGCGGCCCAGGCTTCCAGCTGCGGCTCGAAGTGGGCGCAGTGCGGGCAGGTGTAGCCGAACACTTCAACGACTTCGATCTTGCCGGCCAACGGCTGGAACGGGCCGGACTTGGCGATGCGCTCGTAGTCTTTGCCTTCAACCAGCGGGGCATTGGCGGGGGTGGCGGCGCAGGCGGCCAGCGGCAGCATCACCAGCAGGGACAGCAGAAGGCGGGGAATCAACCTCATCGACACGCATCTCCATTGAAAATAACAACGCCGGCGCAGCCGCCGGCGTGAAGGAAACATACCGCAGCCGCGGGCCGCCGTGGCGAGCCGGGCCGACCAGTGGCGGTCAGGGGGCGGCGGCCGGTTGCGTGGCGGTGGCCTCGGCGGCGATGTCATCGGCCTTGTTGTGCAGGCCCTGCAGGTAGCTGGAGAGCGCTTGGACTTCCTGTTCGCTCAGCTTCTGGGCGACGGCGGCCATGATCTGGAAGTGCGCCTTGTCGGTCTCGTTGGTCTGCCCGGCCTGGTATTCCTGCAGGCGGCGGGCGACATAACTGGCGTGCTGGCCGCCGATGTGCGGGTAGGCCGGGCCGGGGTTGCCGGCGCCGCTGGGACCGTGGCAGGCCATGCAGGCCGGCAGGCCGCGCTTGGCGTCGCCGCCGCGGTACAGCTGCTGGCCGATCTCGTAGAACTTCATGCCCTTGTAGGGGCCGTCGGCCACGGCGGTGTCGTCGGCGATGCCGGCGGTGGCCTTCTGGGTGGCGAAGAACGCGCCGATATCGCGCATGTCCTGCGGGGTGAGGTTCTGCACGAAGGGCACCATCGCCACCGACGCGCCGGAACTGCGCTGGCCGTTGGCGATCAGGGCCATCTGCTGGGCCACGTAACGTTCGCTCTGGCCGGCGATGGACGGGTACATCTCCACCGTGGAATTGCCGTCGGCCCCATGGCAGGCCGCGCAGGCCGAGGCCTTGGTCTGGCCGGCCTTGGCGTCGCCCCAGGTGGTCTTGCTGAAATCCACTTCCAGCGAGGCAGTGCGGATCGGCCCGTTGTCGGGCAGCGGGGTCAGCGTGGTCTGCGCGAACGCAGCGGCGGCAACGACGACGGCAGTGGCAAGAGCGGATACGGCAAGAACGCGAGCGTGGCGCATGCTGAAGCTCCGTATGGACCGGGCCGGGGCGTGGCCGCCGGCATCGTCCGGATTATCAACGCCGTTTCAGCGCACGGTCAACGCAGCAGTGCAGCATTTTCCTGGCCTGCGGCCCACGGAACGGGCGCGCGGCGCCGCAACATGCGATCCTAGGCGCATGTCATTGCTCATCGAACGCGCCCGTTACCACCTCTCGGCCCACAACGTGCGGCAACTGCCGCCCGATGAAGGGGCCGAAGTGGCCTTCGCCGGCCGCTCCAACGCCGGCAAGTCCAGCGCCCTCAACGCGCTGACCCGGCAGAACTCCCTGGCCCGCGTGTCCAAGACCCCCGGCCGCACCCAGCAGCTGGTGTTCTTCCAGATCACCCCGGAAGCGCACCTGGTCGACCTGCCTGGTTACGGCTATGCCAAGGTGCCGCTGGACCTGCAGGCGCACTGGCAGGCCTTCATCGACCGGTACTTCCGCACCCGCGAAGCGCTCAAGGGCCTGGTGGTGGTGATGGACATCCGCCACCCGCTGAAGGACTACGACCGGCAGATGCTGTCCTACGCCGTGCAGCGTGGCATGCCCGCGCACGCGCTGCTGACCAAGGCCGACAAGCTCAGCCGCAGCCAGCAGATGCAGACCCTGCAGAAGGTCCGCAAGGAACTGCATTCCGCCTACGGCGACAGCGTCAGCGTGCAGGTGTTCTCCGGTGAGGACCGTACCGGCGTGGACGAAGCCCGCGGTGTGATCGGCGGCTGGCTGGGGCTGGCGTAAGGCGTCTCCGCTGCGCTCGCCGGGCATGGCCCGGCGCTACCCCATGTTGCCGCGACCGGGGACCGGTAGCGCCAGGCCATGCCCGGCGACCTTTCATTTCAACGGCGAATACTCCGCCGGCACCCACGCATAGGCCTCGCCCTCGCGGCGCACATGGCCCAGGCCGGGGAACGGCAGATGCGCACCGGCCACCCACCAGCCCTTGGCGGTGGCCTGCTCAAGCAGCCCGCGACGGCTGGCGATGGCC
The DNA here is from genome assembly GCF_024499815.1 of Stenotrophomonas testudinis. NCBI lineage: Bacteria > Pseudomonadati > Pseudomonadota > Gammaproteobacteria > Lysobacterales > Lysobacteraceae > Stenotrophomonas > Stenotrophomonas testudinis. The sequence continues at coordinate 254,485 of NZ_JAMOKY010000001.1, read as the reverse complement.
GCCTTGCGGTCCGCATCGGCCTCGAACGCCGCTTCCGGGTGTGCGAACTGCACCGCGTGGAAGTGCAGCACATCGCCCCACACCAGCAATGACTGGCCCTGGCTGTCGAACCGGTAGGAGACATGGCCGGGGGTATGGCCGTGAGTGTCCATCGCCACCGCGCCACCGGGCAGCGCATCGCCTGGCTTGAACGTGCGCAGTCTGCCGTGGGCCTGGTACGGCGCCACCGCGTTGCGGGCCAGCGGGAAGGCGAAACGCACGCCCTCCGGCGCACCTGCTTCGCTGGCCGGGTCCAGCCAGTAGTCGGCATCGGCCTTGGACAGCCACACCGTGGCATTGGGGTAGGCAGGCTGGCCCAGTGCGTCGAGCACGCCGCACATGTGGTCCGGATGCGCGTGGGTGAGCAGGATGTCATCCACCTCGGCCGGGTCGACGCCGGCGGCGCGCAGGTTGCCCAGCACCTGGCCCAGGCCGGGGCCGAAGCACTGCGCGGTGCCGGTATCGACCAGGGTCAGGTGGTTGCCCTGGCGGACCAGGAAGGCGTTGACCGCGGTCTGCAGGCCCTTCTTGTCTTCGGGCACGTAGCGGCCGTCGAGCAGGCGGGTGACCAGGGTGGGCGAGACATCGACCACTTCCTGGCGGCCGAGCGCTACCACGCCATCGAACAGGGCGGTGACCTGCAGGGCGCCGACGCGCTGGTGGTAGACGCCGGGCACCTGCTGGGTGGGGGCGGGCGAGGTGGCTTCGGCCAGGGCGGCCAGCGACAGGGAGGACAGGGCCAGCAGCAGGGCGCCGCGCAGGGGCAGGTGACGCAGGGTCATGGGGTGGGGCTCGGTAAGGCGGGTTATTCCGTCGCTGTGCAGCGTGCCGGGTGGCGCGCGCGCGATGCGCTCAAACCACTGCGTGGAATGCTCAGGGGAGAGACGGCAGGGCTTGCAGCCCTGCACCTGCTGCAGATCAACGTCAACGTCAACGTCAACGTCAAAAGCAGAAGCTGGCTTCCTGTGGGTTGGCGGGGTGGGTCCGGTGGCAGGGGACGCCGTAAACCCATCCATGGGGGCTTGGTCGCGGCATCCATGCCGCTCACACCCCTGCCACCGGACCCACCCCGCCTTCGACAGTTTCCCGCGGCTGTTGGTGCCAGCTGCAATTGGTGGGTGCCGACCGTTGGTCGGCACGGGGTTGGATATCGATGTCTGACAGATGTGTCGACCAAGGTCGACACCTACCAACCGCCTGTGGCAGTAGATCCACGCCATGCGTGGATGAATTCATTCGATATCCAACAGATGTGCCGACCAACGGTCGGCACCCACCAACAGCCGCGTGAACCTGTCGAAGGCGGGGCACTGTGGGGTTGCGGGGTGTGAGCCGCATGGATGCGGCGACCAAGGCTACATGGACGTACTTGCGCCGTCCCCGCAAATCCACAGTGCCCCGCCACCCCACGGAATGCAGGCTTTTGACGTTGACGTTGACGTTGAGCAGGTGCAGGGCTGCAAGCCCTGCCAGACAACCCCACCCTAGATGTCTGTCGGAGCCAGCCCGTACTGCTCGGCGAAGCGCTTGCTGAAACTCGCCGCCGAGCGATACCCCGCGCGGGCGGCCACGGTCTTCAGCGGTAGATCGGTCGTGTACAGCAGCGTCATGCCGTGCGCCAGTCGCGCCTCGGTCAACAGCTGGCGAAGGCTGGTGCGTTCGGCGGCGAGGCGCCGGCGCAGGGTCGCGCCGCTCAGCGCGAACTGGTCTTCCACATCGCGCGACTGCCAGTCACGCGCCGGTTCGGCCGCGATGCGGTCGCGGATCTGCTCACCCAGGCTTGGGGCCTGCGGCAACAGCAGATTGCCGTGGCCCTGCCGGCACCAGGCCAGCACCAGTTCGGCCAGGGCCAGCCGTGCTTCACTGTAATGCCCGTCCTGCAGTGCCTGGCGCCAGCGCCGCAGTACCGTGCCGTGGTCGATCAGCCGCGGCTGCGCGATCGCATCGCCGGGCGCAGGCAGTGCTTCGCTCCACAGCGTGCGCGCTGCGCTCAGTACTTCCGCGCACAGCGGCACGATGGCGCCGAGGTAGCGGCCGGTGCCCGCGTCGGGGGTGTTGACCACATCGATCCGGCAGCGCTGGGTAAACAGCAGCATGTCACCTGCGTGTGCGGTCAGCGACTGGTGCGCGGTGCGTACCTGCTTGCTGCCTTCCAGCAGGATCACGAACTGCGGCTGCGGTATCTCCACCGAACTGGCGCCGTGTTCGCGACGCGCGGTGATGCAGGCGTAGCCTTCGGCACGGTCGCAGCCGGCCAGGCTGGCCATCTCGGCCAGCAGGGCAATGTCAGGGGGCAGCATCGTGGTCATGACAGGTGGGCTCCCAGCAGCTTGCCGATGCCCGCGGCGGCGGCCATCGCCAGTGCGCCCCAGAACATCACCCGCACCGCGCCGCGCAGCGGCGGCGCGCCACCGGCACGCGCGGCCACCGCGCCGGTCAGGCACAGGCCGATCAGGGTGCTGGCGGTGGTGGCCACCGTGACCTGCGCCGTGCTGGAGAACAGGGCGGTCAGCACCGGCAGTGCGGCGCCGCAGGTAAACGCGCCGGCCGAGGCCAGCGCGGCCTGCAGCGGGCGTGCGCGAAGGGTGTCGGTGATGCCGAGTTCGTCGCGTGCGTGTGCGCCCAGCGCATCGTGTGCGGTCAGCTGCTCGGCCACCTGCCGGGCCAGTGCCGGCTGCAGGCCGCGATGGCGGTAGATCGCCGTCAGCTCGTCCAGCTCGCTGTGCGGGTCTTCGTGCAGCTCGCGCATTTCCACGGCCAGGTCGGCCGCTTCGGTGTCGGCCTGGGTCTGCACTGAAACGTACTCTCCGGCGGCCATCGACATCGCGCCGGCCACGGTGCCGGCCACGCCGGTGGCCAGGATCGTGCTGGCCGAGGCACCGCTGGCGGCCACGCCGACCACCAGGCCGGCGACCGAGACGATGCCGTCGTTGGCCCCCAGCACGGCGGCGCGCAGCCAGCCGACGCGGTCGGCGCGGTGCAGTTCCGGGTGTCGTGAATGGCGGTTCATGGCCTGAGTGTACGGGGGTCAAGAGGTCGTCGGTAGGATGCTGAAACCCGTCACCGTCGCATGCTGCGAAGGGCCGCCACGCTATAGTGCGCCCTTGCGATGGAAGGCCCCCAGCCCCACATCCCCTGCCACTGTCCAGCGAGTCCTCCCCTTGTCGAGCCCCAGCCACGTCGCCGATACGCCCATTACCGACCGCTCGGAGCTGGTCGAGGTGCTTGCCTCCGGCGAAAAGCCCCGTGCGCAGTGGCGCATCGGTACCGAACACGAGAAGTTCGGGTTCCGCCTGGACGATCTTCGCCCGCCGACCTTCGAAGGCGAGCGCGGCATCGAAGCCCTGCTCAACGGCCTGACCCGCTTCGGCTGGGAGCCGGTGCAGGAAAACGGCAACACCATCGCCCTGCTGCGTGACAACGCTTCGGTGACGCTGGAGCCGGCCGGCCAGCTGGAACTGTCCGGCGCGGCGCTGGAAACCATCCACCAGACCTGCGTGGAAACCGGCACCCACTTGAACGAAGTGGCACAGGTGGCCGGCGAACTGCAGCTCGGCTTCCTCGGCATGGGCTTCCAGCCGAAGTGGACGCGCGATGAAATGCCGTGGATGCCCAAGGGCCGCTACAGGATCATGCGTTCGTACATGCCCAAGGTCGGTTCGCTGGGCCTGGACATGATGACCCGCACCTCCACCGTGCAGGTCAACCTGGATTACGCCACCGAAGCGGACATGGTGAAGAAGTTCCGCGTGTCGCTGGCGCTGCAGCCGATCGCCACCGCGCTGTTCGCCGATTCGCCGTTCACCGAAGGCAAGCCGAATGGCTACCTGAGCTACCGCTCGCATATCTGGACCGACACCGACGCCGATCGTACCGGCATGCTCGACTTCGTGTTCGAGGATGGCTTCGGTTACGAGCGTTATGTCGATTACCTGCTCGACGTGCCGATGTACTTCTCCTACCGCGATGGCATCTACCACGACGCCAGCGGGCAGAGCTTCCGCGATTTCATGCAGGGCAGGCTGCCGGTGCTGCCGGGTGCGCTGCCGACGCTGCGTGACTGGTCGGACCACATGACCACCGCCTTCCCGGAAGTGCGGCTGAAGAAATACCTGGAAATGCGCGGTGCCGACGGTGGTCCGTGGAGCCGCCTGTGTGCACTGCCGGCGTTCTGGGTGGGCCTGCTGTACGACGACACCGCGCTGGATGCGGCCTGGGACCTGGTGCGTGATTTCAGCCTGGCCGAGCGCCACGCGTTGCGCGACGGCGTGCCGAAGTACGCCATGGGCCTGCCGTTCCGCAACGGCACCGTGCGCGACCTGGCCCGCGAAGCCGTGAAGATTTCCGTGGAAGGCCTCAAGCGCCGCGGTGCGCGCAATGCCGATGGCCAGGACGAAAGCAAGTTCCTGGACGTGCTGCAGGAGATCGTCGAATCGGGCCTGACCCCGGCCGAGCGCAAGCTGGCGCTGTTCCATGGCCGCTGGCACGGCGACGTCGATCCGGTGTTCCGCGAGTTCGCGTACTGAAAATGTGCCCTCCGGGCATGGCCCGGCGCTACCCCTCACGGATCCGGTAGCGCCAGGCCATGCCCGGCGGGTGTTGTACGCAAAAAAAACCCGGCAAGGCCGGGGTTTTTTCATTCCATCAGCGCAGCGATCAGGCCTTGATGGTGGCCATGTCGATCACGAAGCGGTAGCGCACATCGTTCTTCGCCATGCGCTCCCAGGCCTGGTTCACGTCCTTGATGTTGATCACTTCAACTTCGCTGACGATGCCGTGCTCGGCGCAGAAGTCCATCATTTCCTGGGTTTCGGCCATGCCGCCGATGGCCGAGCCGGTGACGTGCTTGCGGCCGAAGATGACCGTGCCACCCATCAGCGGCGGGTCCAGTTCGGTGATGACGCCGACCAGGCACATGGTGGCATCGCGCTTGAGCAGGCTCATGTACGGGTTGGTGTCATGGCTGACCGGCACCGTGTTGAGCAGGAAGTCGAAGCTGTTGGCGTGGGCCTTCATCTGCTCCGCGTCGCGCGAGACCAGCACTTCGTCGGCGCCTAGGCGCTTGGCGTCGGCACCCTTTTCCGGGGTGGTGGTGATCATCACCACGGTGGCGCCCATCGCCTTGGCGAACTTCACGCCCATGTGGCCGAGGCCACCCAGGCCGATCACGCCGACCTTCTGGCCCGGGCCGACCTTCCAGTGGCGCAGCGGCGAGTAGGTGGTGATGCCGGCGCACAGCAGCGGCGCGGCGGCCTTCAGGTCCAGCTTTTCAGAGACCTTCACCACGAAGCGCTGCTCGACCACGATGTGGTCGGAGTAACCGCCCATGGTCAGCTCGCCTGTGTTGCGGTCGTGGCTGTTGTAGGTGTAGGTCGGGCCCTTTTCGCAGTACTGCTCCAGGTCGTGGTCGCAGGCATCGCAGTGGCGGCAGGAATCGACCATGCAGCCGACGCCGGCGAAGTCGCCGACCTTCAGGGTGGTGACGGACGGGCCGACTTCGACCACGCGGCCGATGATCTCGTGGCCCGGCACCATCGGGTACTCGGCGCCGCCCCAATCGTCGCGGGCCTGGTGCAGGTCGGAATGGCAGATGCCGCTGTACAGCACTTCGATGCGGATGTCGTTGGCGCCGACGGCGCGACGTTCGAAGGTGAAGGGCTCGAGCGGGGCGGTGTTGGTACGTACCGCATAACCATGGGCGAGGGACATGGGGAATCCTTGGCGGGGTTTGTCGAAAGGCGCTTTACAATACGCCCCCTCGTACCGGCCCACAAAGCCTGGAAATCGGCATGATTCATCAAGGCAGACTGCACAATGGCCTCTGACAATCTCTCCCACCTGGCCGCCTTCGCCGCCGTGGCCCGCCACCGCAGTTTCCGCAAGGCCGGCGGCGAGCTGACCCTGTCGACCTCGGCGGTGAGCTATGCGATCCGCGCGCTGGAAGAGCGGCTGGGCGTGGGCCTGTTCCACCGCACCACCCGCAGCGTGGCCCTGACCGAGGCCGGGCAGCGCCTGCTGGACCGGCTGCAGCCGGCGCTGGGCCAGGTGCACGACGCGCTGGAAGAGATGAACCAGTTCAGGGACAGCCCGACCGGTCTGCTGCGCATCAACGCGGCGCGCGCGGCGGTGCCGACCCAGCTCGGTCCGCGGCTGACCCGCTTCCTGCGCGCGCATCCGGATGTGCGGCTGGAACTGACCGAGAACGATGGGCTGGTCGACATCGTTGCCGACGGCTTCGATGCCGGCGTGCGCCTGCACGAGTTCGTGCCCGAGGACATGGTGGCGGTGCCGCTGGGACCGGCCCTGCACGGCATGATCGTGGCCTCGCCGGCGTACCTGCGCCAGCACCCTGCACCGCAGCACCCGCGCGACCTGCTGCAGCACGAATGCATCCGCTTCCGTTTCGCCAGCGGGCACCTGTACAAGTGGCAGTTCGACCGCGATGGGCAGTCGCTGGAAATCGACGTGCGCGGGCGGCTGACGCTGAGCGAGCAGACCACCATCATGCGCGCGGTGCTCGATGGTTTTGGCCTGGCCTACGTGCTGGAAGATGCCGCGCGCCCGCATGTCGAGGCCGGGACGATGGTGGCGGTGCTGCAGGACTGGAGCGAGCCGTTTCCCGGCTTCGTGCTGTATTACCCGAAGCAACGGCAGATGTCGTCGGCGCTGCGCGCGTTCGTGGATATGCTGCGGGAGTAAGCCGGGTTGCAGTGCCGACCAACGGTCGGCACCCACCCGTGTGGCCAATCACTCCACCAGCGCGTCATACCCCAGGCCGACGAACTGGATCAGGCAGAACCCATGCCCGAATGGATCGGCCAGCACTGCCAGCCGTCCCCAGCGACGTTCGCTCACCGGCAGTTCGATCACCGCGCCGGCGGCCACTGCGCGTGACAGCGCGACGTTGATGTCTTCCACCACCCAGTCCAGGTGCAGCGGCGTCCAGTGCCGCTCGTAATCGCGCACGTCGCCTTCGTCGGTGGCCACGCTGCCCGCATCACTCTGCAGCAGGTACAGCGCGGTCGGGCCGCCCAGCAGTTCAAGCGCGCCGGTCCCCAGCCGGCGGCCGCCGTACAGGCCGAAGGCTGCGACGTAGAACGCTTCGGCAGCGGCCAGATCGGGCACATCGATGTTGACGATGAAGGTGGGGGCGGGGGAGTCCATGGCACGGGTCTGCGGCGGCCGGTTGCGTGCAGTCTAGACGTGCCGCAGCGGGATGCCGGTTCATCTGTCGGCGGGATTCAGGCAAGGTAGAGGGCTGCTATCGACAGGGACCTTCATGAGCGCACTTTCGGATATCGAACAGGCCACCGGCCAGGCCTTTCCGCCGTTGTTTCATCAGATCGCCGCCGAGGGTCGCGCGGATTGGGGCGCGTTGGGTAACCCGTGGTTCCTCGAGGTGTTTCCCACCCTGCTGGCACAGCCGCCGCTGCTGCTGCACGCCAACGAGTTCGAGCCGATCGAACGGGGCGAACTGCGCGAAGCCTGGGAAGACCTGACCGCCGAGGACCACTACAACCCGCTGCGCGAGGACCTGCAGCTGCTGCCGTTCGCGCGCAGTGGTGCCGGCGATACCTACTGCTTCTGGACCAACGCGCCGGGGTTCGCCGAAGCGCCGGTGCTGCTGGTCCGGCACGACGACGACCGTGCCGACGTGCTGGCCGCCAACCTGCAGGACTTCCTGTTCCGCAAGATGGTGGAAGCGGTGACGGAACTGGAAGCGGAGTACACGACGCTGGTCGAAGGTGATCTGGCCGCCAACCTGCAGGCCTGGCTGGGCAGCCATCGCGGCTGGTTGCGCGACGACCAGGCGACGGCGCTGGAGGACTTGTTCGCGCGCACCGATGACGTCGCCGCAGGGCGGATCACCGACGAGGAAGCGCAGGCGCTGGTGAAGCAGGTGATCGGCTTCCCGCGGCTGGACGAGTCGTTCGCCTACGTGCGCGAGGGCGCTTGAAGGCAGGGATCGGATCCCTTTCCGTTGGAAAGGGCTCCGACCCCATGATCGATCAGCTCGCCGTCGGGTAATCCAGATAACCCTCGCGGCCACCACCGTAGTAGGTGTCGCGATCCGGCGCGGCCAGTGCGATGTCCTGCTGCAGGCGCTCGACCAGATCCGGGTTGGCGATGAACGGCTGGCCGAAGGCGGCGATGTCGATCGTGCCTTCGTCGACCAGGCGCAGGGCGTACTCACGGGTCATGCCGCCGGCCAGCAGCACGGTGCCGCCGTACGCCTGCTTGAAGGCCTTAAGGAAGTCTTCGCCGATGGCGCGCTCGCCGCGCAGGTAGTTGTCATTCAGATGCACGTAGGCCAGCCCGCGCTTGCCCAGTTCTTCGGCCAGGTACAGGTAGCTGGCTTCGTTCTCGGCATAGGCCGGCATGTCGAAGACCTGGCTGTTCGGTGCCAGGCGCACGCCGACGCGGTGCGCGCCGATGCTCGCGGCCAGTGCATCCACGGTGTCCAGGATCAGTCGTGCGCGGTTGCGCAGCGAGCCGCCGTAGAGGTCCTGCCGATCGTTGGTGAGCGGGTTGAGGAACTGCTCGAACAGGTAGCCGTTGGCGGCGTGCAGTTCGATGCCATCGAAGCCGGCGGCGATGGCATTTTCCGCGCCACGCACGAAGTCGCTGACGATGGCCGGTACCTCGTCGGTGCGCAGGGCGCGCGGCGGGGTCGGATCGACGCGGCCGCGGCTGCCGTCATCCAGGTACACGAAGGCGAAGTTGCGCGGGTCGCTGCCAACCGCACGCGTACCGGCGCTGACCGGCTGGCCGCCGTCGGGCTGCAGCGAGCTGTGCGACATGCGGCCGACGTGCCACAGCTGGGCGAAGATCGTGCCCTGCGCGGCGTGTACCGCGTCGGTCACCAGCTTCCAGCCCGCCACCTGTTCGGCTGACCAGATGCCCGGCACGTCGATGTAGCCCTGGCCCTGCGGCGAGACCGGCGTACCTTCGCTGATGATCAGGCCGGCGCTGGCGCGCTGCCGGTAGTACTGCGCGGTCAGCTCGTTGGCCACGGCGCCGGGGTTGCGGGCACGGGTCATCGGCGCCATGGCAATGCGGTTGTGCAGCGGGGTTCCCGCCAGGTCGAAGGGGCGGAACAGCAGGTCGGTCATCTCGGTCATCTCGGTGTGGGGGAGGGCGCCCGCGGCGCCATGCACACAGGATGGAGTTGACATCGAGGCACATAAAGAGCTTCGATTTCCCATTTGGCGGGACATGGTGTCCCCAATGGAAGCTGCAGATGCTGCCCGTGGAATCCCTGAACGGCCTGGTGACCTTCGTCACCACGGCCCGTGCCAGCACCTTCACCGAAGCGGCCGAGGCGCTGGGCATCTCGCGCTCGGCGGTGGGCAAGGCCATCGCGCGGCTGGAGGCGCGGCTGGGTGTCCGCCTGTTCCATCGCACCACCCGGCGCATCTCGCTGACCACCGACGGCGAGGCCTATTACGCCTCGTGCGCGGCCGCGCTGGATGAGATCTCCGCCGCAGAGGCCTGCCTGGGCTCGGCCGCGCACCTGCCCAGCGGGCGCCTGCGCATCGACATGCCCTCGTCCTTCGGCCGCCTGGTGGTGATGCCGGTGCTGCTGAAGCTCTGCCAGCAGTACCCCGACCTGCAGCTGACGGTGACCTTCACCGACCACTTCGTCGACCCGATCGAGGAAGGCATAGACCTGCTGATCCGCTTCGGTGGCCTGCAGCAGGCAGAGCACCTGGTGGCGCGCCGGCTGGGCACCCAGCGCCTGGTCACCTGCGCCGCGCCGTCCTACCTGCAGGCGCACGGCGTGCCGCGCAGCGTGGACGAGCTGCGTCAGCACCGCAGCATCGTCGGCTACCGCCACGGCCAGCCGATGGCGTGGCGGATCGGCCCGGACGGCGAGGGCGGCACCTTCATTCCGCAGGCCACCCACCAGCTCAACGATGGCGATGCGGTGATCGACGGCGCCATCGCAGGGCTTGGCATCTGCCAGATGCCGGTCTCGCTGGTCCGTCGGCACCTGCAGTCGGGTGCCCTGCAATCGGTGCTGGACGAGTGCATGCAGCGGCATATCGAGATTCACGCACTGTGGCCGCCGACCCGCCACCTGCGGCCGAAAGTGCGCTTCGTGGTGGATGAACTGACCCGGCTGGCCGCGGCGGGTGCGTTCGACTGAATGCCCTGGAACGCCCCGCGGATTGAGCACCGGCGCCGCACGTGTATACTATCCCCCAGTATAGTTCCGCAGGTGGCCCGCCATGCCGCATTCCCCCGCAGAAAAGAAAAAGGTCCTGGCCCGCGTGCGCCGCATCCGCGGCCAGTGCGATGCGCTGGACCGCGCGCTGGAGGCAGGCGCCGACTGCGGGCCGGTGCTGCAGCAGATCGCGGCCATCCGTGGCGCGGTCAACGGGCTGATGTCCGAGGTGATGGAAGCCCACCTGCGCGAGGAATTCGGCCAGCCGGCCACCTCCGATGAACAACGCGCCGAACGCGTGCGCGAGATGAGCGGTTTGATCCGCTCGTACCTGAAATAGACAACGGCGCAACATAGCGCCGCCCATCCTGTTACTGCCTGTCTTTTGGAGAGTCCGCCATGAAATCCCGTGCCGCCGTCGCCTTTGGTCCCGGCCAGCCGCTGCAGATCGTCGAGATCGACGTCGCCCCGCCGAAGGCCGGCGAAGTACTGGTCAAGATCACCCACACCGGTGTCTGCCACACCGATGCGTTCACCCTGTCCGGCGATGATCCGGAAGGCCTGTTCCCGGTGGTGCTGGGCCATGAAGGCGCCGGCATCGTGGTGGAAGTGGGCGAGGGCGTGACCAGCGTCAAGCCGGGCGACCACGTGATTCCGCTGTACACCGCCGAGTGCGGCGAGTGCCTGTTCTGCAAGAGCGGCAAGACCAACCTGTGCGTATCGGTGCGTGCCACCCAGGGCAAGGGCGTGATGCCCGACGGCACCAGCCGCTTCAGCTACAACGGCGAGCCGATCTACCACTACATGGGCTGCTCGACCTTCAGCGAGTACACCGTGGTGGCCGACGTCTCGCTGGCCAGGATCAATCCGGAAGCGAACCCGGAACACGTCTGCCTGCTCGGCTGCGGCGTCACCACGGGCATCGGCGCGGTGCACAACACCGCCAAGGTGCAGGAAGGCGACAGCGTGGCCGTATTCGGCCTGGGCGGCATCGGCCTGGCGGTCATCCAGGGTGCGCGCCAGGCCAAGGCCGGCCGCATCATCGCGGTGGACACCAACCCGTCCAAGTTCGAGCTGGCCCGCGAATTCGGCGCCACCGACTGCATCAACCCGAAGGACTTCGACAAGCCGATCCAGCAGGTCATCGTTGAAATGACCACCTGGGGCGTGGACCACAGCTTCGAGTGCATCGGCAACACCAGCGTGATGCGTGCGGCGCTGGAATGCGCACACCGTGGCTGGGGCCAGAGCGTGGTGATCGGCGTGGCCGGTGCCGGCCAGGAAATCTCCACCCGTCCGTTCCAGCTGGTCACTGGCCGCAAGTGGATGGGCACCGCGTTCGGCGGCGTGAAGGGCCGCAGCCAGCTGCCGGGCATGGTGGAAGACGCGATGAAGGGCAATATCGAACTGGCCCCGTTCGTCACCCACACCATGGACCTGGACAAGATCAACGAAGCCTTCGACCTGATGCATGAAGGCAAGTCGATCCGCTCGGTCGTCCACTTCTGAATCACGCCAGGCGGCAGGCCGCGTGCCTGCCGCCGCTGGGAGCACTCCATGGAACGCATCGAACACCGCGCCTGTTTCGGCGGCTGGCAGGACGTCTATCGCCATCACTCGACCACGCTCGGCTGCGACATGCAGCTCGCCGTGTACCTGCCGCCGCAGGCGGCCACGCAGACGCTGCCGGTGCTGTACTGGCTGAGCGGCCTGACCTGCACCGAGCAGAACGTCATCACCAAGGCCGGCGCGCAGCGCTACGCCGCCGAACATGGCGTCATCCTGGTGGCGCCGGACACCAGCCCGCGCGGCGATGACGTGGCCGATGCCGAAGGCTACGACCTGGGCAAGGGCGCAGGCTTCTATCTCAACGCCACCGAACAGCCGTGGGCGGAGCACTACCGCATGCATGACTACGTGGTGCACGAACTGCCGGCGCTGATCGAAGCGAACTTCCCGGCCAGCGATGCGCGGGCGATCAGTGGCCATTCGATGGGTGGGCACGGCGCGCTGGTGCTGGCGCTGCGCAACCCGGGCCACTACCGCAGCGTGTCGGCGTTCTCGCCAATCGTCGCGGCCAGCCAGGTGCCGTGGGGCCAGAAGGCGTTCACTGCCTATCTGGGCGACAACCCGGCCGAGTGGGCGCAGTGGGATGCCACCGCGCTGGTGGCCACCGCCAGCGAGCGCCTGCCGCTGCTGGTCGACCAGGGCGATGCGGATGAGTTCCTGCAGAACCAGCTGCAGCCCGAACGCCTGCAGCAGGCCTGCGAGGCCGCCGGCCACCCGCTGACCCTGCGCCTGCAGCCGGGCTATGACCACAGCTATTACTTCATCGCCAGCTTCATCGGCGAGCACATCGCCCACCACGCCCGCGCGCTGCACGCCTGAGTTGTAGAGCCGAGCCTATGCTCGGCTTGCCTTTCCGTAGAGTCGAGCGTTGCTCGACTGTTTTTGCAGGAGCAGTCGAGCAACGCTCGACTCTACCAGTCGTCGTCTTCTTCCGCCGCTTCACGGCCCTGCTGGCGGATCAGGGCTTCCTCGCGCGCATCGTTGATGGCGTGGCGCACGCTGTCCAGGTCGATGGTGGATTCATCGTGCACGAAGGTGCCGGTCAGCTCGCTGTCCGGCAGCAGGTTGCCCGCCTCGAACAGCGCCCACATTTCCTCGCCATACCAGGTGTCCAGCAGGTCGGGGGCGAAACGGCCCAGGTAGGCGGTAAGGTTGTTCACATCCCGCAGCAGCATGCTGCGCGCGGCGTTGTTGCCGCCTGCGCTGACCACCTGCGGGAAATCGATCACCACCGGGCCATCGGGACCGACCAGCACGTTGTACGGCGAGAGATCGCCATGGATCAGGCCGCAGCACAGCATGCGCACCACCTGCCGGACCAGGGTCTGGTGGAACTGGCGGGCCTGTTCCGGCTCCAGCACCACCTCGCCCAGGCGGGCGGCGGAGAAACCCTCGGCATCGGTGACCAGCTCCATCACCAGCACGCCGTGGTAGTAGCCGAACGGCTCGGGCACGCGCACGCCGGCGTCGCGCAGCAGGTACAGCGCGTCCACCTCGGTGTTCTTCCAGGCCGTTTCCTGCTGCTTGCGGCCGTACTTGCTGGCCTTGCCCACCGCACGTGACTCGCGGCTGCCACGCACCTTGCGCCCTTCCTGGTACTGCACGCGCTGCTGGAAGCTGCGCTGGGCCATGTCCTTGTAGACCTTGGCGCAGCGCACCTCGTCGCCGCTGCGTACCACGTACACGGCCGCTTCCTTGCCGCTCTTGAGCGGGCGTAGTACTTCATCGATCACGCCGTCGTCGATCAGCGCGCGCAGGGCTTCGGGGGTTTTCACGGGATCTCGGGGGCGGCCGGCGCGTAGGCGCTCGCTGGGATGGGGGGGATTTTCGCATTTACGGGTCGCGGCTGCCCAGCGGCCTCCCGGTGGGCCCACGAGCGTCGCGGATCCGCTTTTTCCAAAGCGGATCACGCCGCAGTGGCCGCGCGCTGCGCTATGGTGCGCGCATACGGCCTTACGGATGGGGGGGTAGTGCATGCCGGTCGTGCTGGCGCTGCTGTACGTGCTGTGGCACGGGTTGGTCGTGGCGTTCTGGCCTGGGACGGCCGGTGGCGGGTCATTCGCCTTCCTGACCGCGGCACCGTTGCTGGCTGCCGCCGCCTGCCTGTGGCGGGCCCAGCGCGACCGTGCGGCGCTGGGCTGGCGTGCCACCGCGCTGGCCCTGCTGCTGTGGGCCGGTGGCATGGGCTTCAACATGGTCGATGCGCTCAGCGCTGGCCGCTCCAACATCACCCCCAGCGCCAGTCTGCTGCTGTATGTCCTGTACGGCGTGCCGCTGGTCTTCATCCTGGCCCGGGCACGCCGCGAGCGCTGGACCATCAGCCTCATCGACGGGCTGATGGCCGCCCTGCTGGGCGTGCTGTTCTTCGTGCACACCCAGTCCTTCGCCGACCGCATCGACATCGACAGCGGGGCGCTGGCCAACATGCAGCACATGTTCGACATCCAGAACCTGTGCATCGCTGCCTTTGCGGTGGTGCGCTGGCTGGCCGGCGACGTGCCCGAGCGTCGTGCGTTCTTCCGTGCGCTGGCGCTGTATGCGCTGGGCTACCTGGTGGTGGCGTACTACATCAACCACTACACCGCCGAGCAGTCCTTCGGTGCCTACAACGACCTGCTGATCGACGTGCCGTTCCTGCTGCTGGCGGTGCTGGCCCTGCGCCAGTCCCCGGTGCCGGGGCACGTGCTGCACCCGCGCCTGTCGCGGCTGGTGCAGGCCGGTGGGCCGATGATCCTGCCGTTGCTGCTGCTGGTGGTCGGCACCCTGGTGGTGGACCACGCGCGGCCGCTGGCGGTGGCCGGGTTCGTGGTGGCCACGCTGGGCTTCGGCCTGCGCAGCACCCTGCTGCAGATCGATCTGCTGGAAGGCCAGGCCACCCTCGACCAGCTGGCGCGGCAGGACGGCCTGACCGGCGTGGCCAACCGGCGGCAGTTCGACACCGTGCTGCAGGCCGAGTGGAACCGCGCCCGCCGCAGCGGCACCGAGCTGGCGCTGCTGCTGGTGGACATCGACCACTTCAAGGCATTCAACGACCAGCACGGCCACCCGGCCGGCGACCGCTGCCTGCGTGCGGTGGCGGCGGTGCTGCAGGCCACAGCCGGGCGCGCGGCCGACAGCGTGGCGCGCTATGGCGGCGAGGAATTCGCGGTGATCGTGCCGGGCAGTCCGCTGTCGGGCGTGCTGGCGCTGGCCGAGCGGCTACGCATGGCGGTGGAAGCGCTGAGCCTGCCCGAAGGCCCGGTCAGCATCAGCATTGGTGTGGCCTACCTGCACCCGCCGGCCACGGCCAGCGCCGACCAGCTGCTGGCCGATGCCGATGCCGGCCTGTACGCCGCCAAGCGCGCCGGCCGCAACCAGGTGACCCTGCACGCACGGGTGCTGGACGACGAGAGCGGCGAGGAAGGCGTGATCGACTGCTGAGGCGTTGCCGGCCTGGCGATCAGCACAGGCCCGGCAACGAAGCCGGGTCTGTGCGTGGCATGTCAGTTGGCAGTGACGTCGACAATCTTGACGTCGTTTGCATCCTGCGCCAGCGCGATGATCTCCGCGGCGGTCATGCCGCTCACATCGTCCTTGATCGGCACGATGGACGGATCCGGTCTGCCGACGAGATCGTAAGCGCTATTCACGCCGCGCATGTTGAGCTTGAGCATCGCGACGGCCAGCTCCGCCTGCTTGGCAGCAGGCAGGGCATCGATCATGGCCGCGAAGCTGCTGCTGGCCGCTTCATCACTGCTCGCGTCGATGCGCGGCACTTCCTTGGCGATGGCGCTGCCGGCACACATTGCCAGGAGCAGGCCGGTACAGATCAAGGTCTTGCGCATGACAGATCCTTGTCTCGGTTGATGGGACAACAATAGCGGCCCGGCACCGTGCGGGCAACGTGCGCGATGTCAGCCGCCGCGCGTTTCCACCAGCACCGGGCACGGCGCGTGGTCCAGCGTCCACTGCGCCACCGAGCTGTCGAGCAGCCGCTGCAGCCGCGACAGGTGGCGATGGCCGATCACGATCAGGTCGGCCCCCAGCGTGCGCGCCTGGGTGCTGATCACCTCGGCGGGATCGCCTGCCGGCAGCAGCGGGCGGGCATCCACCCCACGCTCGCGCAGCTGTGCGATGGCGTCCTGCAGCAGGCCTTCAGCCTTCGCCCGCTGGCGTTCGGCGGCGGGGTATTCGCGGCGGTCGGCGTCGCTGGCATCGGCGGGCAGGGCAAACTCCGGGTCGATCACGCAGAGCAGGTGGATGCGGCTGCGCGGGCCGGCAACGTGGGTGACCAGGTCCAGCAGGGCGTCGTGCTGGGGGCCGCCATCGAGGGCGACCAGCAGGGTGGTGAACATGGGGAGGCTCCTTGGCAGGCGGTGATGGTCGCCCATGCCGCGCCGTGCACCCATGCCGTGCGGCGCAGGCAATACCTGCACGGGATGCAATCGACTTTGGCCAAGGGTGTCGTAGAGTCATTCCATCTGCTGGAGACTGCCATGCCCTTGCCTGACCTGAACCTGCTGCTCGCCCTGGATGTCCTGCTGGACGAAGGCAGCGTCGCCGGCGCGGCACGGCGCATGAACCTCAGTGCCCCGGCCATGAGCCGCACCCTCGGACGGATCCGCGACGCGCTGGGCGACCCGGTGCTGGTACGCGCCGGCCGCGGCCTGGCACCGACCCCGCGTGCGCTGGAGCTGCGCGAACAGGTGCGCGACGTGATCGAGCAGGCGTACCGGGTGTTCCACGACGGCCGCGAAGTGGACATCCAAACCCTGGAACACACCTTCAGCATCCGCGCCAACGATGTGTTCATCGGCAGCTACGGCGGCCGCCTGCGCGAGGTGTTCCGCCAGCAGGCGCCACGCTGCACGCTGCGCTTCATGCCTGAAGGCGATACAGACGATGATGCGATGGTGCAGGGCCGGATCGACCTGTTCATCAGCACGGCCGGCAAGCATGCGCCGGAGACCAAGGTGCAGAACCTGTTCACCACGGCGCTGCTGGGCGCGGCCCGCGAGGATCATCCGTTGTTCGACGGGGACATCTCCGCCGAGCGTTTCGCCGCCTGCGACCACATCGCCGTCTCGCGGCGGGGCATCGCCCATGGTCCGATCGATGATGAGCTGGCGCAGATGGGCCTGGCCCGACGGGTGGCGATGGTGATCCCCACCTTCCATGGCGCTATCTTCGCAGCGGCCGCGTCGGACCTGGTGCTGCCGCAGATGCCGAGCGTCATGCTTGATCGCATCGCTTACATGGGGCTGCCGCTGCGCATGTTCCCGCTGCCGGTACCGGTGCGGACGGTGGCCCTGGTGCAGGCCTGGCACCCGCGCATGGACAACGATCCGGCACACCGCTGGCTGCGCCGCGCGATCAAGTCGATGTGCGACGCCGACTTGTAGAGCCGAGCCAACGCTCGGCTGCATCGAAGGGCGTGCCGACCAACGGTCGGCACCCACATGAAATCAGCCCTGGCACCTGAACCCGTGCGTCTGGCGCACGGCTGGCATCGCACCCACGCCATTTTTCGCAGCAGTGGGCCTGCCTAGACTGCGCTCCCCACCGTCACCGAGCGCACGCCATGTCGCTTCACCTGCCGTGCGCTGCACGGATCGGCCGCTGCCGATGAGCGCGGTCGCCTTGCCCCGGGCCCCCGCCGCGCCCTCTGCCCCCGCCTTTGACCGCCGCATCGTGGTGGGCCTGTGCGGCGTGCTGCTGGTGGTGCTGGTGTCGGGCTTCAACGAGAACATCACCAAGGTCGCGCTGGCCGACATCCGCGGCGCGATGGGCTTCAGCGTCGATGACGGCAGCTGGATCATCAGCGTGTACAGCGCGATGTCGGTCAGTGCGATGGCATTCGCGCCGTGGTGCGCGATGACCTTTTCGCTGCGCCGCTTCGCCCTGGTGATGATTGCCGCCTTCATGCTGCTGGGCGTGCTGTGCCCGCTGGCACCGGACCTGCCCACCTTCCTGCTGCTGCGCGCGCTGCAGGGCCTGGCCGGTGGCGCGCTGCCGCCGTTGCTGATGAGCGTGGCGCTGCGCTTCCTGCCACCGGGCATCAAGCTGTACGGCCTGGCCGGCTATGCACTGACCGCCACCTTCGGGCCAAGCATGGGCACGCCGCTGGCCGCGCTGTGGGTCGAGCACGCGGGCTGGCAGTTCGCGTTCTGGCAGATCGTACCGTTTTGCGTGGCTGGCATGGCGATGGTCGGCTGGGGCCTGCCGCAGGACCCACTGCGGCTGGAGCGCTTCGCCCAGTTCAACGGCGTGGGCTTGGCCCTGGGGCTGCCCGCGCTGGTCATGCTGGTGCTGGGCCTGACCCAGGGCGCGCGCCTGAACTGGTTCGATTCGCCGCTGATCACCGTGCTGCTGGGCGGCGGCAGCGGCCTGCTGGTGCTGTTCTTCATCAACGAATGGTTCCACCCGCTGCCGTTCTTCAAGCTGCAGCTGCTGGCCCACCGCAACCTCAGCTACTCGCTGGTGACCTGCGTGGGCGTGCTGTTCGTCCTGCTGGCCGTCATTTCCATTCCCTCCGGCTACCTGGCCAGCGTGCAGGGCTACCGCCCGCTGCAGACCGCGCCGATGCTGCTGTGGGTGGCGCTGCCGCAGGTCATTGCGCTGCCGCTGGTGGCCACCCTGATGAACCAGCGTGCGGTGGATTGCCGCTGGGTGCAGGCGGCAGGACTGTTGCTGCTGGCCGTGGCCTGCTTCCTCGGCGCGCACCTGGACGTGCAGTGGAACCGCGACAACTTCCTGTGGGTGCAGCTGCTGCAGGTGGTGGCACAGCCGATGGCGGTGCTGCCGTTGCTGCTGCTGGCGACCACCGGCCTGGCACCGCAGGACGGTCCGTTCGCCTCGGCCTGGTTCAACACCGTCAAGGGTTTCTCCGCGGTGTTCGCCGGCGGCGTGCTCGATGCGGTCGGGCAGTCGCGGCGCCACCTGCATTCCACCGCACTGGTGGACCACCTGGGCAACCAGCCGTGGTTGCCGGCCAGTGCCGATCTGCCCGCGCGGCTGCACGCCCAGGTACAGGCGCTGACCTCGGCCGACCTGTACTGGCTGGTGGCGTTGGTGGCCCTGGGCTGCCTGCCGCTGCTGCCGTGGGCGACCCGCGTCCATCCGCCACGTGCCGTGGCCTGACTCCCACTTTTCAAGGACTCCCCCGCATGAGCCTCAACAAGACAACCCTCAATACCGGCCTTGCGCTGGGCGTGCTGGCGTTGGCCATCGGCGGCTGGCTGCTGCTGCGCGACGGCCGCTACCAGCGCACCGACAACGCCTACGTCAATGCTGATTTCACCGTGGTCGCACCGAAGGTGGCTGGCTTCGTCAGCAGCGTCGAGGTGCAGGACAACCAGAAAGTAAAAGCAGGTGATGTGCTGGCCCGCATCGACGACCGCGACTACCAGGTGGCGCTGCAGGCGGCGCGCGCCGACCTGGCCAATGCGCGCGCGCAGCTGGCCAATGCGCAGGCCGCGCTGGCACAGCAGGGCTCGCTGATCGAACAGGCCCGCGCCAGCGTCGATGTCAGCCGCTCCGAACTGACCTTGGCCAGCGCCGACCAGCAGCGCTACCGCGAACTCGCCCGCGATGGCGCCGGCACGGTGCAGAACGCGCAGCAGGCGCAGTCGAAGCAGGCCGTGGCCAGCGCGCACGTGCAGCAGGGCCAAGCCGCACTGAGCACCGCACGCCAGCGCACCGGTATCCTCGCTGCCGGCGTGCAGTCGGCGCAGGCCGCCGTGCAGCGCGCCGAAGCGGCGCAGGCGCGGGCGGAACTGGATCTTTCGCACACCGAACTGCGTGCACCCATCGACGGGGTGGTCGGCCGCCGCGCGGTACGCGTCGGTGCCTACCTGACGCCGGGCACGGCGGTGGCGGCCGTGGTGCCGCTGCAGCGCGCCTTCGTGGTCGCCAATTTCCAGGAAACGCAGATGACCCGCATGCACGCCGGCCAGCCGGTGGAGCTGACGGTGGACGTGTTCCCCGGCACGCGCCTGCACGGCCACATCGACAGCATCGCCCCGGCCACCGGCGTGACCTTCGCCGCCGTCGCGCCGGAGAACGCTACCGGCAACTTCACCAAGGTGGTGCAGCGCATTCCGGTGAAGATCGTGCTGGAACCGGGCCAGCCGCTGCTGGACCAGCTGCGCGCCGGCATGTCGGTGGAAGCGCGCGTGGACCTGCAGGGCGGGGAGGGCGCATGAGCACGCGTCGCGCAATGAAGACGCTTGCCAGTGCGGCGCTGTGCCTGGCCGTGGCGGCGTGCACGATGGGGCCGGACTACGTGCGGCCGCAGGCCCAGCTGCCGGCACAATGGCAGGGTGACGCCGTGGCCACTGCGACCCTCGACGACGATGCGACGTGGTGGGCGGGCTTCGATGATCCCCTGCTGGGGCAGCTTGCGCAGCAGGTGCTGCAGTCCAACCTGGACCTGCAACTGGCGGCCAACCGCGTGCAGCAGAGCCGCGCGGCGCGTGGCATCAGCGCGGCCGACCGGCTGCCCTCGGTGGCGGCCAGCGTCAGTGGCGTGCGTGCGCGTAACAGCGAGGTGGGCCTGAGCGATCCCTCCGGCAATGCGGGCCGCGAGGACTTCGGCCTGTTCCAGGCCGGCATCGGCCTGAGCTGGGAACTGGACCTGTGGGGGCGCGTGCGCCGCCAGGTGGAAGCCGCCGATGCGCGCGTGCAGATGGCCGAGGAGGATGCGCATGCCGTGCGCATCGCGCTGCTGGCCGAAACCGCGCGTTCCTACCTGCAGCTGCGCGCGACCTCGCAGCTGCTGGCGATCACCGAGGACAACCTGGGCATCGCCGCCGACATCCAGCGGCTGACCGAAGCGCGGCAGCGCCAAGGCGTGGCCAGCACGCTGCAGGTATCGAGTGCGGCGGCACAGGTGGCCGCGCTGCAGGCACGCATCGCGCCGCTGCGGCACCGGCAATCGCAGCTGCGCAATGCGCTGGCGTTCCTGCTGGCCAGGCCGCCGCAGGCGCTGGATGCGCAGCTGCAGGACGTGCGTGCCGATTGGCCGGTGCTGCCGCCGGTGGCGGTGGGGCTGCCCAGCGAACTGGCCGAACGCCGACCGGACATCCGCCGCGCCGAAGCGGCGTTGCACGCGGCCACCGCGAACATCGGCGTGGCCAAGGCCAGCTTCCTGCCGCGCATCACATTGAATGGCGATGCGGGATTCCAGGCAAAGCAGCTGGATGACCTGGACGGCTGGAATGCACACCGTTTCAGCATCGGGCCGTCGATCAGCCTGCCGATCTTCCAGGGCGGGCGCCTGAAGGCCAACCTGGCGCTGAGCCGGCTGCAACAGCAGCAGTCCGCGCTGCAGTTCCAGCGCACGGTGCTGCAGGCCTGGCATGAAGTGGATGATGCCATCGACGGTTACGCGGCCGAGCAGCAGCGCAGCACGCAGCTGCAGGCGGCCGTTGCGCAGAGCGAAACCGCCCTCGGCGCGGCGCGGCGGCAATACCAGGCCGGCGTGGTGGACATGCTGGATGTGCTGAATACCCAGCGCATCGCGCTGGACAACCAGGCCGCGCTGGCCAACAGCCAGGCCACGGCCGCCATCGCCCGGGTGGAGCTGTACCGCGCGCTGGGCGGTGGCTGGCAATGACATGAAAACGCCGGGCATGGCCCGGTGCTACCCATGGTGGCGGTAGCGCCGGGCCATGCCCGGCGGGTGCGGGGGCCTCAACGCACGTCGCGCAGTTCCCAGTGGTGGCCGGCCAGCAGGCGCAGGCGCTGCTTGAACACATCACTGTCGATGCGGGTGGTGGCCACCAGGTTGATGCGCAGGTCCTTCTGCTCGCCGGTCACGGTGGCGTCCGGGTCGGTCACGCCCCACTGCGGTTCCACTGCGTCCGGGTCGGGCTGCTTGGCCTTCCAGCGCTCGAACAGGGTGCCGCTGCGCAGGGCGTCCTGCAGCTCCTCGGCGAAACCGCCGGCGCTCTGCGAATGGAAGGACAGGTCAGAGTCGTTGCCGCGGGCCTTGGACGGGTCGGGCAGGCTGATGTGGTACTGCGCAGGCATGGTTCGTCTCCTTGAGGTGTGGCAAGGCTGGCACAGCCGCAGTGCAATGCTTGTGTACGCCAGAACGGCTTACTCGAAGCGATGCGGCCCATCGGCAAAGCCGATCGTCACCGCGCCCTTGCCGACGTTGACCATGCCGGTCAGGCTCATCACCGACTCGTACACCGCCACGCCGTGGCTGGCGCACAGGTTCTTCATCGCGGCATAGCCGGGCAGGGCACGCAGTTCCTCAAGCTCGCCGCCGTAGCTGACGCAGACGGTGGGGGTCATCAGGCCGTTGCGCACGCGCTGGCCGACCACGCCGAACAGCTTCTGCACGGCGTTGTCGAATCCCTTGATCTTGGCCACCGGCCCGGTCTCGCCCTTGTAGCCGTGCAGCACCGGCTTGATGTCCAGCGCGCTGCCCAGCGCGGCGCTGAGCAGGCCGACGCTGCGGTCGCCCTTGTGGCGGGCGCGGGCGCGCATGTAGTACAGGTCGCGGGTGACCATGTAGCCGTGCACGTTGCCGAACAGCTCCTCCAGCCGCTCGCGGATCTGCTGCACGCTGGCACCGCTGTCGCGCAGCCGCACCGCCTCCACCGCGGTCACCGCCTGGGCGGCGAACAGGTTCTGGGTATCCAGCACGCGCAGCGCGAACGGCGAGTTGTAGCCCGCCGCCTGGCGCACCGGCTTGTAGTCGTTGAGGATGGCGAAGCTGGCCTGCAGCGCGTTGTCGTGGATCGGACTGCGCGTCTTGGTGATGGTCATGCAGAACACGTGGTCGTAATCGATCACCAGCTGCTGCAGGAACAGATCGCGGATCTGGTTGACGCTGAAGGGGATGGTCTCGGCTTCGGCACCATGCTCGGCCACGTGGGCGTGCAGGAAGCTGAGCGTCGCCTGCTCGTCGCGGTGGTCGGCCAGCACCGCTTCGCCGATCCGCACGGTGATCGGCAGCACCACGATGTTGTGCGCGGCAATGAAATCCTGCGGCAGGTCGCAGGCCGAATCGACAACGATTCCGATGCGCATCCGGCTCCCCCTCCAGGGCGGTTGTAGGTTCGGAATGTGAAAGCTATCTCAATTTTATGCGGGGCGCGCGAGGGAATCACGCCACTGCCTGTTCAGCGATTGCGCTGCACCGCTACTGGAAGCGTTACCACGGCCTGCCAGTCCGGACGGTGCAGCAGGCCGGGGTCGGCCAGCACGGCGGCCATCATCGGGTGCGCATCGTTGCCCCAGAACAGTTCGCCGTCGATGGACAGGGTCGGCACGCCGAACAGGCCAGCGTCGATCGCGGCCTCGGTATTGCGGCGCAGCTGTTCCTTCACCGCCGGCTCGGCACAGGCCGCCTGTACGTCGTTGATGCCCAGCCGGGCCGCCGGTATGCGCAGCGTTTCGGCGCTGTCACCGGTATTGCCTTCGCGCCAGATCCAGTCGAACAGCACATCCACCGCCTGCGTGCTGGCACCGGCGGCCAGGCACAGGCGCAGCGCGGCCAGTGGGTTGAACGGATGGGCGGGCGGGAAGCGCAGCGGCGTGCCTTCGGCCTGCGCCGTCCACAGCAGCTGCCGGTAGATGAAACGACGCTTGGCCGGAATCTCGGCCGGGCCGAGGTTGCCCAGGTGGTGCAGCACCGCGCCGAAAGCGATTGGTACCGGCTGGATGGCCGCGAACTGCGGCAGCTGCTTGACCTTCTGCCAGTGCAGGTAGGCGTAGGGCGAGACGAAATCGAAGTACCAGCGCAGGGTCGGCATCGGCGGATTCCTCGGGGGTCAGGGCTGCGCGTTGTGCTGCAGGTAACGGTCACGCAGTTCGGTCTGGCGCGAGCGCATCGGCATCGCGCGGCCTCCCAGCCAGACCTGTTCGGCATAGTGCGCCACATCAAGCGGGTCGCCTTCCCATAGCACCAGGTCGGCGCGTTTGCCCGGTTCGATGGTGCCGATCTGGTCGGCCACGCCCAGCACCTGTGCCGGCACCCGGGTCAGCCCGGCCAGGCCATCGGCCCAGGGCAGGCCATTGGCCACCGCGTTGCCGGCCAGCTGGCGCATCTTGCGCGCGTTGTGCGAGGCATCGTCGCGCTGGGCGAAGCTGACCGGCACGCCCACACGCTGCAGGCGCGCGGCGTTTTCCAGGGTGGCGCCCATCTGGTCGAAGCTGGTGGGCAGGTTGCCCAGCGCATCGACGAACACCGGCACCTGCGCGGCTGCCAGTTCCGGGGCCATCTGCCAGGCCTCGGCGCCACCGGCGATGGCGATCTTCACCTTCTCGCGCGCCGCCCAGCGCAGCAGTTGGCGGATGTCGGCAGCACGGTCCACTTCCACCACGATGCGGCCCTGGCCGGCCAGGTAGCGGGCCAGGGTGCGGCGGCCCGCGGGCGTCAGCAGGGCATGCGGCGAATCGGCGGCGACCTGGCCGCGCGCTTCGTCCACCATCTGCTGCAGCAGCATCCACTGCGCCGCGCGCGACTGTCCGGTCAGTTCCGAAGCGGCCGCGCCCAGGCGCAGGAACAGCGCACGCGGTCCGATCGGGTCGGCGCTGCCATCCATGCGCATCACGCCGCCCTGACCTGCCACGAAGCCACCGCCGGTGGCTGCGCCCAGCGCGGTGAAGCCGATGCCATCCAGGCGCGCCACGGGAATCAGCACCGAGGCCGGGTTGTAGGCGAGGGTGACGTCGAATTCCGGGCGCAGCGGCTGCTCGCCGATCTTCAGCGTGCTGTCCACCGTGCTCGATTCGCCGGAGACCTCTTCGATGCCGATCTCGGTGATGCCGCCGAACAGGGCCGGTGTGAGCGGACGGCCGTTGGCCTCCACCACGGCCACGCCGGCCGGTGCCGCCAGGCCGGGGCCGACCGCGCGGATCATGCCGCCCTGCACCAGCACGTCGGTGTTCTGCAGGCTGCCGCGCGCGCTGGCGGTGTGCACCGTGGCGTTGCGTACCAGAAGGTCCTGCGCCGAAGCCGCGGTTGCCAGCAACAGCAGCGCGACCACGGTAACGCCGGGCCATGCCCGGCGACGCTTGTTCAACGCGCCCATCAGCGCACCTCCTGGCCAAGCTGGAAATCCGAACGCGGCGTCGCCGCAGGCGCACCGCGGTCATACAGCCGCCGGCCATCGACGAAGACCTGCTCGGCCAGCGCATACGAACTGAAGGGATTGCCGTTCCACACCACCACGTCGGCCATCTTGCCGGCCTCCAGGGTGCCGGTCTGGCCTTCGATGCCCAGCGCCTTGGCGGCGTTGGCGGTCATCCAGGTGATCGCGTGTTCCGGGGCGATGTCGGGCATGCGCGCGCGGCGCGCCGCAGCCATCACCTTGGCCGCCTCCTGGTTGAGGCGCTGGATGCCCTCGGGCGAGTCGGAGTGGACGATGGCGCAGCTGTTCTTCGGCCGGTCGACCAGCGCGATGTTCTCGGCGATGCCATCGAAGGCTTCCATCTTGAAGCCCCACCAGTCGGCCCAGAGCGCACCGCAGACGCCATCGGCGGCCAGCCGGTCAGCCAGCTTGTAGGCTTCCACGCCGTGGTGGAACGCGGCCACCTTGAAGCCGAATTCCTTGGCCAAGTCGAGCATGGTGGCCATCTCGTCGGCGCGGTAGCAGTGGATGTGCACGCGGATGTCGCCCTGGATGGCACCGGCCAGCGTGTCCAGCTTGAGGTCGCGCTTGCCGCCGGCATCACCGGCGCTGTCGCCCTTGTCGCTGCCGAACCAGCCCTTGCGCTTGGCCGGCTTCGGGTTGTTCTTGGCGATGTAGTCGGCCGCGTCGATGAAGGCGGCGCGGTAGCCGGCCACGTTGCCCATGCGCGTGGCCGGGGCGGTGCCCTTGCCGCCGTAGACGCGCTTGGGGTTCTCGCCGCAGGCCATTTTCAGGCCCCACGGCGCGCCGGGGAATTTCATCGCCTGATAGGTGGTGGCCGGCACGTTCTTCAGCACCACGCCGCGGCCGCCGACCAGGTTGGCCGAGCCGGGCAGCACCTGCATGCTGGTTACGCCACCGGCCAGGGCCGCGGTGAAGCCGGGATCCTGCGGCCACACCGAGTGCTCGGCCCAGACATTGGCGGTGACCGGCGCGGTCATCTCGTTGCCGTCGCTGTGCGCGCTGACGCCCGGGCTGGGGTAGACGCCCAGGTGCGAATGCACGTCGATCAGGCCCGGGGTGACCCACTTGCCCTGCGCATCGATGCGGGTGATGTCAGCATCGGCCTGCAGCTGCGGGCCGACGGCGACGATGCGGCCGTCGCGCAGCAGCACGTCGGCATGCTCCAGGCGCTGGCCGGTGCCGGTCAGCACGGTGGCGTTCTGGATCAGCACCGGGCCGTCGGGATGGGCCTGGTAGGTGCTGGGGTAGGGGTCGGCGACGAAGCGCGACGCGCCCACCGCCGGTGCGGTGCTCAGTGAGGCCAACGCCAGGCCAAGCCCGGTGCGCAACAGCGTGGATGGCATGCAGATTCCCTGGCAGGCGCGTGAATCCACCGACGCTATCCGGCAACGGGGGCAGTTGCCAAGTGACGTTGGGCAGGGGCGGATGTAGGAATTTCCCTATACAGAAATTGTGAACGAAGCATTAATTTTTAATGACACCTGCCGTCAATGAACGCAGCAGCGTGTGGCTCCCCCCTTGCTGGCAGCCCTGTGCCGACGCACGCGGCTGGCAACTGTACTTTTCATGGAATTCAAGGACGTACCTGTTGATGAGCGTTTCCACGTCGTACCGTACCGCCGCTGCACGCCGCGCCTTCCTGCCCTCGCCGCTGGCTTCGGCCATTGTCGGCTCGCTGCTGGTGGCCGCCTCGCTGCCGGCCTTGGCCCAGGGCAGCAGTGACGAGCTGTCGCGCTACCAGTTCCAGCGCAGCCTGCAGGCTGCCTTCGCCGCCCCGTCGCTGGCCTCTACCGCCGTCCCGTCGTCGGGTTTCGCCCCGGCTGCAGGCGATGAAGCCGCCGAGCCGATCATGGGCCAGGCCGGCGATGCCGCCAGCTGGCGTACCAGCGAGTTCAACAACGACTGGGGCCTGGGCGCGATCAATGCCGATGTCGCCTATGCCCGCGGCCTGAGCGGGAAGGGCATCCGCCTGGGCGTGTTCGACAGCGGCAGCGGCCTGGATCACGACGAGTTCGCCGGCAAGGACCACCGCAGCATCCATATCGCCGACCTGCTGGAAGACGGCAGCCTGTGCGGCAACACCGGTTTCATCGACGGCCCGGATGCCTGCTTCAGCAGCGACGGTGACGATGTCTCGATCGAATACACCGCGTTCGACGCCAGCGTCCCGCAGAACATCCGCGACATCATCATTTCCGACCCGCGCTACGTGCAGCCGGGCATTTCCTTCCAGACCCACGGCACCCATGTGGCCGGCACCATCGCCGCCAACCGCGATGGCAACGGCACCCATGGCGTGGCCTTCGGCGCCGACCTGAGTGTGGCGAAGCTGTTCTTCAACAGCGCGCAGGTGTGGGCGCGTACCGCCGCCGGCTACCAGGTGGTTTCCGTCGGCGGCGTGGGCCCGGACAGCACGGCCTTCGAAAGCATGTACGCGCAGATGAACGAGCAGGGCGTGCGTGCGCTCAACCACAGCTGGGGCCTGAGCAACGAGCCGACGACCGTGGAAGACGTCGACGGCCTGTACGAATACAACATGGATTACCTGGACATCTTCGCCGAAGGCTCGCGCAGCAACGGCATGATCCAGGTGTGGGCCGCAGGCAACAACCAGGTCTACGCCGACGAGGCGGAAGACGCGCCGATCGCCGGCATCTACGCCACGCTGCCGCGCGCCTTCGCCGACATCGAGCCGTACTGGCTGAGCGTGGTGAACGTGGCCGAAGTGGCGCCGGGCAGCTATGTGCTGGACAGCTCCTCCAACCGCTGCGGCCTGAGTGCCAACTGGTGCCTGGCCGCGCCGGGCACCGACATCCTGTCCACCGTCTACGGCAGCGATTCGGCGCTTGACGCGCAGCTGGTCAACGGCGGCAACGGCAACGTGCTGCTGGAAGTGCTGGAACGCGTGCCGACCTACAGCTATGGCTGGATGACCGGCACCTCGATGGCGGCCCCGCACGTCACCGGCGCACTGGGCCTGCTGTTCGAGCGCTTCCCGTACCTAGACAGCGCGCAGGTGCGCGACATCCTGCTGACCACGGCCACCGACCTCGGCGCCGAGGGCGTGGACGATGTCTACGGCTGGGGCATGATGGACCTGGCCAAGGCCATCGAGGGCTACGGCTCGCTGCGCGTGGACACCGACGTGGTGATGAACCAGAAGGCAGGTGGCCTGAAGGTGTGGGAAGGCGATGCATGGGACGACTGGACCAATGACATCGGCGGCCCGGGCAAGCTGACCAAGAGCGGCATCGGCTGGCTGCGCCTGAGCGGCGACAACAGCTTCAACGGCGCCGTGGTGCGCGAGGGTGTGCTGGAGCTGGACGGCGTCAACGCGCTGACCAGCGCCGTGGAAGTGACCGGTGGCAGCCTGGTGCTGAACGGCACGCTGGAAAGCACCGCGCTGAACGCCAACGGTGGCGTCAGCTTCGTCACCAGCACCGGTGTGCTGGACGGCTCGGACCTGAGCGTGTCCGGCGGCGTGGTCTCGTTCAACGGCGTGCAGACCGGCGGCCAGACCTTCGTCGGCGCCAAGGGCACGCTGAAGTGCGTGGGCGAACTGGGCGACACCACCGTGTCCGGCATCATCGCGCCGGGCAACTCGATCGGCACGCTGACCATCAACGGTGACTACGTGCAGACCGCCAGCGGCGTCTACCAGGCCGAACTGGCCCCGGGCGGCCGCAGCGACCTGCTGCACGTCACCGGCACCGCCACCCTCGGCGGCTCGCTGGTGGCACTGCCGGAAGCGGGCACCTACTACCTGGGTGAGCAGTTCAACTTCCTGCAGGCCGATGGCGGCACGATCGGGCAGTTCGCGACCACCGATTTCAGCGCGTTCTCGCCCTTCATGCAGTTCAGCCTGGTCTACGGCGCCTCCGGTGCCCGGATCGAGGTGGCCCGAGGCGCCGCACTGGCCACCGCCGCCACCACCGCCAACCAGCGCGCCGTGGCTGGCGTGGCCGACACCCTGGCCGTCGGCCAGGGCCTGCCGCGTCCGCTGACCCTGCTGTTCCCGGAACAGGTGGGTGCGGCGCTGGACGGCCTGAGCGGCGAGCTGCACGCAGCCACCGCGGCAGCGCTGGTGGAAAGCAGCCGGAACGTGCGTGATGCCGCGCTGTCGCGCCGTGCCGGTGCCACCGCACCGGGCGCCAGCGATGCCGACGCGACCGGCGTCTGGGTGCAGGCCATCGGCGGCAGCACCACCCTGGACGGCAACGCCAACACCGCCCGCACCCAGGCCAACAACAACGGCTTGCTGGTCGGCGTGGACCGCGAGTTCGGCGGCTGGCAGGTGGGCGTGCTGGCCGGTACCGGCCGTACCGACGTGAAGCAGCAGCAGGGCCGTCGTGCGCGCTCGAAGATCGACAACACCCACTTCGGCGCGTACGCCAGCCACAACTGGGGCGGGTTCGGCCTGCGTGGCGGCCTGGCGGTGAGCAACCACGACGTGGACAGCGCCCGCGAGCTGGCGTTCTCTGGCTACACCGACACGCTGAGCGCCCGCTACGACGCCCGTACCCGCCAGGCGTTCGTCGAAGCGGCCTACCGCTTCGGTGGCCGTGAAGCCGGCCTGGAGCCGTATCTGCAGGTGGCCCGCGTGGAAGTGGACACCAAGCACATCGACGAGCGCGGCGGTGCCGCCGCCCTGCAGGGCCGGGTCGACGACGCCCGCACCACCGTGGCCACGGCCGGTGTGCGCTTCGACAAGGGCCTGAAGGCCTCGTTCCAGCAGGACAGCTGGCTGCATGTGACCGGTGCGGTGGGCTACCGCCGGGCCAGCGGCGACCGTGACCCGTCGGCATCGCTGGCCTTCGCCAGCGGCAGCGATGCGTTCGTGGTCAGCGGTGCGCCGATCGCCGACAGTGCGGTGGTTGCGGAGCTGGGCCTGTCGGCCTGGCTGACCGAGCGCCAGCAGCTGGAACTGGGCTACAGCGGCCAGTACGGTGATGAGAGCCGTGACCACGGCGCCAACCTGCGCTGGTCGGTGCGCTTCTAAGCGCCCGGCGCGGCAGTAACGGTTCCCGGGCAGGACGCGCCGGGAATCCCCAGGAGGGCGGCCGCAGGGTCGCCCTTCTTTGTTGCCGGGCCAGGTGAAGGCCGGCGGACACGCGCCTACAATAGCGGCCCCACGCCGTAGCGGATGCGCCATGAAGAGCAAGCAGGAAATCGTCGACAACTGGTTGCCACGCTATACCGGAGTGCCCCTGGACCAGTTCGGCCAGCACATCCTGCTGACCAACTTCGGCGGTTACCTGCATACCTTCGCCGAGCTGACCGGGGCGCCCATCGTCGGCCTGGACCGGCCGATGGCCAGCGCCACCTTCGACGACATCACCATGATCAACTTCGGCATGGGCAGCCCCAATGCCGCCATCATCATGGACCTGCTGTCGGCGGTGATGCCCAAGGCGGTGCTGTTCCTGGGCAAGTGCGGGGGGCTCAAGCGCAAGAACCAGCTGGGCGACCTGGTGCTGCCGATCGCCGCCATCCGCGGCGAGGGCACCTCGGGGGACTACCTGCCGCCGGAAGTGCCGGCGCTGCCGGCCTTCGCCCTGCAGCGGGCGGTGTCCACGATGATCCGCGACCTGGGCCACGACTACTGGACCGGCACGGTCTACACCACCAACCGCCGGGTCTGGGAGCATGATGAGGCCTTCAAGGAGCGGCTGCGGGCGATGCGCTGCATGGCCATCGACATGGAAACGGCCACGGTGTTTGCCGCCGGCTTTGCCAACCACATCCCCAGCGGGGCCCTGCTACTGGTGTCCGACCAGCCGATGATCCCCGACGGGGTCAAGACCGAGGCCTCCGATGCCAAGGTCAGCTCCCAGTTCGTGGAAAACCATATCCAGATCGGTATCGAGGCGCTTAAGCTTATCCGGCGCAACGGCAAGTCGGTCCGCCACCTGCGCTTTGACGAATGATGATGATGGTCTGGCGCCGGGCGCCGGCCCTGGAGAGCAGGTGATGGACGTTGCCGCGCAAGTGGTGGAATTCTGGAGCGAGGCGGGCCCGGCGAAGTGGTTCGCCCGCGATGACGCGTTCGACGCGCGGTTCCGCGAGCGGTTCCTGGAGGAGCACTATGCGGCGGCGTCGCGTGGGCGCGAACACTGGCTGGGCAGTTCCGATGGCGCGCTGGCGCTGATGCTGCTGCTGGACCAGTTCCCGCGCAACTGCTTCCGCGGCACCGCCCATTCCTATGCCACCGATGGCCTGGCCCGGCATTACGCCATGCGTGCCATCGAGGAAGGCCTGGACCTGCAGCTGGTGCCCAAGCTGCGTGCTTTCATCTACCTGCCGTTCGAGCATTCCGAAGATCCGTTCGACCAGGATCGTTCGGTCGCCATGTTCGACGTACTGGGCGACAAGGAATACCTGCAGTACGCCGAAGTCCACCGCGACGTCATCCGCCGCTTCGGCCGCTTCCCGCACCGCAACGCGGTGCTGGGCCGCATGCCCAGCCCGGAAGAACTGGATTTCCTCGCCGAAGGCGGGTTTGCGGGGTAGATCCACGCCATGCGTGGATAAAAAAAACGCCGGCGTCTGCCGGCGTTTTTCGTGCGGGGGCTGGCCGATCAGTACTTCGGCACGCCGTTGTCCACTTCGTCCGACCAGGCGTCGATGCCACCGGTGACGTTGAACACCTTGGTGAAGCCCAGGGTGCGGAACTGCTCGGCAGCCTGCGCACTGCGGCCACCGTGATGGCACAGGAAGGCCAGCGGGGTGTCCTTGGGCAGGCCTTCCAGCTCGGCGCGGCCGTTGCCGTCGAAACTCTTGAACGGCACGCCGACCGCGGCGATGGCGCGTTCGTCGGCCGGGCGCACGTCGACCAGGGTCACGTTGCCGGCGCGGACCAGATCGTCGGCGTCACGCACGCTGATTTCCTGCACCGGCTTCGGCGCGTTCGGGTTGTCGATGGCCAGACCCTTGCCGCGGATGTCATCGACCCAGTCG
The DNA here is from genome assembly GCF_024499815.1 of Stenotrophomonas testudinis. Taxonomy (NCBI): domain Bacteria; kingdom Pseudomonadati; phylum Pseudomonadota; class Gammaproteobacteria; order Lysobacterales; family Lysobacteraceae; genus Stenotrophomonas; species Stenotrophomonas testudinis. The sequence goes on along the minus strand of NZ_JAMOKY010000001.1, from coordinate 222,661 downwards.
ATGGTGATGCCGTCGGCGCGACGCGCGCTGGACAGGTCGAACTGCACGCGCAGGCCGTTGGATTCGGCGGCGATGGCGCTGTCATCGTGCGGGGCCAGCTGGAAGTTCGGCTGGAAACGCGCGTCGATGGTCAGCTGCAGCGAAGCACCCGGGGCATCGGCCAGCGCGCCCTTCAGCATTTCCACGGCGGCCGGAGTGACGGTGATGCGCGGCGGGGTGCGGTCCGGTGCGGCCAGGCCGAGCACGGTGCTCAGTTCGCCGCTGGCGGCCATCTGCAGGATGATGTCGCTGCCACCGACCAGTTCGCCGTCGATATACAGTTGCGGGATGGTCGGCCAGTCGCCATAGGCCTTGATGCCTTCACGGATTTCCTGGTCGGCCAGCACGTTGACGTGGGCGAAATCGACGCCCAGGTCCTGCAGGGCGCCCACGGCCTTGGCCGAGAAGCCGCACTGCGGCATCGACGGCTGGCCCTTCATGAACAGCACGACGCGGTTGTCGTTGAGGAGGGATTCGATGCGCGAACGCAGGGCGGGATCGAGGGACATGGGCAGTCTAGGGTCCGTAAATTCGAATCACCCATTCTACGCCCCATGGCATCATGGGGCATGACCAACGCAGGAACATTGCATCGCATCCCGACCCGGCCGTGGCGCTGGCTGCCCTGGCTGGTGGCGTCGCAGGTGGCGGTGATCCTGGTCTGGGTGCTGGCCGGCTGGCACTGGGGGCTGCCGTTGATGGTGGCCAGCCACGCACTGTTCATGGTGCCCGTGTTCCTGCCCAACAGCCGTTTCTACACCCCGGTGCTGGACCGCCTGCCCGGTGCGGACGACAGCGTCTGGCTGACCATCGACGATGGCCCCAGCGAGGAGACCCCGGCGCTGCTGGATCTGCTCGACCGGCACCAGGCGAAGGCGACCTTTTTCCTGGTCGGCGAGCGCGCACTGGCGCATCCGGCCCTGGTGGAGGCGATCCTGCGTCGCGGCCACGACCTCGGCAACCACAGCCACACCCACCCGCAGATCCGCTTCTGGCGGCTGGGGCCGGCGGCGATGCGTGCCGAGATCGAAGGCTGCCACCAGGCCCTGCAGGCGGTCAGCGGCCGCCCGACGCGCTGGTACCGCTCGGTGGTGGGCATGACCAACCCCTTCGTGGCGCCGGTGCTGGCCGCGCTGGGGCTGGTGCGGGTGGGTTGGACCGCGCGTGGCTATGACGGCGTGGGCTGCACGCCCGACGGCGTGATGGCGCGCCTGCTGCCGGATCTGCAGCCCGGTGCCATCGTGCTGCTGCATGAAGGTGCCGCACATGGCCACAACCTGGCCATCATCGAGCGCGTGCTGCAGGTGCTGGACCAGCGCGGGCTGAAGGCGCGATTGCCGTCGCTGTAGCGCGGTAGCGCCGGGCCATGCCCGGGCAGCGGCGCGATGCGCCGCAAAGGCAGCCGAGCATGGGCTCGGCTCTACACGTCAGAGGTGTGACCATCTGTAGCGCCCGAGCCTGTGCTCGGGCGGCGGCGCAACGCGCCGTAAGGGCAGCCGAGCATGGGCTCGGCTCTACGCGGGGGATCGCCGGGCTACCAGCAGCCAGCTGTTGAACGGCGTGCGCCCGTGCAGCGGCCGCACCTCGCCCACCTGCAAACCGGCCTCGGCCAGCATCGCCCGCAGCAGTGCCGGGTCGGGGTAATGCCGTGGCCGCGTGCCCATCCAGCCCACCAGCCAGGCCAGTCGATCAGCCACGCGCGTGGTGCGGTCGCGGCGGTCGCCGGTGGCCAGCGGCGTGCGCAACAGCAGGCTACCGCCGGGCGCCACCCGCGCGCTGGCCGCTTTCAGCAGGTCCAGCTGCGGCTGCGCATCCAGGTACTGCAGCACATCCAGCAGCAGCACGTGCCCGGCCTGCGCAGGCAGGGACGCCTGCACGTCCAGGCAGTCAAACCTCACATCCTCCAGGTCGCCACCGGCCCGCTGCGCGCGGGCGATCTTGCCCGCATCCACGTCCACGCCCAGGTAGGGCTGGCCGCGGCAGCGCTGGCGCAGCACGTGGGCGAACAGGCCCAGCCCGCAGCCCAGGTCGAGCAGCGGCAGGCCATCGTCGGGAAGGTGCTGCAGCACGCCGTCGTACAGCGGATCGCTGCCCAGCTTGCCGCGCGTGTAGTAATAGTCGCGGCGGTTGCCCCAGGCCTGCACCGGCCGGAACGCCTCGGCGATGGCCCGTGCCTGGCCGCGCTCCAGCGGCGAACAGTTCAGTGGTTTGCCGTTCCCTGGCAGGCCATCCATCGCTCAGTCCGTTCGCTGCAGCAGGCGCGTGGCCACCGGCAGGGCGCGTTCGGCCCACAACGCATACATCCGCGCGGAGGGATGCAGGCCGTCCTCGGCGATCATCGCCGGGTCGGCGCCGTGCGTGCGGCTGATGTCGGTGATGTCGACGAAGGCCACGCCCTGCTGGGTGCTGATGACCTCGGCGGCGGCGTTGAATTCGTCGGTCTCGATCCCGATGCAGGCCAGGTCACGGCCGCTGCCGGCACCGAACGGGGTCGCACCCCAGTCGGGGAAGGACAGCACCAGCACGCGGCCGGCATCGCCACCGGCATAGCCGATCGCACGCTGCAGCAGGGCCTCGAACTGCTGGCGGTACTCGTCCAGCGGGCGCCCGCGGTACTGGTTGTTGACCCCGATCAGCAGGCTGACGAAATCGAACGGGCCCTGCGGTGCGGCGGCATCGATGCCGGCGTCCAGCTCGTCGGTGGTCCAGCCGGTGGTGGCGATGGTCTGCGGATCGGCCAGGTCCACGCCCTGCGCACGCAGTGCGGCAGCCAGCTGGTGCGGCCAGCGGCCTTCAACCGCGACCGCTTCACCGATGGTGTACGAATCGCCCAGCGCCAGGTAGGACAGCGCCACGCTCAGGCCACCGAGCGGCGCGGCTTCAGCGGCACGACCTTGGTGGCGTCTTCGGCGCGGCGGGCCAGCACGCGGTCGATGCGCGCGAACACATCGCGCATCACCGAGGCTTCCGGCAGCAGGGTCACGCGGAAGTGGTGGCGGTAGGGCACGTTGAAGCTCGAGCCCGGCACGACCAGCACGCCCTCGTCGTTCATCAGGTCTAGCGCGAAGGTGTGGTCGTCGAAGCCCTTGGCGGCGGCACCGACCACGGCCGGGAACGCGTACAGGGCGCCGGCCGGGGCGACCAGCGACAGGTGCTCGCTGGCGTTGCAGGCCTCGATCACCGCGCGGCGGGTTTCATACAGGCGGCCGCCGGGGGCACACAGTTCGGAAATGGTGTCCGGGCCGTTCACTGCGGCGTCGATGGCGTACTGGCCCGGCACATTGGCGCACAGGCGCAGCGCGCTGAGCAGGTCGAGCGCTGCGCGGAATTCACCCAGGCGCGCATCGTCGCCGGTGAGGTGGGCCCAGCCCACGCGCCAGCCGCAGGCACGGTGCACCTTGCTCAGGCCACTGAAGGTCAGGCAGGGATGGTCGCCGGCCAGCGGCGCGACCGGCTGGAACACCGCGTCGTCGTACAGGATCTGGTCGTAGATCTCGTCGACCAGCAGCAGCAGGTTGTGGCGGCGGGCGATCTCGACCACGCGCTCCAGCAGCTCGCGCGGGTAGCTGGCGCCGCTGGGGTTGTTCGGGTTGATCAGCACGATTGCGCGGGTGCGCGAGGACACCAGCGTCTCGATCTCGGTCGGGTCGGGCTGGAAGCCGTTCTCCGGCGCGCAGCGGTAGTACACCGGGCGGCCGTCATTGAGGATGGCCGCCGCCGACCACAGCGGGTAGTCCGGCGAGGGCACCAGCACTTCGTCGCCCGGGTTCAGCAGGGCGCGCAGCGACAGGTCGATCAGCTCGCTGACGCCGTTGCCGACGAACACGCGGTCCGGGTGGGCATCGGGCGCACCACGGCGTGCATAGGCGGCGGCGATGGCTTCGCGGGCCACCGGCAGGCCCTGCTGGTGGGTATAGGGATCGGTGCGGCCCATGTCATCGGCGATGGCGTGCTGCAGGTGTTGCGGCGCACGGAAGCCGAAGCTGCCCGGGTTGCCGATGTTCAGCTTGATCAGCTTGCGGCCCTGCGCCTCCAGCTCCCGCGCTCGCCGGGCCAGCTCTCCGCGGATCTCGTAGCGCACTTCGGAAAGGCGCTCGCGGGTGGCCAGGGGCTTGTGCGAGGGGGTGGACATGGGGCTGGGCCGTCAAAAGGCGTGGGGTTTCCATCCTACCGGAATTGCTGCAGTGCATGGCAAGGCCCCAGGGCCTGCCGTTGCTGGGCTGGCAGGGCATCGGGCCGGTTAGAATGGCGGCGATGACCCAGACCCCCGATTTCAACGCCCTGCAGACCATCGGCTGGCCCTGGCCGGGCCCGCCGCAGCAGGCCGACTGGCAGGCCGCGATGGCCGAGCACCCGCAGGCCCGTCCGGCGCGGGTGATCGAACAGCACCGCACCCACTACGTGGTGGCCGATGGCCCGGAGGCCTCGATCAAGGCCGAGTCGCTGCCGGAATGGCAGCGCCCGCGCTTCCCCAGCCATGAACGGCCGGCGGTGGGCGACTGGGTGCTGCTGGACGGCATCCGCATCGTCGCCCTGCTGCCGCGGCGTACCGCCATCAAGCGTGGCGCCGCCGGCGAGCATTACCACCAGCAGGTGATCGCGGCCAACATCGATACGGTGTTCATCGTCTGCGGCCTGGATGCCGACTTCAACCCGCGCCGCATCGAGCGCTACCTGCTGCTGGTCGGCGGTGGCGGTGCCGAGCCGGTGGTGGTGCTGACCAAGGCCGACCAGACCGAGTACAGCGAAGACGCGCTGGCGGTGCTGGAGGAGCTGGAGCTGCAGGGCATCGCGCTGCATGCGATCAATGGCCTGGATGCCGACAGCGTGTCCGTGCTGGAACCGTGGCTGGGCCCGGGCCGCACGGTGGTGCTGGTCGGTTCGTCCGGTGCCGGCAAATCCACGCTCACCAATACCCTGCTGGGCGAGCAGCGGATGAAGACCAATGCGGTGCGCGCCAATGATTCGCGCGGCCGCCACACCACCACCCACCGCGCGCTGATGCCGCTGCCGATGGGCGCGTGCCTGATCGATACGCCGGGCATGCGTGAGCTGAAGCCGACCGGCGAAGAGACGCTGGCCGAAGGTGGCTTCGCCGATATCGAAGCGTTGGCGGCGCAGTGCCGCTTCAACGACTGCATGCACCAGCAGGAACCGGGTTGCGCGGTGCGCGCGGCCATCGATGCCGGTGAGATCGAAGAGAGCCGGCTGCAGAACTACTTCAAGCTGAAGGAAGAAGTGGCGGCTGCCGCCGCCAAGCTGGCCGTGCGCCAGGCCGAGACGGCGCAGGAGCGCGGCGGCAAGAAGGGCAAGGGCCAGCAGTTCCGGCCGGCGAGCAAGAACCGCCGGCGGTAGCACAGCAGCCGAGCGTGAGCTCAGCTCTACAGTAGGTCCGCGGCGGACTCATTTCCTGTAGCGCCCGAGCCGATGCTCGGGCGGCGGCGCGCAGCGCCGGACACAGCAGGGCGCTATAGTCCGCCCATGGAAACGACCGCGACGCTGGACCATGACGTGGCCCACCATGCGGCGCTCGATGCGCGACTGGTCGAGGCCGTGGGCGGCATCCGCCTGCTGGGGCTGACCAGTTGGCCGGCAACGGTGCAGGCACCGTTCCTGGACAGCGTGGCCCGCGGCCAGCCGGTGCTGCCGAAGGTGGATTATCCGAAACTGGACTTCAGCGAGGAACGCCGCGCCCTGGCCGCCATCGCCGCTGAGTGTGATCCCAGCCATCCGCTGGGCCACTACGTGCAGCAGTCCGCGCAGAGCTGGGACCTGGCCGCGCAGCTGCTGGAAGGCCTGGGCACCGCCGCTGTCGATCGCTGTTCCGTGCAGCTGTTCGGTGCGCCGGAGCAGCCACTGCCCGGCAACGGCCCGAGCACGCGCGAAGCGGCCCGCCACTTCATCCAGATCGCCAGCGAGCTCGACAGCGAACTGCTGGCCCCGGAAGAACAGGTGCCTGTCTCGGCCGTCGCCCTGCAGCTGCAGCTGCAGAACGATCTCGATGGTTTCTTCGAATCGCGCATCATCCAGGTGCAGCTGGACCCGGAGCTGGTGTCCAAGGCCGCCGCCGGCCCGACCCGGATCCGCCTGCGCACCAGTGCGCGCTTCAGCGCCTACGACCGCGCGCAGTTGTTCCACCACGAAGCGCTGGTGCATTCGCTGACCGCCTTGAACGGCCGCGAACAACCGGTGCTGCCCAGCCTGGCGCTGTCCTCGCCACGGGTGACCGCCACCCAGGAAGGCCTGGCCACGTTTGCCGAGCAGATCACCGGCAGCATCGACATCGAGCGCCTGAAGCGCATCAGCCTGCGCACCGAAGCCATCGCGATGGCACGCGAAGGTGCGGACTTCATCGAGGTGTGCCGTTACTTCTGCGATGCCGGGCAGAACCCGGAGGAAAGCTTCGCCTCGGCGCAGCGCGTGTTCCGGGGCGTTCCACCGAGCGGCGGCCTGGCCTTCACCAAGGACACGGTGTACCTGCGCGGGCTGGTGTCGGTGCACACGTTCTTCCGCCATATGCTGGCCGAAGATCGCCTGCAGGTCTGCCGTTGGTTGTTCGCCGGCAAGATGAGCCTGACCGACGCGATCGCGTTCGCACCGTTGTTCGGGAGCGGCGTGTTGAAGCCACCGCGCTGGCTGCCGCATTGGGTCAGCCGCGCGAACGGGTTGGCAGGCATGCTGGCGTTCTCGCTGTTCGCCAACCGCATACGGATGGACCAACTGGCGCGGGAGTGAAAGGCGTGGTGGAAGCCACACCGAAAACAATCGCAAACATCAAAAACAGAACCGGGGTCGGATCCCGTTGCGGAGCAACGGGATCCGACCGCGTGCCGACCAACGGTCGGCACCCACCATCAGCAGCAGGTTCCAACATCAGCAGGTACCAACAGCCCGCAGGAAACTGTCGAAGGCGGGGTGGGTCCGGTTGCGGGGGCGTGAGCCGCATGGATGCGGCGACCGAGCTTACATGGACGTACTTGCAGCGTCCCCCGCAACCGGACCCCCCCCGCCATCCTATGGATAGCCCGCTGTTGCTGTTGCTTCCGCCTTGGCCTCTGCAGGTGCAGGTGCAGGGCGCAGCCCTGCCGACAACCCCCCACGAACGAGACGCGCGTCACTGCCCGCAACACCCGCGCCACTTCGTAAAAAACATTTCATCTTCCATTCGCATAGTGGCCTGGCGCCGTGCCGAGTCGCGGCGGACTCCCCCCATGCAATGGATCCACATGCAGACCCGACACCTCACGATCGCCGTCGCGATCGCGCTTTCCGCCGCCAGCGCCCATGCCGCTGAAACCACCGATGCCACCGCCGACGCCGCGCTGAGCGCACAGACGCTCGACACCGTGTCCGTCATCGGCCAGGGCGAAACCCGCCAGGTGCAGCGCATCACCGCCGTCGACAAGCAGGTGCTGCCGCCGGGCACCAGCGGCCAGAAGATCCTCGACCGCCTGCCCGGCGTGTCGGTGCAGTCCAACGATGCCTTCGGCGCCAATGAAGAATCGCAGACGATCAGCCTGCGCGGCTTCGACAAGAGCCGTCTCGGCTACACGCTCGACGGCATTCCGCTGGGCGACAACAGCTATGGCAATTACAACGGCCTGAGCATCGCCCGCGCGCTGATCGCCGAGAACCTCGCCGGCGCCGAACTGTCGCAGGGCATTGGTTCGCTGGGTGTAGCCTCCACCAGCAACCTCGGTGGCACCATCCAGTACTTCTCGATGGACCCGTCCACCGAATTCGGCGGCCGTGCCAGCGTCACCGTCGGTGACAACAACCAGCGCCGCGGTTACCTGCGCGTGGATACCGGCGACATCAACGACTTCTCTGCCTATGTCTCCGGCGTGCACCAGGACCAGGACATGTGGGCCGCGCCGTACCAGAACCAGACAACCCGCCAGTTCAACGCCAAGGCCGTGTTGAACGTCGGCGACCATCGCTTCGGTGCGTTCGTCGCCACCTCGCGTGCCAGCCAGGCCAACTACGCCTACCTGTCCAAGGACATGCTGGATCGCGGCCTGGGCTGGGACTGGAACATCTACGCACCGGACTGGGACCGCGCCGTCGCCGCCGCCTACTGCGCGCCGGGCACGCGTGATCCGGCCAAGTGCCAGTTCAGTGGCGGCGTCAACAGCATCGACGATGCCTACTACCAGAGCCGCGCGCTGCGCGATGACAACCTGTACTCGGTCGACGCCGACCTGCGCCTGGGCGAGCAGGGCCGCCTGAAGCTGGTGGCCTACCACCACGACAACCGTGGCCAGGGCCACTGGTGGGCGCCGGGCCAGCCGTCCTACCCGGGCACCGACCAGATGCTGCCGATCTCCATCCGTAGCACCAACTACACCATCAACCGCGACGGCCTGACCGCCGCGCTGTCGTGGCAGGTGGGCATCCACGAGCTGGAAGCCGGCCTGTGGTACGAGCAGAACGACCACAACGTGTCGCGCAATTTCTATTACATCAGCGGCCCGTTCCTGGATGATCTGTACCTGAAGAATCCGGACCGCCTGCTGTTCAACCAGGACTTCGACATCCGCACGCAGCAGTTCTACGTGCAGGACCGCATGCGCTTCCTCGACCAGCGCCTGACCGTGGACGTGGGCCTGAAGAGCCCGAACACGCGCATGCGCGCCACCGCCAAGGGGGGTGTGGAAACCAGCATCGCCTCGGGCACGCTGACCGCCAAGGAATCGGTGCTGCCGCAGGTCGGCCTGGGCTTCAAGCTCAATGCGAACAACGAGCTGTTCGCATCGTATGCCGAGAACATCGCGGCCTTCGTCGGTGGCGGCAGCGGTGGCCCGCTGCAGGTCTCGCCGGAATCGTTCGCGGCCAGCGCCGGGCTGGAGCCGGAGAAGTCCAAGAGCTTGGAAGCCGGCTTCCGTACCTTCGGCGAGAATTACCAGGCGTCCATCGCCGCCTACAACGTGACCTTCGACAACCGCCTGCTGTCGCTCAACCCGTGCTCGAGCATCGAAGTCGGCACGCGCCCGGAGTGCGTCACCCGCTTCATCAACGTGGGTTCGGTTAAGAGCCACGGCGCCGAGCTGACCTTCATCCTCAAGCCGATCGACGGCCTGCAGTGGTATAACGCGCTGTCGTGGAACAAGACCACCTACGAGGACAACTACACCTCGGGTGGCGAGATCGTTCCGGTGGCCGGCAAGATCACCGTGGACACGCCGCAGCGCATGGCGTCCAGCGAAATCAGCTGGAACCGCGATGGCTTCTTCGCCAGCCTGCGCGCCAAGTACACCGGCAAGCGCTATTACACCTACACCAACGACCAGTCGGTGCCGGGCGTGACCACCTTCGATGCGGGCGCCGGTTATGACTTCGGGCCGGGCATGGGCCTGCGCAACATCCGCGTGTCGATGAACGCGACCAACCTGACCAACAAGCGGTATGCGGGCCAGCTGAGTTCGTTCGCACCGACCGACCCGAATGGCACGCGCTACGCCATCCATGCCAGCGCACCGCGCCAGGTGTTCATGACGGTGGCAGCGGACTTCTGATCGGCCGAAGCATGAAGCGTCCACGCGTGGCGTGGATCTACTGAGCCAGTAGATCCACGCCATGCGTGGATGCGCTCCGGCCCGCAGATGGCAGGGGCCGCTAGACTGCACGGGCCCCTGAGCCACGAGAAGTCCCCCTTGACCCACGACGAGTACGACCGCGCCTCCCGCGCACTGCTGCAGGACTACTTGCTGCAGGCATCTCCCGAGCAGCGCCACATCTACGTCGCGCGCCGCAACTACGACGACAGCGCCGAGCTGCTGGCCTGGCTGGCGGAGCGCAGCGAGCTGGATCGCGCGACGGCGCTGATGATGTACTGGTCGCTGGGCGCGGCCTGGTTCACCCAGTACGCCGCTGATGACTACGTGCCCGCACATGAGCGCGACGCCCATGCGATCGTCCGCCGCATCGAGCAACGCTACATCGATGGCTTCTATGCCGGTCGTGCGCTCGCCTTCGACCCGGGCAACTGGCCGGGCCCTTCGATGGGTGATCATCCCGGCCTGGTCGTGCGTCGCGCCGTCCCGGACGCCATGCTGGCTGCGGTGGCAGGCGAGCGCGCCTGCGATCCCTTTGCAGAGGCCGTCGACGCGGACTTCGATGATGGCCTGCCGCTGGCGCTCGCAGCACAGCTGCACGACATGGCCGCGGCGGTGCAGCCTGATCGTGGGCCGGCGCTCGGCGATGCCGTCGCCGGCAATGTCGACATCTGGGCCGAGGTGATGCCGCCGACGCTGTCGCCGCTGGCGACGGTCGTGGATCCGGGCTGGCCGGTCCTTGAGACCTTCCTGCGCCAGGCCGCGCCGCAGGAGTGCCATCAACTGATGCTGTTCGCTGACACCAGTGCGCTGTCAGACGCGCTGCAGTGGTTGCTGGACCAGCCGACATTGGCCGCTTCCAGCGCATTGGCGCTCTACTGGAACCTGGGTGCGTCGTGGTACGTCCCCTTCGCGACGATCGAGGATGTGCCGGAGTCACACCGCTACACGGCAGCCGTGCTGAGACGCATCGAACAGCGCCTGGCTGATGGCGGTTACGCGGATCACGGGCTGGGTTTCGACCTGGCACGGAACCGGCCGCGTTTCCCTGCGTGTTGGCCGGGTCGGGAGGTGCTGCGTGCGATTCCTGACCCGATGTGGCAGCCGCGCCCGGGGCAGATCGTGGACGAGTCGGACGAGGTGGATTTCATCACCGGCCTGCCGGAAGACATTGCCGAGGCGCTCGCGAACGCCCGCGGGTAGAGGATCAAGCATCCACGCATCAAGCAGGGGTCAGAGCCCTTTCGCAGGCGAAAGGGACGGGTCGGATCCCTTTCGCGTGCGAAAGGGCTCTGACCCCACTGGGCCTCAGCCCATATACAACCCACCATTCACCGGGTAATCCGCACCGGTCACATACGAGGCTTCATCCGAAGCCAGCCAGGCCACCAGGCCGGCCACTTCTTCCGGGCGGCCCAGGCGGCGCACCGGTACCGAGGCAGCCAGCCGGTCCAGCACGTCCGGCGGGAAGCTGCTGATCGCCTGGCTGGCGATGTAGCCCGGCGACAAGGTGTTCACGGTGACGCCGCGCGAGGCGACTTCGGCCGCCAGCGCACGGCTGAAACCGTGCATCGCCGCCTTCGCCGTCGCGTAGTTCACCTGGCCGATCTGGCCCTTGTGCGCGCTGACCGAACCGATGTTGACGATGCGGCCCCAGCCACGCGTGGCCATGCCGTCGACCACCTGCTTGGTCAGGTTGAACAGTGCGTTGAGGTTGGAGGCGATCACTGCATTCCAATCCTCCACCGTCATCTGCCGGAACAGCAGGTCGCGGCTGCCGCCGGAGTTGTTGACCAGCACGTCCACCTCGCCCACCTCGGCACGTACCTTGGCGAAGGCCGCCGTGGTCGAGGCCCAGTCGGTGGCGTTGCCTTCGGAGGCAATGAAATCGAAGCCCTGTTCGCGCTGTTCGCGCAGCCAGTTGGCCTTGCGTGGCGAGTTCGGTGCGCAGCCGGCGACCACGGTATGGCCGGAACGGGCCAGGCCCTGGCAGATGGCAGTGCCGACACTGCCCATGCCGCTGGTGACGTAAGCGATTCGAAGCGTCATTGCAGAAGGCTCCTTGGTGTCCGGATCAGGATGCGAAGGGATACAGGCCGAACAGCAGGCCACCGACCATCAACAGCAGCGAGATGGCAATCGCCCACTTCAGGGTGAATTTCTGGTGGTCGGCGAATTCGACCTTGGCCAGGCCCACCAGCAGATAGGTGGAGGGCACCAGCGGACTGAGCAGGTGTACCGGCTGCCCGGCCAGCGACGCGCGGGCCATTTCCACCGGGGTAATGCCGTAATTGCCGGCCGCCTCGGACAGGATCGGCAGCACGCCGAAGTAGAAGGCATCGTTGGACATGAAAAAGGTGAATGGCATCGACGCGATGGCGGTGATGACGGCCAGGTACGGGCCCCACGATTCGGGAATGATCGCCAGGAAGCTGTGCGACATCGCCTCGACCATGCCGGTGTTGTTGAGGATGCCGGTGAAGATGCCTGCGGCGAAGATCAACGCGACCACCGACAGCACGTTGCCGGCGTGGTTGACCACGCGGCGGCGCTGCTCGGCCAGGTTCGGGTAGTTGATGACCAGGGCGATGGCGAAGCCGACCATGAACAGCACCGGCATCGGCAGCACGCCGGCAATCAGTGCACCCATCAGCGCCAGGGTCAGTGCCAGGTTCACCCACAGCAGCTTCGGCCGCTTGATGTCCTCGGCGTCTTCCACCGACGGCAGCGCGTTGTTGTCATCGGACACGCTGTTGTCCATCCAGCTGCCACCCTGCGGCAGGGTGACCACGCCCAGGCGGCGGCGTTCCTTCATGCCCAGGTACCAGGCCAGCAGCAGCACGCCGGCACAGGCAATCACCATCGACGGGATCAGCGGCACGAACACATCGGCCGGGTCCACGTGCAGCGCGGTGGCCGCGCGTGCGGTCGGGCCGCCCCACGGGGTCAGGTTCATCACGCCGCCGGCGAGGATGGTCACGCAGGTCATGTTCAGCGCGTTCATGCCCAGCCGCTGGTACAGCGGCAGCATTGCCGAGACGGTGATCATGTAGGTGGTCGAGCCATCGCCATCGAGCGAGATCAGCATCGCCAGCACGGCGGTGCCGAGCACGATCTTCATCGGATCGCCCTTGACGAAGCGCAGGATGATGCGCACCAGCGGATCGAACAGGCCCGCATCGATCATCACGCCGAAGTAGAGGATGGCGAACATCAGCATCACGCCGGTGGGCGCGATCTTCTTGATGCCTTCCAGCATCATTTCATCGATGTTGGCGCCGAATCCGCCGAGCAGGGCGAAGATGATCGGGATGGTGATCAGTGCGACCAGCGGCGACAGTCGTTTGCTCATGATCAAGTACATGAACGTAATGACCATGCCAAAGCCGAGGATGCTCAGCATCATCTGCGGACTCCTTGCGTACTGCGGTTGAAGAGGGGAGGGGTAGGGCGTGCGTGGCTCAGAAGTCGAACTGCAGGCGGCCCGTGACCGCGCGCGTGCGGTCCAGCGTCACCCCGGCCAGGCGGTCGCGGTTGCGGCTTTCGATCACGTCGAGCATGAAGCGCAGGTTGTCGCGCAGGTACCAGTTGCCGCCCAGCGTCCAGGCGGCGGTGCTGCCACGACGCAGGTCCGGCGCGCCATCGAGGTGCTGCGCGCCCCACATCTGGTCGTAGCGCAGCGCTACTTCGAAGGCACCGGCCTTGTTGCGGATGTTCTTGACCCGGGCGAAGCGGCCGGTCTTGCGGTCGTAGGCCTTGCTTTCGCCGGTGACGAACCAGCTGAGCATGCCGTAGGCGGCCATCACGTCGCCGCGCTGGCCGCCGTCATCGAAGGTGGCGCCGCTGAATTCGCCCTGCCAGGACAGCGGGCCGCGCACCTGCGCGTATTCCAGCGACCACTTGTTGACGTCGGTATCGCGGCCGGCGGAGAAGTCGACCAGGGTCAGGCGGCTCTCATCGGACAGGTGGCCGGCCGGGCGCGGGCGGATCTTCAGGCCGGGGGTGCCGTTGCTGCCGGGGTTGTCGTAGGCCTCATGGGCCAGCGACAGGCCGAGGTGCAGCACGTCGCCATCGCTGGGCGAGGGTGCCCAGGTGACGCGGCCACCGGCGGCGCGGCCCTTCACCTGCCAGGCATCGATGCTTTCCAGGCTGTAGAGGCTGGCGGCCCAGGTGAAATCACCCGGATTGGCCTGCCAGGACGCGCCCAGGCGGTACAGCGGCGCCAGCGTGGTGCCGGCGTTGCCGCGCTCCAGGAAGCTGCCGTAGTTGGAGCTGGTGCGGTCATCCAGCGAGAAATACTGCTTGAACTGGCCGACCGTAAGCTTGCCGGCCTTGCCGAAGCTTCGGCTGAGGTAGACGTCCTTGGCCTCGACCCGGTCGCCGGAAAAGTCCGCTTCGGCCTTGTAGTCGACCAAGAAGAACTTGCCCGACACGTCCAGCCAGGCGCGGCGGATCTCGGTGTCGTCCTTGTTCGGGGTGCCACGGTCGTCGTTGTCGAACGTGGCGAAATCCAGGTGCAGGCGGCCGCCGACGGTGGCGGTGACCGGCCGGTCGTCTTCAGCAAAGGCCGGCGCGGCCAGCGCAGCCAGGGCCATCATGGCGGCGGGGCGCGGCCAGGCAAACTTCAGTTCCACAAACCCTCCCAGGTGCGCGCCAGGCGCGCGGCAATCGTGGGCACCGGATGGTGCGCGGCCGCAGTCTGGGTTGCGGTAGCTGTCATCGTCCTGTCAGCGGTTTGTGCGGTGCAGCGTAAAAGCCGCCGCGATGCCCGGCGAAGCCCGTCGACGCCGCGATCCCCGGTAGCGCCGGGCCATGCCCGGCGGGATGCCCGCCACACGTCACCGCGCAGCACGCGGTAGCATTCGCTTTCCCCCGCGTCCTTCCGTTCCCCGCCGATGCGCCTGCTGCTGGTCGAAGACAATCCGGATCTGGCCGATGCCATCATCCGCCGCATGCGCCGCAGCGGCCACGCGGTGGACTGGCAGGCCGACGGCCTGGCCGCCGCCAGCGTGCTGCGCTACCAGAGCTTCGACCTGGTGGTGCTGGATATCGGCCTGCCCAAGCTGGATGGCCTGCGCGTGCTGGCCGGCATGCGCGAGCGTGGCGACAGCACGCCGGTGCTGATGCTGACCGCACGCGATGGCATCGAAGACCGCGTGCAGGCACTGGATGTCGGCGCGGATGATTACCTCGGAAAGCCCTTCGACTTTCGCGAATTCGAAGCGCGTTGCCGCGTGCTGCTGCGGCGTGCACGCGGCCAGGCCAGCGAAGTGGTGCAGGTGGGGGGCTTCCAGTTCGACAACGCCGCGCACCGCGTCAGCGTGGACGGTGAGCCGATCGAGCTGCCTAACCGCGAATACCGACTGCTGGAAATCCTGGTCGGCCGCCTCGGGCAGGTGGTCGGCAAGGACGAGATCGGCAACGGCCTGTTCGGCTTCGACGACGAAGCTGGGCCGAATGCCATCGAGCTGTACATCGGTCGCCTGAGAAAGAAGCTGGCCGGTGCATCGCTGCGCATCACCACCGTGCGGGGTGTCGGCTACCTGCTGGAAGAAGCCGGCGACGGCAGCAGCGATGGCGATGGCTGAGGCCCTCACCGCGGTAGCCGCGCCGGGTTCGCTGCGGCGCATCCTGCTGCTGTACCTGGGCACGCTGCTGGCGGTGTTCGCCGTGGCCCTGCTGTTTGCCGCGCGCGATTACGGCCAGCGCGCCGCGAACCGTTCCTACGACCACCTGCTGGTGTCCTCGGCCCTGTCCATCGCCGATTCGGTGGCGCTGGTCGATGGCCAGTGGCAGGTGGACCTGCCGTACGCCGCGTTGGACCTACTGGCGATGGCGGCGGAGGACCGCGTGTTCTATCGGGTGGCCGACAGTCGCGGCAACCTCATCACCGGCTATGGCGACCTGCCCGCGCCACCGCGTCGGCCGGGCACGCAGCCGCAGCTGTTCGATGCGTCCTACAGTGGCGAGACCGTGCGCTTCGTGGTGGTCTGCCGCAGCTTCGCCGCCGCGTCCGCGCAGGGCGAGGTGCAGGTGCAGGTGGGGCAGACCCGCCGCGCACGCGAGGCGTTGGCGCAGGATATGGTCAACCGCGCGCTGCTGGCCATCGGCGTGCTGTCGCTGCTGCTGCTGGCCCTGGTGGCCTTCGGCGTGCACCGCGCGTTCCGGCCGCTGGTGCGGGTGGAGCGCGAACTGTCGCGACGCGAACCGTCCGACCTGAAGCCGCTGGATGCGCGCGTACCGCGCGAGATGGACCAGATGGTCGCGGCGCTGAACCGTTTCATGGAACGCCTGTCCAGCAGCAACGAGACGCTGCGTGCGTTCATGGCCGAGGCCGCGCACCAGATGCGCACGCCGCTGGCCGCACTGCGCGCGCAGGCGCAGCTGGCACTGGACGATGACGACCCGGACGACATGCGGCGCAGCCTGCAGGCCATCGAGCGCAATGCCACGCACATGAGCCGCCTGCTCAACCAGCTGCTCAGCGATGCCAGCGTGATCCACCGTTCCAACCTGCAGCGCTTCGCGGCCGTGGACCTGGCCGAGACGGTGCACCAGGCCCTGCATGAAGCACTGCCGCAGGCCGGCCCTGCGCCGCGCGTGCAGTTGGCGATGACCGCCGAGCCGGTGCAGGTGCATGGCGATGCGCTGCTGCTGCGCGAGGCGATCAAGAACCTGGTCGACAACGCGCTGAAGTACGGCGGTGACGGCCCGCTGCAGATCGCACTGACCGTGGAAGGCGGACAGGCGGTATTGACCATTGCCGACCACGGCGCCGGCATCGCCGCGGCCGATGCCGGCCGCGTATTCGAGCGCTTCGCCCGTGGCGAGGGCGCACCGGCCGGTGGTGCGGGCCTGGGCCTGGCCATCGTCAAGCGCGTGGTCGACAGCCATGGCGGCCACATCGACCTGAGCAACCGTCCGCAGGGCGGCCTGGTCGCCACCATCCGCCTGCCCCGGAGCAGTCCATGATCCGCCTGTTCGCCACCGCCTTCGCCCTGCTGCTGGCGCTGCCGGTGCTGGCCGCGCCCGGCGATGTGCGCCGCTTTGCCGCGCAGGGCCCGGCCACCGCGCAGCTGCGTATACATGGCAGCACCGACATCGAGGTGTTCGCGGTGGTCATCGCCGATTACCAGCGCCTGCACCCCGGCACCGAAGTGGTGTACGAGGACATCATCACCCAGGACCTGTACGCGCGGTACCTGCACGATCGGGCCGGGCCGGATTCGCCGGACCTGCTGATTTCCAGCGGCATGGACCTGCAGACCAAACTGGTGAACGACGGCCACGCGCTGCCCCACCGCTCGGCGCAGACCGCCGCGCTGCCGGCCTGGGCGCAGTGGCGCAGCGAGGCATTCGGCATCAGCTACGAGCCGGTGGTGATGGTCTACAACACCCGCCGCCTGCCGGCCGCCAAGGCTCCGCATACACGACGCCAGTTGCTGGACCTGCTGCGCGCCGAGGGCACGCCGCTGCGCGGCAGGGTCGGCACCTACGATATCGAGCGCAGCAGCGTGGGCTATCTGCTGGCTACCCAGGACGCACAGCGCGGCAGCATCGCCGGCGCGTTGCTGGGCGCGCTGGGCGACAACGCGGTGCTGCGCGAGGAGCGCACCGGCGTGCTGCTGGACAAGGTCGCCAGCGGCGAACTGTCGCTGGTCTACAACGTGCTGGGTTCGTACGCACAGGCACGCATCGATGGCGGCGCGCCGCTGGCCATCATCGAGCCGGAGGACTACACCCTCGTGGTGCTGCGCACGGCGGTGATCCCGCGTACCGGGCCGCACCCGGAAGAGGCGCGCCGCTTCCTGGATTACCTGCTGTCGCCGCGTGGCCAGCAGGTGCTATCGCGCGAGGCACGGCTGATGCCGATCGTCACCGGCAACGCGCGCAGTGACGACGCGCCCGGACGCAGCCGCCGCCCGATCCAGCTCGGTCCGGGCCTGCTGGTGTACCTGGACGCGCTGAAGCGCCGCCAGTTCCTCGATGCCTGGCGCAGCAGCGTGGAGCCGGCCGGGCGCTGACCCTGCGGGTAGCGCCGGTGTATGCCCGGCGGATGCGTACAATGGCCCCATGAGCGAATACACCATCCTGATCGCCGATGACCATCCGCTGCTGCGTTCGGCGGTGGTGCAATCGCTGCGGCAGATCCTGCCGCTGGCGCAGGTGCGCGAGGTGGCCAGTGCCGATGCCCTGGCCGAAACCCTCGACGCCCAGCCCGAGGTGGACCTGGTGCTGCTGGACTTGACCATGCCGGGTGCGCACGGTTTCTCGGCGCTGCTGCATGTGCGTGGCTCGCACCCGGATATCCCGGTGGTGATTCTTTCCTCCAATGACCACCCGCGGGTGATCCGCCGCGCCCAGCAGTTCGGCGCCGCCGGTTTCATCCCCAAATCCGCCCCGGCCGAGACCATCGGCCAGGCGGTGCAGGCCGTGCTCGACGGCAGCCTGTGGTTCCCGGCGATGGCGCCGGAGCGCAGCGAATCCGATGCCCTGCTGGCCGCACGCCTGGCCCAGCTCACCCCGCAGCAGTTCCGCGTGCTGCTGTGCCTGGCCGACGGCCTGCTCAACAAGCAGATCGCCTACGAACTGGGCCTGGCCGAGAACACGGTGAAGGTGCACGTGACCGCCATCCTGAAGAAGCTGGAGTGCCACAGCCGCACCCAGGCGGCAGTGCTGGTGAAGGCGCTGGAGCCGGAAGGTGACGCGGGCGGGATCTGACCGATGCGCGAACCCCCGGCGCCGTTCTACACCCTCATCAACACGGGTCTCGGCGAGGATCCGGCCGTGGTCGTGGTCAACACGGCGCTGCGGAGCTATGCAGGCCGGGACGCAATTCCCTGGCACCTGCGGATCGGCATCGCCTGCAGAGGATTGGGTGACAACGGCACGCCCACCCCGGAAGAGCTGGAAGTGGTCACGTGCCTGGAAGGGCTGCTCGAATCAAGCATTGGAGCGGACGGCAACGCCGTTTTCCTTGCGCGCATCACCGCCCGTGGCGAGCGCGTGCTGCTGTATCGGGTGGATGATCCCGAACAGGCGAATGACCGCCTGCAGCAGCTGCTCGCCGCACCGGTACAGCTGCGGGAATGGGAGTTCCAGATGGAATACGACCGCGACTGGACGCTGGCCCAGCCCGAGCTTGACCTGCCGCTGCAGGATTTCCGGCTCAACTGAGCTCTGTAGAGCCGAGCCCACGCTCGGCTGATGCCTCTCAGGCGTTGAGCGAACGCAGATCGATGCAGGGACGCATGCGTTCCGTGCCATCCCACTCGGCTGGCAGGCCGACGCTGGCGGCGTCGACGATGGCCTGGCCGATCTGTTCCATGGCAGCGCTGTCGGGCGGGCCCCAGAAGCCAATGGAGAGATCGCTGGCGCGCTTGGCGCGCTTCATGTCATCGCCGGAACAGAAGCAGAACCCTTTGAGGCCTGCATCTGTGCCGCCGCGCTGCCAGAAAAGCTCATTGGTGTCATCGGCAGCGTCGTCCGGCGTATCGCCGCACCCAGCAGTGGCGACGATGCCTGCTGCTTTCAGGACTGCAAATGCCGCATCGATCCTGGCTCGCGCCAGCTTCCACGCAGCAGCGGACATCTTCCGGTCCGGCTTGCGCACCACGACCGAGGGAATGGCGTGGCTGGTCAGCGCGGAAAGCAAGGCCTTCACCAGCGGTGACCAGGCGTTTTCCACGATGTGGTTGCCATGTGTGTCGCACACATCGGGCTGTGCACCGGCATCGATCAGCAGCTGCACCGCCTCGGGTCCTTCCGGCGAAAACTCTGCCGCCAGGTACAGCGCTGAGCGTCCGCCCACGCCGATGTGCTCCAGCGGGCTGCCGGCATCGATCAGCAGGCGCAGGGTCGCGAGGGTGTCCTCCATCGGCGCACAGTCCTGGCTGGATGCGGCCCTTTCCAGTGCGGTGAATCCAAAGGCATCCACCGCGTGCACGTCCGCGCCGGCGGCGAGGAAGGCTGCGGTGGCGGCTGCGTTGGCGTTCCAAGCTGCTTCAAAGATATCCGCGGGAATTTTCACCTTCGGGGACTTCTGCATGCTCAGCGATCCGTGCACGGGTAGGGGGCGATTGTAGGCAATGCAGCCGAGCGTGGGCTCGGCTCTACAGGAAGCGGAGCAATGCAGTCGAGCAAGCTCGACTCTACGCCCGATGCCGCAACAGCATCTGCGTCATCAACGCGCGCAGCGCCGGTGGTCGCACCGGTTTGGGCAGGAAGCCCCACCCGTGTTCGGCGGCATGCGCCTTCAGCGCGTCATCGCGCTCGGCGGTCACCAGGATCACCGGCGGCCGCGCCTGCCACAGCGTGCACAGCGCCTCGTACAGATCCGGCCCGTGCCATTGGCCCATGCGCACGTCCAGCAACAGCAACTGCGGCACGTTCAGCGCGCTGGCGATCTCCAGTGCGCCCTGCGGGCCATCGGCCAACTCGACGTTGCAGCCCCAGCGCTCCAGCAGGGCCCGGGTGGCCGCGCACACCCGCGGGTCGTCGTCAATGCTCCACACCCGGCACTGGCGCAGCGGGCTGTCGTCGGACGGTTCGGCGGCCAGCACGGGCGGCGGTGCCGGCGCGGCCACATCGTCGGCATGCCCCAGCGCCACGCTCACCGCGAACACGCTGCCCTTGCCCAGCGTGGAACGCAGGCTGATGCGGTGGCCGAGCAGTCGGCCGATGCGCTCGACGATGGCCAGGCCCAGGCCCGCGCCGCGTTCCTGTTCGACGCCATCGTTCAGGCGGCGGAATTCCTCGAAGATCTCGCCCTGCAGGCTTTCCGGAATGCCCGGCCCCTGGTCGTGCACTTCGATGCGCAGCTGGTCGCCCACGCGCCGGCAGCCGATCAGCACGCGTCCGCGCGGGGTGTAGCGCAGCGCATTGGACAGGAAGTTCTGCAGGATGCGGCGCAGCAGGGCTTCATCGCTGACCACCACCGCGCGGGTGTCGATCCAGTCCAGCTGCAGGCCACGGCTCTGCGCGGCGATGCCGAACTCGCGGGCCAGGGTCTCCAGCAGCGGCGACAGTGCGAATGCACGCACGCGGGTCTGCAGGGAGCCCGATTCCAGCCGCGAGATATCCAGCAGGCTGTTGAGGATGGCGTCCTGCGCGGCCAGTGCGGCGTCTACGTGCTCACTCAGTTCGCGCGCTTCGCCATTCAGCCGCGCGCGCAGCACCGAAACGAACATGCGCGCAGCATTCAACGGCTGCAGCAGGTCGTGCACCGCCGAGGCGACGAAGCGGGTCTTGTAGCGGTTGGCCTGCACGGCCTCGCGGCGCGCTTCCTCCAGGTCATGGGTGCGCTCGGCCACCCGGTGTTCCAGCGCATCGGCCAGAGAGCGCAGTTCGCGCGCGGCGTTCTTGTAGCTGGTGATGTCCGCATAGCTGGTGACGAAGCCACCGTCGGGCAGGGGATTGCCGCGGATCTCCAGCACCGTGCCGTCGTCCTTCTCGCTTTCGCGCATGTGCGGGCGGCCGCTGCGCAGGTGGTTCAGGCGGCGCTCGATGGCATCGTCGACGGGGCCGGGACCGAGCAAGCCGCGGCGGGCGTTGAAGCGGAACAGCTCCTCGATCGGCCGGCCCACCCGCACCAGCCCCTGCGGGAAGCGGAACAGTTCGATGTAGCGCGAATTCCACGCCACCAGGCGCAGTTCGCGGTCGATGATGACCACGCCCTGCGGCAGGTGCTCGAGGCTGCGGCTGAGCCCGCTGTCGGCGTCGGTGGCGGCCTGCAGCAGGCCGTCCTGGGCGGTGCGCAGTTCCTGCGCGTGCTGCTTGAGCAGGGTTTCCAGCTCGCTGCGGCTGCGCTGGCGGTGCCGGGACAGGCGCCGGCGCTGCTGCACGAACAGCACCAGGAAGCCCAGTGCCAGCCACACGGCGGCACCGGCCATGGCCGCGGCGCGGCCCACGCTGGACGCACCGCCGGCGTCATGCAGCAGGTGCAGGCTCCAGTCCTCGTCGGGCAGCGGCAGGGTCTGCCACAGCATCGCCTGCGGCAACGCCGGGTCGAGCAGGCGCACCATGCGCCCGCCATCGGCCAGCACATCTTCGGTGCGCACGCGCAGCGGCTGCAGCGAACGGTCGGCGTACTGGCGGGCATCGAGCATCTCGCGGCGCTCGTCGGCCCCCAGCGGGCGCAGCAGGCGATAGCGCCACTCATCGCGGTTGGCCAGGAACACCACGTCATGGTTGTCGCTGGCCAGCACCACGTCGGGGCTGCCCAGCCATTCCTGTTCCAGTGCGGACAGCTCGATCTTGATGACGATCACGCCGATGCGCTGGCCGTCGCCATCGACGATCGCCTCGGACATGAAGTAGCCCGGCACGCCGGTGGTCATGCCGATGCCGTAGAAGCGGCCACGCCCATGCGCCAGCGCCTGCTGGTAGTAGGGGCGGTAGGCGTAGTCCTCGCCGACGTTGGTCGAGGGCTGGTCGAAGTTGCTGGCCGCCACGGCCACGCCATTGCGGCCGACCAGGGTCAGAGTCGAGGTGCGGGTGACCTGGTTGGCGCGCTGCAGCTTGAGGTTCAGGCGCTGCGTTGCGGCGGGTGTCAGCGGCGCGCGCAGCGCCTGCAGCAGGTCCGGGTCCAGCGCCATTACCTGCGGCAGGGTGCCGAAGCGGTCAATGCGCTGCTGCAGCCCCTGGCCGTACAGCTGCAGCTGGCGCTGCACCTGGTTGCTTTCTGCAGCCAGCGCGCGGCGCCAGGCGAAGTGGCCGGCGGCGATCGCGCACAGCACGGTGCCACCGACCAACACCGCGATGGTCAGCAACAGCATCCGGTGGCGGCTGAGCCAGTACATGGCGGCAGTCTACGCAGGGCCGGCGGGGGTGGCATGCACGCCCGCCGGTCTCTGCTCTGTGGAAGGGATCAGAAGTGCATCTGCGCGCGCAGTTCGAAGATTTCCGGGGTGCTGTGCACGCCACGGCGGCTGGCATCGACCTTCACGTAGTTCGCCTGGAACTTGAAGTGGCTGGTCAGGTACCAGTTGGCGCCCACGGTCAGGTCATGCTGGCGCCCGCCGAGGATGCTGCCGTCGTCGAGGTCGATGCGGCTGTAGCGGGCCAGCAGCTCGACCGCACCGTAGCTGTGGGCCGGCTTGATGTTGGCGACCGCGCCGGCGCTGTACGGGCGCGATTCGCCGGTCAGCACCCAGCTGGCCATGGCGTACTGGCCGCTGCCGGTGTAGTCGGGCAGGCCCTTGCGGGTCACCGTGGCCTGCAGGGCTTCACCCTGCAGCGAGAATGGACCGCGGATCCAGATGCCTTCCAGGCCGGTGCGGCGGATCTGGTCGGCAGTGACCAGCGCGCCGGAGTCGACCAGGCGGATGTCGGTCAGGCCGGCTTCCGGGCGCGCACGCAGGCGGGCGCTGGCTTCGTGGTGCACGTCGCGGCCGTCGCGGTAGCCGCGCGGGTTTTCCTGCGAATAGGCCAGGCCAAGGTGGACCACGTCGCCCGGTGCCTTGATCGGGGTCCAGACCGCGCGCACGGCCTGGGTGGTGCCGGGGTTGTCACCCTGCAGGTCCTTGCCACCGTAGGCGCCAGCCTGCAGCAGGTACTGCGGGCGCTCCAGCACCCATTCCACGCCGGTGCGACGGCCTGCGTAGAAGGCCTGCACGGGCAGGGCGGTCTCCAGGAAGCTGCCGGCGCGCGAGGAGGTGTTGCCGTCCAGGCCGACCGGGGTCTTCATGTAGCCGAAGCGGAAGCGGCCGACATCACGGCCGAGGAAGGCCTTGCTCTCGAAGCGCACGAACACGTCCAGCCAGGTATCGGACTGGAAGTCGTAGTACACCATCGCGTCGTACACGCCCTTCTTCTTCAGGGTCGCGCCGAACTCCTTGCGGCGCACGGCGTCATCGTCTTCGATCCCGCTGCCAGAGGAGAAGTCGTTGTAGTCGTAGGCGATGTTGCCGGTGGCGGCCAGTTCGGTGCCATCGCTGAAGGCGTACTTGGTCGGCCAGTTGTCAAAATCGGCGGCGGAGGCGAAGGCGGGCAGGGCGGCCAGCGACATGGCCAGCAGGGTCGGAATGGGGCGCATGGTGGTGCGGCTCTCTCTCTCGGATGCGTGTGGACAGGACAACAACGGCCGCGCTGGCCGGAACTTTCGCAGGGGGGCGCCCGATCGTTCAGGTCGGGCCGGTGGCCGTCCCCGGGACAGGCGGTGCGGCGCCAGTGTAGGCACCCGAGCCACCTGAACCGGGGGGCTAGTACCAATAGGTTATCTGCGGCGGCGTGCCCTGCGCGTACAAAGGCGTCCATTGGACACGCCCGTGCATGCCGCGCAGGTCGGTCCAGATCCACGGAGACGGTCCCGCCAACGCGGGAGCCGTATGCGCAAGAACCGCCCCTTCCGGAGTCCGCCATGCACATCCCGACCACCCCGGCGCTGCCCAGCAAGCCGCTGCCGCTCTACCGCCAGCTGTACTTCCAGGTGATCGTGGCGATCATCCTGGGCGCCGTCCTCGGCCACTACGAGCCGATGATCGGCGAGAAGATGAAGCCGCTGGGCGATGCCTTCATCAACCTGGTGAAGATGATCATCGCGCCGGTCATCTTCCTGACCATCGTCACCGGCATCTCCGGCATGACCCACCTGCGCACGGTGGGCCGCGTCTTTGCCAAGGCGATGGCGTACTTCCTGTTCTTCTCCACCCTGGCCCTGATCGTGGGCATGATCGTGGCGCACGTCGTGCAGCCCGGCGCGGGCATGAACATCAACCCGGCCGAGCTGGACCAGACCGCGGTCCACAGCTACGTCGAGAAGTCGCATGACCTGACCCTGGTCGGCTTCCTGATGGACGTCATCCCGAAGACGCTGATCAGCGCCTTCGTCGACGGCAACATCCTGCAGGTGCTGTTCGTGGCCGTGCTGTTCGGCATCGCGCTGGCTTCGGTGGGTGAGAAGGGCAAGCCGATCGTGAACTTCCTGGAGGCGCTGGTCGCCCCGGTGTTCAAGCTGGTGCACATTCTGATGAAGGCCGCCCCGATCGGTGCCTTCGGTGCCATCGCCTTCACCATCGGCAAGTACGGCGTCGGTTCGCTGATCAACCTGGCCTGGCTGGTGGGTTCGTTCTACCTGACCGCCTTCCTGTTCGTGGCCGTCATCCTCGGCGTGGTCTGCCGCCTGTGCGGGTTCTCGGTGTTCAAGCTGGCCCGCTACCTGAAGGCCGAGCTGCTGCTGGTGCTGGGCACCTCCTCCTCCGAATCGGCGCTGCCGTCGCTGATGGAGAAGATGGAACGCGCCGGCTGCAGCAAGTCGGTGGTCGGCCTGGTGGTCCCCACTGGCTACTCGTTCAACCTGGACGGCACCAACATCTACATGACCCTGGCCGCGCTGTTCATCGCCCAGGCCACCAACACCGAACTGACCCTGGGCCACCAGATCGCCCTGCTGCTGGTCGCCATGCTCAGCTCCAAGGGCGCGGCCGGCGTCACCGGTGCCGGCTTCATCACCCTGGCCGCCACTCTGGCCGTGGTACCGGAAGTGCCGGTGGCTGGCATGGCGCTGATCCTGGGCGTGGACCGCTTCATGAGCGAATGCCGCTCGCTGACCAACTTCATCGGCAACGCGGTGGCCACGGTGGTGGTGTCGCGCTGGGAAGGCGCGCTGGACCGTGACCGCCTGAAGCTGGCGCTGGACGGCCGCGAGAGCGAGCTGCCGCTGCCGGTCGATGCCGTGCCGGAGGCACTGCCCGCCAAGGGCTGACACAGGTGTGTGGTACCGCGGGGCCGGTCACGTGAGTGACGCGGCCCCGCAACGTTTCAAGGCGACCCATGGCTGTCGTGGGCATCGCCGAAGCTGGTCCCTGGACTAGTCGCATACGGCACGGAATTGTGCAGTCGCAGCATGATTGCGACAGGATAGCGACAGGTCCAGGCCCTCCAACGGGGGTATCATCCCCTGTCCCCCTTGCCCATTCATTAATCCACGTCGATGTCCAACGAAGATTTCAAACAGGCCGCCCTCGATTACCACCGGATGTCCCCGCCGGGCAAGATCAAGGTCTCTGCAACCAAGCCCATGCTGACCCAGCGCGACCTGTCGCTGGCGTATTCGCCGGGCGTTGCGTACGCCTGTGAAGCGATCAAGGCCGACCCGCAGCAGGCCAGCGAGCTGACCGCGCGCGGCAACCTGGTGGCGGTCATCTCCAACGGCACCGCGGTGCTGGGTCTGGGCAACATCGGCGCACTGGCCGGCAAGCCGGTGATGGAAGGCAAGGGCGTGCTGTTCCAGAAGTTCGCCGGCATTGATGTGTTCGACATCGAAGTGGACGAGACCGACCCGGACAAGCTGGTCGACATCATCGCCTCGCTGGAGCCGACCTTCGGCGGCATCAACCTGGAAGACATCAAGGCCCCGGAATGCTTCGTGGTCGAGCGCAAGCTGCGCGAGCGCATGAAGATCCCGGTGTTCCATGACGACCAGCACGGCACGGCGATCATCGTCGGCGCGGCGGTGATCAACGCCATGGCCATCACCGGCAAGAAGATCGAAGAAGTGAAGCTGGCGACCACGGGCATGGGCGCGGCCGGCATTTCCTGCGTGAACATGCTGGTTCAGCTGGGCCTGAAGCCGGAGAACATCCTGGCCTTCGACCGCGAGGGCGTCATCCACACCGGCCGTACCGATCTGGACCCGGAAAAGCAGCGCTATGCGCGCGACACTGACAAGCGCACCCTGGCCGAGATCGTCGACGGCGCAGACATCTTCCTGGGCCTGTCGGCCCCGGGCATCCTGACCGCGGAGATGGTCAAGACCATGGCGCCGGATCCGGTGATCTTCGCCCTGGCCAACCCGACCCCGGAAATCATGCCGGAACTGGCGCGCGCCGCCCGTCCGGACGCGATCATCGGCACCGGCCGTTCGGACTACCCGAACCAGGTCAACAACGTGCTGTGCTTCCCGTACCTGTTCCGTGGCGCGCTGGATGTCGGCGCCACCGCGATCAACGAGGAAATGAAGATCGCCTGCGTGCGCGCCATCGCCGCGCTGGCCCGCCGTGCGGCCACCGACATGGGCTCGGCCTATGGCGGTGACACCCCGAGCTTCGGCCGTGAATACCTGATCCCGCGTCCGTTCGACCGCCGCCTGCTGGTGGAGCTGTCGGCCGCCGTGGCCCAGGCCGCGATGGATTCGGGCGTGGCCGCCCGTCCGATCGCCGACATGGGCGCCTACCGCGACAAGCTGGCCCAGTTCGTCTACCGCACCAGCCTGATGATGAAGCCGGTCTACGACCGCGCGCGCAACGACAAGCAGCGCGTGGTCTACGCCGAAGGCGAAGAAGAAGTGGTGCTGCAGGCCGTGCAGAACGTGGTCGACGAAGGCCTGGCGCACCCGATCCTGATCGGTCGCCCGGACGTCATCGAATCGCGCATCGAGCGTCTCGGCCTGCGCCTGAAGGTCGGCGAGAACATTGAGGTCACCAACATCAATGACGACCCGCGCTTCAACGAATACTGGCAGTACTACCACGGCCTGACCGGCCGCCGCGGCGTGACCGTGGCCGCGGCGAAGAACCTGATGCGTTCGCGCCCGACCCTGATCGCCGCCGTGATGGTTGCCCGTGGCGAAGCCGATGCGATGCTGACCGGCATCGTCGGCCGCTTCCACAAGAAGCTGGGCTACGTGCGCAGCGTGCTGCCGCTGGAATCGAAGGTCACCTCGACCTCGGCCATGACCGGCGTGATCAACCAGCAGGGCGTGTTCTTCTTCGTGGACACCCACGTGCAGGAGGACCCGACCGCCGAGCAGCTGTGCGAAGCGACCCTGCAGGCCGCCTACCGCATGAAGCTGTTCGGTATCGAGCCGAAGGTGGCGCTGCTGTCGCACTCCAACTTCGGCAGCCACGATTCGAAGGATGCGCTGAAGATGCGCCAGGTGCGCGAGATGCTGCTCAAGCGCAACCCGCGTCTGAACGTGGACGGCGAGATGCAGGGCGACACCGCATGGGACGAAGCCCTGCGCCAGAAGCTGCTGCCGGGCTCGACCCTGCAGGGCCGTGCCAACCTGTTCGTGCTGCCGAACCTGGAAGCGGCCAACATCGCTTACAACCTGGTGCGTGTGTTCACCGACGGCGTGGCGATCGGTCCGATCCTGATGGGCGTGAACAAGCCGGTGCACATCCTCACCACCAGCGCGACCTCGCGCCGCGTGCTGAACATGACCGCGATTGCCGCGGTGGATGCGCAGATCCGCAAGCAGCTGGAAGCGGAAAAGAAGGCGTAAGCCTTCGTTCCCGCGACACCTGCAGAAACGCGCCCCATGGGGCGCGTTTCTGTTTCCGCACAGCGGAAACCGGATCGGGTAGCGCCGGGCCATGCCCGGCGAGCGCGCAGCGCGGCCAATCAGGCATTCCGCCGGGCATGGCCCGGCGCTACCGGTCAGCGCTTGCCGCGTCGTGCCGGTGCCGGCGGCGGGGCATCCGAACGCGGCTTGGCGTACTCGGCCCACAGCGCCGGCAGTGCCTTGCCGGCGTGCTTCTGCCACAGCGCCGGGGTGTACTGGCCTGCACGCAGGGCCTTGTCCAGCGTCAGTACCAGGCCGGGGTGTTCGCCCTCGGCCCACTTCAGGAACGCACCGGTCACCCGGTAGCCGCTTTCCACGGTCTGGCCCTTGCCCACCTTCTGCGGCAGCGCCCAGCCCGCCGCAGCATTGCCCATGCCATAGCGGTCGCGTGCGTAGTCGGCGATGCCTTCCACCAGCCAGCCCGGCACGCGCTTGTCGCCGTAGCTCGGGTAGCCCTGCACGATGTGCATCGCCTCGTGGGTCACCAGGTCGATGTCATCGGGGTGCTGCAGCAGCCAGCCCGGGTTGATGGTGATCGTGGTGGCCTTGTCCTTGTCGCCCACGTAGGCGACGCCGTTGTAGGCCGGGTCGATCACGATGCGCACGTCGGCCGGCGCCTTCGGGTGGAAATCCGCCCGTTCGCGCAGGTAGGCGAAGTAGAACGTGTCGATGATCCGCTTCCGTACCGGCGCGGACAGCGCGCCGGTGGGATCCTGGTAGGAGAGGGTCACGCCTTCGCGCGTGACCTGGCCATCGAAGGCATCGGTCTGCGATGGCTGGCCCTGCGCGATGCCGGGCAGGGTGAATGCAGCGAGGGCAAGAGTCAGCAGGCGAAGGCGCATGGGATCAGTTTACGGTGGAGGGCGACAACAGTTCGATCTCGGCCAGCTGCAGGCGCCCCGGCGCAGCCACGCGCAGACGGTACTCTGCAAAGCGTGAGGGCGAGGCGATGCGGAACGGGCGAGTCTGCCGCGGCGAGGTGAAATCTTCGCTACGGCGCTCATCCAGCGTCGTCCAGCGGCCGCCGGCCGTGCGTGCTTCCAGCGTCCATCCGGCACCGCGGATCGCGCCTTCACCGCTGGTCAGCGTGTACATCGTCGGCGCGCCATCGCCCACCACCGTCAGTGCAATGGTGGCGCCCGCGCCCAGCGGCACGGCCGTGGTCGCATCGTCGTCCAGCAGCGCGGGCACCGCACGGCCATCGGCCAGCGCCGCGCGGGCACCGTTGCCGAGCAGGTCATGCAGCATCTGCGGGCGCTTGCCCGGCGCGGTCAGCGAACGCGGCACATCGTCGGCACCGCTGCCCCAGCGCGAGGGCTGCGGGCCCATCACGAAGTCCAGCGTCGCGCCCTTGGCGATCATCTCGTGCGGCACCCAGGTCTTGGTCCACGGCTTGCCGTTGATCTTCAGCGACTGCACGTAGACGTTCTGCGCCGAGTTGTTGGCCGCGTTGACGGTCAGCACCGCGCCGCCCTGCAGTTCCACCCGCGCATGCTCGAAGGCCGGCGAGCCGATCACGTACTCCGGCGCGCCCATGCGCAGCGGGTACAGGCCCAGCGAGGCCAGCAGATACCACGCCGACGTCTCGCCGTTGTCCTCATCGCCCGGGTAGCCCTGGCCGATCTCGCTGCCGACATAAAGGCGCGACAGGATCTCGCGCACGTGCTGCTGGGTCTTCCACGGCTGCCCGGCGTACAGGTACATCCACGGGATGTGGTGCGCCGGCTGGTTGCTGTGCGCGTACATGCCCATGCGCACGTCGCGCGCTTCGGTCATTTCATGGATGGTGCCGCCGTAGGAACCGGCCAGCGCCGGGTCGGCGGTTTCCGGGGTCGAGAAGAACGTATCGAGCTTGGCGGCCAGCTTGTCGCGGCCACCGTACAGCGCAGCCAGGCCCTCGCCGTCGTGCGCGGCGGTGAAGGCGAACGTCCAGCCGTTGGATTCGGTGTAGTCGTAGCCCCACACACGCGGGTCGTAGGCCTTCGAATCCAGGCGCCAGCTGCCATCTTCCTTGCGGCCCTGGAAGAAGCCGGCGGCCGGGTCGAACAGGGTCGAATAGCCGGCCGCGCGGTAGCGGAAGTAATCGGCCTCGGTGCTGTAGCGCTCGCGTTCGGCGGCGCTGCTCGCGCGCTTGGCCAGGGCCTCGGCCATGTTGGCGATGCCGAAGTCGTTCAACGCGCCTTCCATCGTCCACGACATGCCTTCATGCACGTCGGCGCTGGCGTAGCCACGGAAGGTCGAGCGGTCCATGCCCTTGCGGCCGACATGGCGGTCCGGTGGCACTACGGTGGCGTTCTTCAGCGCGGCGGCATAAGCCTCGGCCGGGTCGAAGCCACCGATGCCCTTCAGCCACGCATCGGCGAAGGCCACGTCCGAGCTGGTGCCGACCATCAGGTCCGCGTAGCCCGGCGAGGACCAGCGTGCGATCCAGCCACCCGCGCGGTACTGCTCGATGAAGCCCTGCACCAGCTTGCCGGCATCGTCCGGGGTGAACAGCGCATAGGCCGGCCACGTGGTGCGGAAGGTATCCCAGAAACCGTTGTTGACGTACACCTGGCCATCGCGCACCGGCGCGAAGCTGCGGTTGGCGCTGCCGTCGGTGTTGTTGTCCTCGGCGCTGGCCTGGCTGGCGTAGCGCCAGTCCGGCGCGGCCGCGGTGCCGGCATTTTCATGGCCGGAGTTGGGGTACAGGTACAGGCGGTACAGGCTGGAATACAGCGTGGTCTTCGCATCGTCGCTGGCATTGCCGATGTCGAAGCGGGCCAGGCGTGCATCCCAGGCGTCCTGCGCGCGGCCGGCGACGCTGTCCAGCGTGTCGGCGGCGGCGATTTCCAGGTCCAGGTTGTGCCGCGCCTGCTCGACCGAGATCAGCGAGGTGGCGATGCGCATGGTCACCTGGCGATCGCTGCCCGCGTCGAACTTGATGTAGCCGGTGGGGCGGCCGGTGTCGATGCGGCCGCTGCTGCGCCACGGCTTGTCGAAGCGGGCGACCACGAACATGCGGGTGGCGCCGTTGGACAGGCCGCTGCGGGTATCCGTATAGCCGCTCAGGGTCTGCGTGGCCGCATCGAGGCTCAGGCCGCCACGCGCATCGACGTTGTCGAACAGCAGGTTGGCATCACCGCCCTCGGGGAAGGCGAAGTGGAACAGCGCGGCGTGGTCGGTCGGCGCGATGGACGCGGCGATGCCGTTGTCGAAGCGTACGTCGTAGCGGTACGGGCGCGCGCTTTCGTGGCTGCGGTCGAAGGACAGCGCACGCTTGCCACGGTCGGCCTCGGGCACGCCACGGCTGGCCGAGGGCATCACCTGGAAGGTCTGGCGGTCGCCCATCCACGGGCTGGGCTGGTGGCTCAGTGCCAGCGCCTGCAGCTGCGGACGGTTCTTCGCATCGTTCTGCTCGTTCCAGCGGTACAGCCAGTTGAGCGCGCCGGCATCGGTCACCGGGGTCCAGAAGTTGAAGCCATGCGGCACCGCCGTGGCCGGGAAGTTGTTGCCGCGCGAGAAGGTGCCGTTGGCCTGGGTGCCGCGGGTGGTCAGCACCCAGTCCGAAACCCGCTGCGGCACGTTGCGCGGCTGCGCATCCAGGCGCACGTCGTCGATCCAGCCGGAGACCGGCGCGCCCTCGGCGCTGGCCACCTCCAGCTCGATGGCGACCACGCGGCGGCCGCGCAGCGCCGGCACGTCGCCCAGGCGCACGGCCTTGCGTGCCCACTGCTGCGGGTACAGCGTCTTCGAATCGCCCTGCGCCTGTGCGCCGAGGGCGATGCCGTGCTGGTCGCGCGCGTTGCTGGCGGACACGCGGCTGCCATCGTCCAGGCGCAGGTCCAGCGATACGTAGGTGGAGGCCACCGTGTCCTTGCCGACGATCTCAGGCAGGACCAGCCAGGACAGCGTGGTATCGGCGTCGATGGCCAGGTCGGTGTTGAACAGTTCGCGCCGCGCGCTGCCACCGCCGGCCTGGTAGTGCAGGGCGCGCAGGCCGCTGTAGCCGACATTGCGCTTGGCCGCATAGGGCTCGGCCGGACCGTTGCCGATCTGCACCTGCAGGGCGCCGCCGGCCTTGGCCGGTGCCGGTTCGCCCGCTTCGAACGAGGTCTGCAGGCCCTGCGCCAGTGCGGGCAGGGCGGGGGTGGCGCAGGCCAGGGCGAGGGCAAGCGGAAGCAGGGCGCGGCGCGGATCGGACAGGGTCATGCAGGGTCTCCCGGTAGGGCAGGCGGCAGGCAGAACCCGCATCGGCACGCACCACGGACAGCATCGCGCCCGCCGCCCAGGGGGCAGTGGAAAGGGGCGATGCCGGTCCGGTGGGGGTCGGGCCGTGCGATCGGGTCAGGGTCGGAATCGCCCCGATCCTGCCTCAGCCCATTGCCCCCTGACAAGTGCAATTAGTTCGATCCAAATCCGGCAAAACCGTTTCATTTCAAATTATTGACAGATTGCCTTGGATCGATTTAAAAGTGGCCAGCTCACCCCTGTACCGGAATGCCCCGCATGTCCTGATCCGGGCCGGCCCCATGGCCGTCCCGCTGTTGCCCGCCACTGCCGTCCATCCACGACCTTCCCGTCCGCCCCCCACCGGCTGGACCGTCATCCGCCTCTGGAGAGAGCTTGATGAAACCCCGGTTGTTGTCGTTGTTGATGTCGTCGTTGCTGTTGTCGCCACTTGCCGTACAGGCCCAGTCGACCCCGCAGGGGGAAGGCACCGATCCGCCGCGCACCCGCGACCTGGATGCGGTCAAGGTCACCGGCTCGCTCATCCCGCGCGCACAGGTGGAGGGTCCCTCGCCGGTCACCACCATCACCGCCGAGCAGATCCAGGCACAGGGCTTCACCACCGTGTTCGACGCGCTGCGCTCGCTGCCGGTGTCGAACGGCTCGGTTCAGGATTCGCAGGGCACCGGCTTCTACACCCCGGGCGCCAAGACCATCAGCCTGTTCGGCCTGGACCCCAGCTACACCCTCACCCTCATCAACGGGCGGCCGATCAACAGCTACCCGCTGGCCTACAACGGCAACACGAGCATCGCCGACATCGCCAACATCCCGCTGGGCATGGTCGAGCGCATCGACGTGCTCACCGGTGGCCAGTCCTCGGTGTATGGCTCCTCGGCCATTGCAGGCGTGGTCAACATCGTGCTGAAGGACCGCGTCGAAGGCACCCACCTGCGCTACCGCGTCGGCGGCTACAGCCAGGGCGGCGGCTCCAGCCAGCGCTTCAGCGCCAGCAGCGGCCAGACCTTCGGCAACCTCGATATCAGCTACGGGCTGGAATACACCAACCAGAAGGCGATCTACGCCTTCGACCGCAGCCGCATCGACAGCGTCAACGACAACCCGACCGGCCCGCAGGATCCTTCGCGCAGCTTCCTGCGCATGCGCATGGGCCCCAACGCCTACATCGACCCGGGCGCGGCCACCTGCGCGCCCCTGTCGGACCTGTTTGGCGGCAGCACCGTGTACGCGCACCGTGACATCTCCGGCGGCGGCTACTACTGCGGCACGCCTGACAACGTCGGCACCGCGTCGCTGTACAACTCCAGCCAGGACGTCAACGCCACCACCTTCCTGCGCTACCACCTCAGCCCGGACACCGAGCTGTACTCGGACATCCTGTTCGGCTTCGGCCGGCCCACCTACAGCGGTGGCAGCCCGTTCTGGAACAAGACCTTCTACAACCAGACCAGCGGCCAGTACGAACAGTGGC
This sequence comes from Stenotrophomonas testudinis, assembly GCF_024499815.1. Lineage (NCBI taxonomy): Bacteria > Pseudomonadati > Pseudomonadota > Gammaproteobacteria > Lysobacterales > Lysobacteraceae > Stenotrophomonas > Stenotrophomonas testudinis. The sequence continues at coordinate 189,084 of NZ_JAMOKY010000001.1, read as the reverse complement.
AGCGCATCTACGCGCCGGAGGAAGTCGGCCTGGATGCCAAGGACCAGCGCGTCTACACCCGCTCGCTCAACATCACCGCCGGCGTGCGCGGCGTGCTTGGAGGCTTTGACTACGACGTCTACGTCAACCGTTCCAGCACCGACGTCACCCGCAAATCCACCGATTTCCTGGCGAAGAACGGCGTTGACGACTACTACCTGGGGCCGATGCTGGGCATTCAGGATGGCTACGAGGTCTACGCGCCGGATCTGTCGCGGCTGTACCAGCCGATCAACCGCGAGCAGTACGACAGCTTCAGCGGCCTCAACCGTGCAGCATCCAGTGCGTCGCGCACCGCAGTGACAGCGCTGCTGACCGATCGCTCGCTGTTCACCCTGCCGGCCGGCGACGTCGGTTTCGCGCTGATCGCGCAGGGCCAGCGCGAGAAGTTCTTCAACCAGTCGGCCGATCCCAACGCGGGGGTGCTGTTCCGCGGGCAGACCGCCGGCACCTCGGCGCAGGGCCAGCGTGACCTGTACGCGCTGGGCGCCGAACTGCAGGTGCCGATCATCGATACGTTCAGCGCCAACCTGTCCGGGCGCTACGATAAGTACGCGCTGCAGGGCGGCGGTGGCAACGGCAAGGCCACCTGGAAGCTGGGCCTGGAATACCGGCCGATCGAATCGCTGCTGCTGCGCGGCAGCTACGCCACCGCCTTCCGTTCGCCGGACATGTTCTACCTGTTCTCGCGCGAAAGCAGTGGCTACACCACCAACACCGATCTCTACCAATGCCGGCAGGCCGGGTACACCTCCGACAACTTCGACGAGTGCGACCAGTCCGGCCTCTCGGTGCTGTCCTCCAGCACCGGCAACCGCGACCTGAAGGACATCACCGCGCGCACCTTCACCTATGGCGTGGTGTGGTCGACCCTGGACAACGCCTTGACCCTGTCGGTGGACTACAACTCGGTGGTCATCGAGAACGAAGTGCGCATCCTCGGCACCGACAGCATCCTCGACACCGAGGCCAACTGCCGCCTGGGCGTCTCGGAGAACGGGCAGACCCCGTTCGACATCAACTCGCCCACCTGCCAGCAGGTGCTGGGCCAGGTGCAGCGCAAGCCGGCCACCGATCCGCTCAACCCGAACGGCGTGGACAAGGTGTTCTCGTACCCGATCAACATCGCCAGCCAGCGCCAGAACGGCGTGCAGGCGGCGCTGGACTACCGCTGGGCCACGCAGTCGGTGGGTGACTTCGCGGTCAATGCCGGCTACTACCGGCCGCTCAAGCACACCACCCAGGACAAGGAAGGCGACCCGGTCTACGACCAGCTGTGCTGCGCCAACTCCAACGAGCTGCAGTACCGCGCCACGCTGGGCGTGAACTGGAAGCGCGGGCCGTTCACCGCCAGCGCCTTCGGCATACGCAATGCCCCCACCTGGGACAGCCGCGGCGAGCAGCGCGACATCGGCCCTTGGACCACCTGGAACGCGACGGTCGGCTACCGCATCAACGACCTGGCCAGCCTGCTGCTGACGGTCAACAACCTGACCGACGAGATGCCGCCGATCGACCGCAGCAACGGCAACTGGCCGTACTACGACCAAGGCGTCTACAACGCCTTCGGCCGTTCGGCCTTCCTGGAACTGTCGCTGGACTTCCAGTAAGGGCCGCTGGCCCCCGGGCACGCCCGGGGGCCTTGAACGGGCAGGGGGCGGCCGGACCGCCCCAAGGTGCTAGAATCGCAGGCCTCGCAATCCGTTCATCGACACCCGCCATGAGCCATACCGCCACCGCGCCCGCCAACGCCGAAAAGCGCTACACCGTGCACCGCAGCGACCTGCCGCTGAGCTGCCCGACTCCGGAAATGGCGCTGTGGAACTCGCATCCGCGCGTGTACCTGCCGATCGAAGACGAGCCCAACGGCGAGGCGAAGTGCCCGTACTGCGGTTCCACCTTCGTGCTGGCTGACTAAGCAGGCACCTCGATGCGCCGACTGACCGTGGTGCAGTTGCTGCCGGCGCTGCACTCCGGTGGCGTCGAGCGCTCGACCCTGGAAATCGCTGCGGCCCTGGTCGCCGCCGGCCATCGCGCGCTGGTGGTGTCCGCCGGTGGCCGCCTGGTGAAGCCGCTGCTGGACAGCGGTGCCGAGCACCTCACCCTTGATATCGGCCGCAAGTCGCTGATGACCCTGCGCCACCTGTCCACCCTGCGGCGGTTGTTCGCCGAGGTTGGTGCGGACATCGTACATGCGCGCTCGCGCCTGCCGGCGTGGCTGGGCCTGTACGCGATCCGTGCGATGCCGGCCGCGCAGCGCCCGCACTGGGTGACCACCGTGCACGGCCTGAACTCGCCCAGCCGCTACAGCGCGGTGATGACCAGCGGTGAGCGCGTCATCTGTGTATCCAACACGGTGCGCGACTACGTGCGGCAGCATTACCCGACGGTGCCGGAGCAGCGCCTGCAGGTCATTCCGCGTGGCGTCGATGCCGGCCAGTTCCCCCGCGTGGCCCGTGCCGACCGCCGGCCGCGGCTGGCGCTGGCCGCCGATTACCCCTGGCTGGCCCAGGTCGACGGCCCACTGCTGCTGCTGCCGGGCCGTGGCACCCGCCTGAAGGGTCATGCGCACGCACTGCAGCTGCTGGCCGACGTGCGCGCTGCCGGCGTGCCGGCACAGCTGTGGATGCTGGGCACCGACGAGCCCGGCCGCGAAAGCTACGTGGCCGAGCTGCGCCGCCAGGCGGCCGCGCTGGGCGTGGCCGAGGCGGTGCAGATCAGCACCCCGACCGCGCGCATCGCCCAGGCCTATGCGGCCAGCGATCTGGTCCTGCAGCTGTCGGACAAGCCCGAGGCATTCGGCCGTACCGTGGTCGAGGCGCTGTCGGTCGGTCGCCCGGTGCTGGGCTGGGACCATGGTGGCGTGGGCGAACTGCTGCAGCAGCTGCAGCCGGCCGGCGCCGTGCCGCTGGGCGATGCCCGGGCGCTGGGTGAACGTGCGCTGGCCCTGCTGGCGCAGCCGCCGTCCTTGCCGAGCCGTATCCCGTTTACCCTGCAGACCATGCAGCGCGACACCCTCCGCCTCTATGCCGACCTTGCAGGCTGACGCCGCACCCATCGCGTTTGACGAGCGCGCTGGGCGCTGGGCGCCATGGTGGGTGCTGGCCTACGTGGCCCTGTGGCCGTTGCCGGGCGTCGCCGAAACCGTGCTCGGCCTCGGCGCGGTGTATGCCGCGGTACGCATGATCATGCGCCGCCTGCAGCGCCGCCCGCACCTGCTGACGCCCGCGGCGTGGGCACTGACGTCGATCCTGTTCCTCGGTTACTGGCTGCCGCAGGCGTTTTCCGCCTTCGATGCGATCGACACGGCGGCGTCGTGGACCAAGGCGGCCGCCGGCCTGCGCTACCTGCCCTTCATGTGGCTGGTGGCGATTGCCGTGGCCACCCCGCAGCGGCGGCGCCTGATCTTCGGTGGCCTGGCGCTGATCACCGCGCTGTGGACGCTGGATGCGCTGGTACAGGCGATGGCCGGTACCAGCCCGTGGTTCTGGTCGCTGCAGCAGCTGAAGCTGGCGGTCAGCGGCCACGCGCTGTGCCCGGCCGAGGAAATGGCCCTGGCTGACCGCCTCAGTGGTCCGCTGGGGCCGTGCAACCTCAAGTTCGGCCAGGTCCTGGCCAGCCTCTCGCCGTTCCTGCTGCTCCCCGCCGCACGCCGCTTCGGTACGCCGGGCTGGCTGCTCGCCGGTGCGGCGCTGGCCATCGTGCTGCTGCTGGCCGGTTCGCGCGCGTCGTGGATCACCTTCGCGGTGATCGTGGCCTACAGCGGCATGCGCCAGCTCGGCTGGAAACGGCTGGGCCTGCTGGCAGTGGTCGGCCTGCTGGCCACGGCGGCACTGACCGCCAGCGTGCCGCAGCTGCGCGAGCGCGTGGCGCGCACCGCGATGGTCTGGGACGGCGGCACCGAGGGCGTCGACCAGGCGCTGTCCGGACGCGGGCGCATCTGGAGTGCGGCCGGTTGCATGATTGCCGAACACCCGATCAACGGCGTGGGCGCACGCGGCTTCCGCGATGCGTACCCGCAGTGCGTCGGTGACGATGGGCCCGCGGTGTGGGGCGCCGAACCGGCGCTGCACGCCCACCAGATCGTGCTGGAAATCCTCGCCGAAACCGGCGTGCTGGGGCTGCTGCTGTGGCTGGCCGCCGTCGCCCAGGCGTGGCGCGCCTGGCGTTTCGCACCGCCCGCGGCCCGTGACCGCGCGCGCCCGGCAATGCTGGCGCTGGCCGCCACCGTGTTCCCGCTCAACACCCAACTCGCGTTCTATTCCGCGTTCTGGGGCGGGGTGACGGTGTTGTTGGCTGCGTTGTTCGTCGGCACGTTGCTGGCCCGCGAACCGGACGACGCACCGAAAGCGGTGTGATCGCGCATCCACGCCGATGCGTGGTTGGGCCTTTCCCGGTTATCGGTGGAAACGGTTATTTGTAGAAATCGCTTCTGCCACCGGGCTGGCGCTTGAACCGCCGATGGATCCACAGGTACTGGTCCGGGGCCTCGCGCACCATCTGTTCGATGGCCTGGTTGACCCGCGTGGTATCGGCTTCCACGTCCTCGCTGGGGAAGTTCTCCAGCGGCGCGCCGATCTTCAGGAAGTACTTTCCGCCTTCGCGGCGGTGGAAGTAGGGGATCACCGCGCAGCCGGTCATCCGCGCCAGCTGGTGGGTGGCGGTGATGGTGGCGGCGGTGTGGCCGAAGAACGGCACGAACACGGTGTCCTTGCCGCGCATGTCCTGGTCCGGCGCGTACCACAGGAAGCCGCCCTTCTTCAGGTGGCGCACGGTGGCACGAATGTCCTCGTTGGCGTACATCGCCTTGGCGTAGCGCAGCCGGCCGAACTTCACCGCCCACTCGTACACCGGGTTCTTGTGCTTGCGGTACATGCCCGACAGGTCGACGTGGTCGCACAGCAGGCGGCCGCACATCTCCAGGGTCATGAAGTGCCCTGACACCAGCAGCACGCCGCGGCCTTCGGCCTGCATCTGCTTGAGGTGCTCCAGGCCCTCGATCTGGACCTGCGGGCGGATGCTGTCGATGCTGCCCCACCACGAACGCGCGCATTCGAAGATGCCCACGCCGAGGGCATCGAAGCTGTCGCGCACCAGGCGGTTGCGCCAGGCTTCGTCCTTCTCGGGGAAGCACAGCTTCAGGTTCACCTCGGCGGCACGGCGGCGGCTGCCGAGCAGGCGCCAGGTGATCCAGCCGACGCCGCGGCCGAGCGCGCGCTGCAGCATCCAGGGCAGCCGGGCGATGCCGAAGGCAGCGAACATGGCCGCGAACATCGGCCAGTTGCGGGGATCGGCCAGGGACGGGCGGACGGCGGTAGAGGCATCGGACATGCCGCCATTCTACCAACCCCGTCGCGTGTCTTTCCCGGGGGGCTCCCGTATCCTTGCCGCATGCGTAAAGACCCTGTCGAATGGATCCTGCGCGGCCTGTATTCGGTCGTGCTCTACATCCTGCTGCCAATCACCGTGTACCACCTGGTCTGGCGCGGTTTCCGGGTCCGTGAATACTTCCGGCGCTGGGATGAACGCTATGCGTCCTATCCGCAGCCGACCGGCCAGCCGCGGGTCTGGCTGCACGCCGTCTCGGTGGGCGAGGTCAACGCCGCCGCGCCACTGGTCAACGCCCTGCGCGAGCAGCGCCCGGACATCCGCTGGGTCATCACCACCATCACCCCGACCGGGTCGGAGCGGGTGCGCGCGCTGTGGGGCGATGCGCTGGACCACGTCTACCTGCCGTATGACGTGCCGGGCAGCGTCAACCGTTTCCTCGGCCATTTCCAGCCCAGCCTGGCGCTGATCCTGGAAACCGAGCTGTGGCCGAACATGCTGTTCGGCTGCCGCGACCGCCGCATCCCGGTCTACATCCTCAACGCCCGCCTGTCGGCCCGCTCGCTGCGCGGCTACCGGGTGCTGGCCGCGCTCATCCGCCGCGCGCTGCGCACCGTCACCTGCGTGGCCGCGCAGTCGGAAGACGACGCGGCGCGCTTCGTGCAGCTCGGTGCGGCACCGGAGCAGGTACAGGCGCTGGGCAACCTGAAGTTCGACATCACCACGCCGGATGTGCGGCCGTTCGTGGCCCAGTTCCATGCGCAGGTGCCGGCCACGCGGCCTGTGTGGATCGCTGCCAGCACCCACGATGGCGAAGAGCAGGCGGTGATCGACCTGCATCGGCGCCTGCGCGAGCGCCATCCGGACCTGCTGCTGCTGTGGGCACCGCGCCATCCCGAACGCTTCCCGAAGGTCGAAGCGCTGGCCCGCGAGCAGGGCTGGAGCGTGGCCACGCGCCGCGCGCAGCAGTGGCCGGGTGCGGGCACGGAGGTGTTCGTCATCGATACGCTGGGCGAACTGATGCCGTTCTATGGCTGTGCGCAGGTCGCCTTCGTCGGCGGCAGCCTGCAGGCTATCGGCGGGCACAACCTGCTGGAACCGGCGGCAATGGGCACGGCTGCGGTGACCGGTCCGCACCTGCATAATTTCTCCGAGATCTCGCGGCGCATGCGCGAGGCCGGGGCGCTGCTGATCGGCGAGGACGTGCAGGCGGTGGGCGATCTGCTGCAGCACCTGCTGGACGACGCGCAGGCCCGCGAAGACATGGCGCGGGCCGGTTGCACGCTGGTGAGCAACGGCCGCGGGGCGCTGCAGCGCACGCTGGCGCTGGTCGCACCGCACCTGCCGCCGCCGCGCGACTGAAGCTGGCGCACGGTGCCGTCCCGGTACTGTCGCGTTCAACGGATTCAAGCCTGCTTGATGCCCTCCGCGCTGTCGTAGTCGGACCGCCAGGCATCGTCGCACCGTGGCTGCCATCACAACGCGGCACACGTTCGGCCGATTCTGATTCCGTCCCTGGGGCCGTGCTGCCAGCCTGATGACCATCACGCTTGGATGGCATCAAGGGAGCTTGCGATGAAGGACGACAGCGGTGCCGGTCTGCGCAGCGGGCGCGCGGCGTTCGACCGGTTGGGCAGCGACCACCTGCTGGTGCTGGCGCTGACCCTGCTGATCGGGGGCAGCGTGATCGCGCTGGTCAGCCAGAACACCGCGGCACGCGCGGGGCCGGCCATCGTGCTGAGCCTGTTGCTGGCGGCCGTGGGCACGGCGCCGCTGCTGTTCTGCCTGCGTGAGGTCATGCGCCGCACGCCGGATGCGGCAGGGTTGCCTGCGTTGTTGCACGGTATCTGTGGGCAGCGTCTGGCGGCCGTCCTGCTGGCCTTGTTGCTGCTGGATCTGTTGGCCACCCTCGCCGGTGCCGCGCAGTCGGGGGCCCGCCACCTGAACGCCGTAGCCTGCGCCCTGGGCGTACCACCGCAGCGCTGGTTGCCGATATCCATGGCGGCGGCGCTGGGCCTGCTGCCGGTCGGCCTGGCGGCGATGCTGCGGCCCCGTCGTACGCTGCTGGTCGCCTGCGTGCTGCTGAGCGTGAAAGTCGGCCTGGGCCTGCTGCTGGTGGTGGTGGCTGCGCGCTACGTGCATTACGGCAACTGGGTGCCGTGGATGCCGTCCTCCACCGGCCCGCATCGATTCGGCCTGGGGGGCGTGGTGGCTGCGGCCGTGCCGCTGTTGGGGGTGTTTGCCAGCGCGAGCCTGCTGCTGGGCGTGGCGCCGCGGGTGCAGCGTCCGCACCGGCAACTGACCCAGGTGGCCGGTGGTGCGGTCCTGGCGGCCATGCTGCTGCTGATGGGGCTGGCGGCGCTGCAGTCGGGCCTGGTGCAGTTCGTGGCGCTGGACAGCACGCGGCCGCTGTCGGTGGCCGTGCAGGCGGTGCCGCAGCTGCAGTGGATGCTGCCGCTGCTGCCGGTGGCAGGCTGGGCCGGGCTGATGGCGCTGCAGGTGGTGGTGCTGCTGCTGGCGGTGGAACTGCTGCCGGCGCTGTGGCGGCGGCCGGGTGCCGCTGATCACGACAACCGCGACCCGGGGCGGGCGACGCTGGCTCTGGGCGTGGCCACGCTGGCAATGCTGCTGGTGCCGTGGCTGCCCGAACGCGCGATACTGCCGCCAGGCCTTGGCGTGCTGCCGTTGCTGGCGGTGTTGTGCCTGGGCCTGCTGCGGCCACAGGGCCAGGTGCCGTGGCAGCGCACGGTGTGGATCTACCTGTTCGCACCGTTGGCGGCCGTGTTGTGCCTGGTGCCGCTGGCCCGGCACATCCAGCTCTGGCAGGGGTAGGGAGGCGTGATCGCGCACGGCAGCCACGCATGGGGTGGCTCTACTGCCCTTGGATCCATGCCACGCGTGAATGCACACCTTGCGACTCGCATACACAAAAAAGCCACCCTCGCGGGTGGCTTCTTTGTTCTACCGGAAGGGCGACGACTCAGTTCGTGGTCGTGGCCGGGTTGCCGGCATCCTGGGTCAGCAGGCGGTTGATGTCCTGCAGTTCGGCCACGTCCAGCGCACCGAGCGACTGGCTCAGCAGCAGGCGGTTCTGCAGGAAGGTGTAGCGGGCGTTGGCGTAGTCCAGCTGCGCCGAGAACAGGATGCGCTGGTTCTGGATCACGTCCAGCACGGTGCGGGTACCCACTTCCAGGCCGACCTGCGACGCGTCATACGCGCTCTGCGCCGAGACCACCGCCAGGCGGCGGGCTTCCACTTCGCTGATGCCCTGCACCAGGGTCTGGTAGGCATTGCGGGTGTTGCGGTCCAGGGCACGCTTCTGCTGCTCGTAGCCGTCCTGGGCGATGTCACGCTGGGCCAGCGCCTGGCGCACGCCGGACTGGGTGGCACCGCCGGAGAAGATCGGCACGCTCAGGGTCAGGCCGATGCTGTTGGTGCGCGCATCGGGGGAGAGCGAACCGGAACCGACGCTGTCGCCCCAGGTCGCGCTCTTGCCCCAGCTGCCGCCCAGCGACAGGGTCGGGTAGTGGCCGCCACGTGCAGCCTGCACGCCGGCTTCAGCCGCGCTGACCTTCAGTTCCTGCGCCTTCAGCGCCGGGTTCTGGCTGGTCGCCTGCTGCACCAGTTCGCTGATGTTGCCGCGGTTGGCTGGCACTTCCGGACGGAAGTCGGCCGGCAGGCCCTTCAGGTTCATCACCGGCTGGCCGGTCAGTTCGGTCAGGGCCTGGTAGTTATCGGCCAGGGTGTTCTGCGCAACGATGGTGTTGGCGCGTGCCTGGTCGTACTGGGCACGTGCTTCGTGCACGTCGGTGATCGGCGCCAGGCCCACTTCCAGGCGCTTGTCGGCGAAGTCGAACTGCTTCTTCGCGGCCGCTTCATTGGTCTGTGCGGCGTTCAGCGATTCGATCGCCACCAGCACGTTGAAGTAGGCCGCCGAGCTGCGCACGATCAGGCTGTCGTTGGCCGAATCGAGGGTGAAATCCGCCGCCTTGCTCAGCTCACGCTGCGAGCGCAGGTTGTTGATCTGCGTCCAGTTGAACAGCGTCTGGCTGCCGTCGATCGTATAGTTGCGGCGCTTGCTGGTGACGGTGCCGGAGTTGGCATCGGCATCGGCTTCGGTGCGCGTGCGGTTCAACGAGGCGGTGCCGTTGATCTGCGGCAGCAGCGCGGCACGCGCCTGCACGGCGCCTTCCTTGTCGTACAGCCGGGTCGATTCGGCGGCCGACAGTTGCGGATCGCCATTGCGTGCCATTTCATAGACCTGCAGCAGGTCGGCGGCATGGGCGGGCAACGGCAGCAGGGCAGTGGCCAGCGCAACAGCGAGGGATCGGCGGATCATTGCGGCTTCCTTGGACTCAGAGGTGGAACTGGGGTGCCGGGGCGGCACCGCGCAGGTAATCGATATCGGTTTCGAACAGCGATTCGGTGCTGCCGTCGGCCTTGACCAGCAGGGCTTCCATCGCCGGCGAGCGGCCGTGGATCACGAACAGGCGACCACCGGGACGCAGCCACGAGGCGAACTGTGACGGCACCACGTCAACCGCGCCAGTGACACAGATCACGTCAAAACGGCGCTCGGTCTGCCAGGTCAGGGCATCGGCCACTTCGACGCGGACGTTGGTGCCCAGGCCCGAAGCATCCAGGCGGGCGCGTGCAGCGGTGGCCAGCTCCGGGTCGATTTCCAGACTCAGCACGTCGCGCGCCAGCGCGCCGATGCAGGCCGAAAGGAAGCCGCTGCCGGTGCCGATTTCCAGCACTTCGTCACCTGGCTGCAGATCCAGCGCCTGCAGGGTACGGCCCTCGATGACCGGCTTCATCATCTTCTGGCCGTTGCCGATCGGCAGTTCGACGTCGGCATAGGCCAGCGCCCGGTGCGCGTCGGCGACAAAGGCCTCGCGCGGCAGGCGGGCGAGCACGTCGAGCACCTTGATGTCCAGCACGTCCCAGGGACGGATCTGCTGTTCCACCATCAGTTCGCGGGCGTGGGCGTAATCAATCGTCATGAGGTTCAAATCCAGCGCAGTGGGCCGGCCATTTTACCGGTGCCGGAGGCCGGCGGCGCGCCCAGAGCATCAGCTTTCGGGCGGCCGGGGTCGCAGTGCCGGAAGTCATCGCGACCTCCGGTTCGTTCAGTTTGGTGCTTCAGGCGGTTCCAGACCCTCGCGGCGCATAGGCGCGCAGGAAGAAATCGACGCTGTCGGGCACGTGGCTGGAAGCATCGCACTGTCCCGGTGACAGCGGCATGCCGCACATCCGGTTCATATGGACTTCGCCCTTGATGAGGGTCAGGAACTGCTGGCCGGCCAGGCGGAAATCGCTGATCTCCAGCTCGCCGCGCGCGGTGCGCGAGCGCAGGAAATCGGCCAGTGCCTCGCAGGTGCGCTCCGGGCCGGCCTGCCAGAACAGTTCGCGCAGGCGTTCGTCGGTCTCCGGGGCCATCATCACCCGCTGCACCGAGATCGCCGCATCGGAGGTGATCATCTCGAAGAAGGCCTGGCCGATGCCCAGCAGCTGGTCGCGCAGCGGGCCCTCGGCATCGGCCACAAACAGCGCGTCCGGCAGCATCTCCATGCACTTGGACTGCACAGCTTCGGTGAAAAGCGTTTCTTTATCGCCGAAATGGCTGTAAACGGTCAGCTTCGATACGCCCGCCTGGGCGGCGATGCTGTCCATGCTCACGCCGGTATAGCCCTGTTCGACGAACAGGGTCTTGGCCGCTTCGAGGATCGCCGCGCGCTTGCCGAGGTCCTTCGGACGCCCGGGACCGGCGGCCTTGCCAGCAGGCTTGGCCGATGCTTTGCGGGAAGTGGGAGAACTCATTCCCGTAATACTAGACCAACCGGTTCGATATTTATACTATACCGGCCAGTTTACTAAATTGGGGCTGGCCCTCGTGCCGGCTCCCCCGCGTTTGAACCCTGTGTTTTCAGGACGTTGACCGATGAAGAGCGTGCGCTGGCTGGGCAGTTGGGTGTGGGTGGTGGCGCTGGCCGCCTGTTCGGGGCCGGAGCAGGCGCCGCAGGCGGCGGTGCCGGTGCTGGTGGTGCATCCGGGCGAGCAGGCCGGGCAGGGCGCGGCGTCGTTCCCGGGCACCATCCGGGCCCGCCAGGAAAGTCCGCTGTCGTTCCGCGTGGGCGGCAACCTGGTCAAGCGGCATGTGGACGCCGGCCAGCGGGTGAAGAAGGGCGACGTGCTGGCCGAGCTGGACGTGGCCGACTTCGCCCTGCAGGCGCGCGCCTCGCAGGCACAGCTGGCGGCGGCCGAGGCCGACCTGGCGCGTGCCCGCGATGACCTCAAGCGCTACCAGGTGCTGGCCGACCAGCAGCTGGTCAGCCGTTCGCAGCTGGACCAGCAGAGTGCCGCCTTCAAGGCCGCACAGGGCCAGGCCAACGCAGCCCGCGCCAACCTCGACGTGCTGCGCAACCAGGCCGGCTATGCCCAGCTGCGCGCGCCGGCCGACGGCGTGATCGCCAGCCGCGAGGCCGAGGCCGGGCAGGTGGTGTCGGCCGGCCAGACCATCTTCAACCTGGCCGCCGATGGCGCCCGCGAAGTGCTGATAGACCTGCCCGAAGCAACCTTCCGCGATTACGCGGTGGGCCAGCCGGTACAGGTGGAACTGTGGAACCGGCCGGGCCAGCGCCTGCCGGGCACTATCCGCGAGATCGCCGCTGCGGCCGACCCGCAGGCGCGCACCTACGCCACCCGCGTCAGCCTGGCTGCCGAAGCGCTGGCCGATGTCGAGCTGGGGCAGAGCGCGCGGGTGTTCAGCAGCGCCGGGCGCAACGGCACCCTGCAGCTGCCGCTGGCTGCCCTGCAGCGCGGTGCCAACGGCGCCTCCAGTGTCTGGGTGGTGGATCCGGCCAACAGCACGCTGAAGGAAGTGACCGTCACCACCGGTGCCTATGGCAGCGACAGCGTGCCGGTGCTGTCCGGCGTCGCTGCCGGCGATTGGGTGGTGGCCGCGGGTGGCCATCTGCTGCGCGCCGGCCAGCCGGTGACCGCCGTGGACCGGCAGAACCGCCCGGTGCTGAAGCCGGCCACGCCGGCCGCCGCGCCGAAGGCCAAGGAGTAAGCCGGTGCGCCGCTTCAATCTTTCCGAGTGGGCGCTGGCCAATCGTCCGCTGGTGCTGTTCGCCATGCTCGCCTTCGCAGTGATCGGCGCGTGGTCGTACAAGCACCTTGGCCAGTCCGAGGATCCGCCGTTCACCTTCAAGGCGATGGTGATCCGCACGCAGTGGCCTGGCGCCACCGCCGAGCAGGTGTCGCGGCAGGTGACCGAGCCGATCGAGAAGGCGCTGATGAACACCGGCGAATACGAGTTCATCCGCTCGTACTCGCGCCCGGGCGAATCGCAGGTGATCTTCATGGCCCGCGACAGCCTGCGTTCCAGGCAGATTCCGGACCTGTGGTACCAGGTGCGCAAGCGCGTGGGCGACATCCGCGCGACGTTGCCGCGCGAAATCGTCGGCCCGTTCTACAACGATGAGTTCGGCGATACCTACGGCAATATCTACGCGCTCACCGGCAAGGGCTTCGACTATGCGGTGATGCGTGACTACGCTGACCGCATCCAGCTGGAACTGCAGCGCGTGCCCGACGTCGGCAAGATCGATCTGGTCGGCCTGCAGGACGAGAAAGTGTGGATCGAGCTGTCCAACACCCGCCTGGCCACGCTGGGCCTGTCGATGCAGCAGGTGCAGCAGGCGCTGGCCGACCAGAACGCGATCGCCGGCACCAGCTTCTTCGAAACGCCGACCGACCGCGTGCAGCTGCGCGTGACCGGCCAGTTCGACAGCATCGAGGCGATCCGTCAGTTCCCGGTACGTGCCGGTGAGCGCACCGTGCACCTGGGCGACATCGCCGAGGTCAAGCGCGGCTTCGCCGATCCGGCCTCGCCGAAGATGCGCTTCATGGGCGAAGAGGCCATCGGCCTGGCCGTGGCCATGAAGGACGGCGGCGACATCCTCAAGCTGGGTGCGAACCTGGATGCAGAGTTCGAGCGCCTGCAGAAGACCCTGCCGACCGGCATGCAGCTGCGCAAGGTCTCCGACCAGCCGCAGGCGGTGGAAGAATCCGTCGGCGAGTTCGTGCAGGTGCTGACCGAAGCGGTAGTGATCGTGCTGCTGGTCAGCTTCTTCTCGCTGGGCCTGCGCACCGGCCTGGTGGTGGGTGTGACCATTCCGCTGGTGCTGGAAATGACCTTCTTCGTCATGCATTACTTCGGCATCGGCCTGCACAAGATCTCGCTGGGCGCGCTGGTGCTGGCGCTGGGCCTGCTGGTAGACGATGCGATCATCGCGGTGGAGATGATGGCCACCAAGATGGAGCAGGGCTACGACCGCCTGCGCGCGGCCAGCTTCGCCTGGGAATCGACCGCGTTCCCGATGCTGACCGGTACGCTGATCACCGCGGCCGGCTTCCTGCCGATCGCCACTGCCGCGTCGAGCACGGGCGAGTACACGCGTTCGCTGTTCCAGGTGGTGACCATCGCGCTGGTGGTGTCCTGGATTGCAGCGGTGCTGTTCATCCCGTACCTGGGCGACAAGATGCTGCCGGACCTGTTCAATCCGCAGCCGCCGAAGCCCGGCAGCCTGTCCGCGCGCTGGCTGGCCCGGCGCCGGCAGTGGGCCGACCGCTTCCCGGCGCTGGCCAACCTGATCGCCCCGGCCCAGCACGGTCACGATCACGACCCGTACCAGCGGCCGTTCTACCAGCGCTTCCGCCGCTTCCTGGATGCCTGCCTGCGCCATCGCTGGTGGGTGATCGCCGCGACCATCGGCCTGTTCGTGTTCTCGCTGATGATGTTCCGCTTCGTGCCGCAGCAGTTCTTCCCCGATTCAACCCGGCCGGAACTGATGGTCGACATCGAACTGGCCGAGGGCGCCTCGCTGCGCTCGACCCAGGCCCAGGCCGAGAAGCTGGAAAAGCTGCTGCACGGCCGTGAGGACATCGCCAACTACGTGTCCTACGTGGGCACCGGTTCGCCGCGCTTCTACCTGCCGCTGGACCAGCAGCTGCCGGCGACCAACTTCGCCCAGTTCGTGGTGCTGGCCAAGGACACCCACGCCCGCGAAACCGTGCGCACCTGGCTGATGAAGGACGTCATCCCGCAGTTCCCCGACGTGCAGATGCGCGTGACCCGCCTGGAAAACGGCCCACCTGTGGGCTACCCGGTGCAGATGCGCGTGTCCGGCGAGCACGTCGAGCAGGTGCAGGCCATCGCGCGCCAGATCGAGGCCAAGGTGCGTGAGAACCCGCACGTCATCAACGTCAACCTGGACTGGAGCGAACCGAGCAAGGTGGTGCGCCTGGTGATCGACCAGGAACGTGCGCGCGCGCTGGGCGTGAGTAGTGCGCAGGTCAGCCAGTTCCTGGCCAGTTCGCTGGCCGGGCAATCGGTGAGCGTGTACCGCGAAGGCAACCGCCAGATCGAGATGCTGCTGCGTGGCCCGGCCGACGAGCGTGACCAGCTGGAGCTGCTGTCCAGCCTGGCCATGCCCACCGCCAACGGTGGCAGCATCACGCTGTCGCAAGTGGCGACGATGGAATATGGCTTCGAGGACGGCATCATCTGGCACCGCAACCGCCTGCCGACGGTGACCGTGCGTGCCGACATCGGTGATGGCATGCAGCCGCTGGACGTGGTGCAGCAGCTCCTGCCGACGCTGGATGGCATCCGTGCGCAGCTGCCCAGCGGTTACCTGCTGGAAACCGGCGGCACGGTGGAGGATTCGGCGCGTGGCCAGGATTCGATCAAGGCCGGCATGCCGCTGTTCCTGATCGTGGTGGCGACCCTGCTGATGCTGCAGCTGCGCAGCTTCTCGCGGGCGGCGATGGTGCTGGTGACCGCGCCGCTGGGCATCATCGGCGCCACGCTGTTCCTGCTGCTGTTCCGCGCACCGTTCGGCTTCGTAGCCTTGCTGGGCACCATCGCGCTGGCCGGCATGATCATGCGCAACTCGGTGATCTTGATCGACCAGATCCAGCAGGACATCGACGCCGGGCACGACCGCTGGCACGCCATCATCGACGCCACCGTGCGTCGCTTCCGCCCGATCGTGCTGACCGCGCTGGCCGCGGTGCTGGCGATGATCCCGCTGTCGCGCAGCGCGTTCTACGGCTCGATGGCGATCTCGATCATGGGCGGCCTGATCGTCGGCACCGTGCTGACCCTGGTGTTCCTGCCGGCGCTGTATGCGGCGTGGTTCCGGGTCAAGCCGGGCGAATCCGGGGCATAACGCCCCGGATTCTACGGCCACCGCCTCTGGTAGGTGCCAACCTTGGTTGGCACTGCGGCTTGCATCCACGCATGGCCCGGATTGTTCTGCTCGCGGGATCTGCTTTATGTAGAGCCGAGCCATGCTCGGCTGCTCTTCGCGCGATGATGGGATGAGTCGAGCATGGCTCGACTCTACAGGCGTTGCCCGATGGGTCAGCGCAGCTTGGCCAGCACCGCGTCGGTGGCAGCAGCGGTGCTGACCGCCTGCCCCTTGGCCGCAAGGTCGGCGGTGAACACGCCGTCATCCAGTACCGCATGCACGGCGGCTTCCACCGCAGCGGCTTCGGCCTCCAGGCCCAGCGAATGGCGCAGCAGCATGGCGGCGCTGAAGATCGTTGCGTAGGGATTGGCGATGGCCTTGCCGGCGATGTCCGGGGCCGAGCCATGGATCGGCTCGTAGATGCCCACCGCGCCCGGCTCGCCCAGCGAGGCCGACGGCAGCAGGCCCAGCGAACCCGCCAGCATCGAGGCTTCATCGGTGAGGATGTCGCCGAACATGTTCTCGGTGACGATCACGTCGTACTCGCGCGGCTTGGCCAGCAGGTGCATGGCCATCGAATCGACCAGCTGGTGTTCCAGCGCCACGTCCGGGAACTCCTCGCGGCCGATGCGCGCGGCCACGTCGCGCCACAGGCGCGAGGTTTCCAGCACGTTGGCCTTGTCCACCGAAGTGACCTTGCCACGGCGCTGCTGGGCCAGGCGGAAAGCGCTGCGCAGCACGCGTTCGATCTCGGCCACGGTGTAGCGGCACAGGTCGCTGGCGCTGTCGGCGTCGCGGGTCTTGTCGCCGAAGTAGATGCCGCCGGTCAGTTCGCGCACCACCACGAAGTCCACGCCCTGCAGCAGCTCGGCCTTGATCGGCGAGGCGTGCAGCGCGGCTTCATGGGTGCGCACGGGGCGCAGGTTGGCGTACAGGCCCAGCGCCTTGCGGATCGCCAGCAGGCCCTGTTCCGGGCGCACCTTGGCGTTGGGGTCGGACCACTTCGGGCCACCCACGGCGCCCAGCAGCACCGCGTTGGCGGCCCGGCAGGCGGTGAGGGTGGCGGCCGGCAGCGGCTCGCCATGGCGGTCGATGGCGATGCCACCGATGTCGTGCTCGCTGAAGGTGAAGCTGTGGTTGAAGCGTTCGGCGACGGCCTTCAGGACGGCCACTGCGGCAGCGGCAACTTCCGGGCCGATGCCATCACCGGGCAGGACAACAATTTCAGCGTGCATGCTCACTCTCGTAACGTTTGATTTCAGGGACACGGCCCAACAGATACCCCAACTGGTCGACACCTTCCAGCAGGCAGGTCTGCGAGAAGCCATCCAGCGGGAAGGAATAGACGCGGCCGTCGGGCGTGCGCAGCTCGCGCGCGGCGACGTCGATGGTCAGCTCGTCGTCCGGGCGCTGCATCAGCGCCTGCACGTCGGCCTCGTCCAGCACGATCGGCAGCAGGCCGTTCTTCAGCGAGTTGCCGCGGAAGATGTCGGCGATCTCGCTGCTGACGATGGCACGCAGGCCCAGGTCGGTCAGCGCCCACGGCGCATGCTCGCGCGAGGAACCGCAGCCGAAGTTGCGGCCGGCCAGCAGGATGCTGCGGCCGGCGTTGTGCGGCTGGTTGAAGGCGAAGTCGGCCACCGGCGAGCCGTCGGCCTGCCAGCGCCAGTCGTTGAAGGCGTTGCGGCCCAGGCCGGCGCGTTCGGTGGTGGACAGGAACCGCGCCGGAATGATCTGGTCGGTGTCGATGTTGGTCTGCGCCAGCACCACGCTGGACGAGGTCAGGGTACGGAAACCGGCCATCACGCCACCTCCTGTGCGAACAGTTCGCGGGTGTCGGCCACCTGGCCCTTCACCGCTGCCCACGCCGCGCTCATCGGCGAGGCCAGCAGGGTGCGCGAACCGGGGCCCTGGCGGCCCTCGAAGTTGCGGTTGCTGGTGCTCACGGCCAGCTGGCCTGGGGCGACCAGGTCACCGTTCATGGCGATGCACATCGAGCAGCCCGGCTCGCGCCATTCGGCACCGGCCGCACGCACGATTTCGTGGATGCCTTCGGCCTCTGCCTGGCGCTTGACGATTTCCGAGCCCGGTACCACCAGCATGCGCACGCCGTCGGCGACGTGGCGGCCACGCAGTACCTGCGCCACTTCGCGCATGTCGCTCAGGCGGCCGTTGGTGCACGAGCCGACGAACACCACGTCCACCGGGGTGCCGGCCAGCGCCTTGCCCGCCTGGAAGTGCATGTAGTCCAGGCCCTTCTGCGCGGCGGCATCGTTGGCAGCCGGAATCGGCGTGTCCACGGCGATGGCGGTGCCCGGGTGGGTGCCCCAGGTCAGGGTTGGGCGGATGTCGGCGGCGTCGATGCGCACTTCGCTGTCGAAGCGTGCGCCTTCATCGCTGCGCAGCTGCTGCCAGCGCGCCACGGCGGCGTCGAAGTCGGCGCCTTTGGGGCCGCGCGGAGTGTTGGCCACGAAGTCGAAGGTGACCTGGTCGGGGGCGACCATGCCGGCACGCGCACCTGCTTCGATCGACATGTTGCACAGGGTCATGCGCTGTTCCATGTCCATCGCTTCGATGGTGCTGCCACGGAACTCGATGACGTGGCCGGTGCCACCGTTGACGCCGATCACGCCGATGATGTGCAGGACCACGTCCTTGGCACCGACGCCCGGCGCCAGCGGGCCGTCGACGTTGATGGCGAAGGTCCTGGCCTTCCGCTGCAGCAGGCACTGCGTGGCCAGCACGTGGCCGACTTCGCTGGTGCCGATGCCGAAGGCCAGCGAACCGAACGCGCCGTGGGTGGAGGTGTGGCTGTCGCCGCAGACGATGGTCATGCCGGGCTGGGTGAAACCCTGCTCCGGGGCGATGACGTGGACGATGCCGCGGTTGTCCGAGGCCATGTCGAACAGCTCGATGCCGTACTCGGCGCAGTTGCGCGCCAGGGTGGCGACCTGCGCTTCGGAGGCGGCGCTGGCGTACGGCAGCTTGCCGTCGGCACCGGCCGGCAGGGTCGGGGTGGAGTGGTCCATCGTCGCCTTGGTGCGATCCGGGCGGCGCGGCGCCAGGCCACGCGAACGCAGCTCGGTGAACGCCTGCGGCGAGGTCACCTCGTGTATCAGGTGCAGGTCGATGTACAGCACGGCGGGGGCGCTGTCGGATTCGGGAACCACCACGTGGGCGTCCCACAGTTTGTCGTACAGGGTGCGGGGTGCGGAAGTCATGCGTATGCCTGGCAGAAGTACGAGAGAGCGAACATCAATAAAGAAAGCGGGACGGTCAAGTCAGCGGCGACGGGCGAGCACGCGCAGGCGCACGTAGTCGGCCAGCGGCTGGCCGGCTGCGTCACGCGGCAGGTCGTCCAGCAGGGCCGCGGCGGCGTCGCGCACGGTGGCGCGGGCCGCGGCCGGCAGATCGTCCAGCAGCGGCGCGGCGAACACCCGCAGCCAGCCGGCCACGCCGGTCGGCAGCGCGGTCGGGCGCGGCGTGGTTTCGATCAGCTGCACCTGGAAGCCGTGCTGGCGCAGGCGGTCGGCGTAGGCATCGGCGGTGGGGAAGTACCACTGGAACGCGCTGGCGCCATGGCCATGGGCCACGCGTGCGGCCTGCACCGCGGCGATGATGGTGGCCACGTTGCCATGGCCGCCGGACTCGGCGACGAAACGGCCGCCGGGACGCAGGGCACGACGCACGCCCTCCAGCACGCGGTCCGGGTTGCCCATCCAGTGCAGCGCGGCATTGCTGAACACCGCATCGAACTCGGCGTTGAAGGTCAGCGCGTGGCCATCCATCACCTGCGCATCGACGCCGCGCGCGCGGGCGGCATTGACCAGTTCCGGCGAGGCGTCCACGCCGTGGATGCGTGCGCCGCTCAGGGCCAGTTCGGTGCTGAGTACGCCATCGCCACAACCCAGGTCGAGGATGCGTTCACCGGTGCGCGGGTCGAGCAGGCGCGACACCGCACCGCCGAGCAGCGGCACGAAACCGGCATCGATCGCATAGTCCTGGGCGTTCCACTGCTGGCCGGCGGCCGTGGTGGCGGTGTCGAAGGCGCTCATGTCGGTTTCCTCAGGCAGTGGCGGCGGTCGGGGTTTCAGTGTTGCTGGCGGCGGCCTGGCGCTGGCGCAGCAGGCGGTTGGCCACGTCCAGCCAGGCCAGCGCGGAGGCTTCGATGATGTCCTTGCTGGTGCCGGTGCCGTCGTACTCCACGCCTTCGTGGCGCACGCTCAGGTTGGCTTCGCCGCGCGCGTCGGCACCGATGCCGACGCTGTGCACCTGGTAGCTGTCCAGCTGCAGCTGCACGCGGGTGGCCGAGGACAGTGCGCCGAACAGGGCATCGACCGGGCCATCGCCCTGCGCGGTTTCGGCCACGCGGTTGCCTTCCGGGTCGGACAGTTCGACCAGCGCATTGGCGCGGCTGCCGACGTCGCTGATGGTCATCGAGGCCAGGCGGTAGCCCTGGTTGTTGGCGCCGCCCTGCATCAAGGTCTGCAGGTCGGCGTCGGTGACCACGCGCTGCTGCTCGCACATCGCCTTGAACTGTTCGAAGACCAGCTTCAGTTCGTCCTCTTCCAGCCAGAAGCCCAGCGCACGCAGGCGCGATTCGACCGCAGCGCGGCCACTGTGGCGGCCCAGCACCATCTGCGAATCTTCCCAGCCGACGTCTTCCGGACGCATGATTTCATAGGTGCCGCGGTGGCGCAGCATGCCGTGCTGGTGGATGCCCGATTCATGGGCGAACGCATTGGCGCCGACGATGGCCTTGTTGCGCTGGACCGGCATGCCGACCAGGCGCTGCAGCAGCTGCGAGGTGCCGACGATGCGCGGGGTGTTGATCGCGGTGTCCTGCTCATAGAAGGCCTGGCGCACCTTCAGCACCATGGCGATTTCTTCCAGCGAGCAGTTGCCGGCGCGTTCGCCGATGCCGTTGATGGTGCACTCGACCTGGCGTGCGCCACCTTCGACGGCGGCCAGCGAGTTGGCCACGGCCAGGCCCAGGTCGTTATGGCAGTGCGCGCTGAAGATCACGTTGGCCGCGTTCGGAACATCGGCCACGCCGGCGATGACCTGCTGGAACATCGCGCGGATTTCTTCCGGCGTGGTGAAGCCGACGGTGTCGGGCAGGTTGACGGTGGTCGCGCCGGCAGCGATCGCCACGCGGGCCACTTCGATCAGGTAGTCCAGCTCGGTGCGGGTCGCATCCTCGGCCGAGAACTCCACGTCGTCGACGTAGGTGCGGGCCAGGGTGACGTGCTTGCGTACCGACTCCAGTACCTGCTCGCGGGTCATGCGCAGCTTGTGCTCGCGGTGCAGCGGGCTGGTCGACAGGAACAAGTGCAGGCGCGGGTTGGCCGCTGCTTCCAGGGCGCGTGCCGAGGTTTCGATGTCGGCCTGCAGGCAGCGCGACAGCACCGCCAGGGCCAGGCTCGGGCGGCGCAGCTCACGGCCGATCAGGGCCATCGCTTCGCGGTCGGACTGCGAGCTGGCCGGGAAGCCGGTCTCGATGATGTCCACGCCCAGTTCGTCCAGCGCACGCGCCATCACCAGCTTCTGCGGCGGGCTCATGCTGCAGCCGGGGGACTGCTCGCCGTCACGCAGGGTGGTGTCGAAGATGCGGATGCGCGGGGTGGTAATTCGTTCGATGGTGGTCACAGGGAAATCTCCTCGACAGCGGGCGCGACGGCTTGCAGGTTGGAAGGGGAAGAGGTGGGGGAGACGGGGGCGCTGGCCTTGCTGGGCGAGCGCGGGGTTTCAGTGCGGCGCCGGCGCGGTTTGCGCGGCGGCCGCGGGCGGATGTCGGTCAGCAGGCCGGCCAGCACGCCGGCATCGATGTTGCCGCCGGACACCACCGCACACTTGCGGCGGCCAGCCACGCGGCGGCCGGCGGCCAGGGCCAGTGCGCCGGCGCCCTCGGCGATGATGTGTTCTTCCAGCGCCAGGCGGACCAGGGTCTCGCGCAGTTCGGCTTCGCGCACGATCACCACGTCGTCCAGCAGCGAGGCGCACAGGCGGCGGGTCAGGTAGCCGGGCACCTTCACCCGCACGCCGTCGGCCAGCGACGGCACCGGTGCGATCTCGTTGACATCGCCGTGGATCGCGCGGGCCATCGAATCGACGCCCTCGACCTGCGCACCGATGATGCGCACGCCCTGCGATTTCAGGGCCAGCGCCACGCCGGAGGCCAGGCCGCCGCCACCGATCGGCACGATCACCACGTCCGGCGCGTGCGGTGCCAGTTCGATGCCGACCGTGCCTTGGCCGGCGATCACGTCGGCATCGTCGAAGGCGGACAGGAAGCGGTAGCCATGGCGCTCGGCCAGTTCCACAGCGAAGGCGAAGGCCTCGTCGTAGCTGTTGCCGTGCTGGCGAACGGTGGCGCCCCAGTGGGCGACACCGGCGATCTTGGTGGCCGGCGCGCCATGCGGCATCACGGTGATAGCCGGCACGTCCAGGCGGTAGGCGGCCCAGGCCACGCCCTGGGCGTGGTTGCCGGCCGAAGCGCAGATCACCGGCCGGGTATCACCGCGTTCGCGGCCGGCCAGCAGCGCGTTCAATGCGCCGCGCACCTTGTAGGAACCGGTGCGTTGCAGATTTTCCAGCTTCAGCCAGGTGCCGAAGCGTTCGGCATGGTGCAGCGGGGTGGGCGGCAGGAAGCGGCGCAGGCGGGCCTGCGCAGCCAGTACGTCGGCGACGCTTACGTCGCCGACATCGCTTTCCTTGCTGGCATCAGCGGCCGGCATGGGCCACCAGCGGGTTGCCGGCATGCGCCGGGTGCGGGCACGGGCGACGAAGAAGACGCCTCCGTGCCGGCACCGTGGTCGCTACGGTACGGGTGTTCATCATGCAGCTCCTTCCACGGGCGTCAGCTGTACCGACACGCAGTCGTAGATCTTTTCCATCTGCCGGCACAGGGTTTCCGGCGGCCGCTGGCCATCGACCACCAGCTGCAGGTGCCAGCGACCGTCATCGGCGGCCACCGGCGCGCCGCTGATCGCACGCGGGGCGAAGCCGCGACGCTCGGCCATGCCGATCACGCGCAGCAGCGCACCTTCGGCCGGGTGCAGCACCAGGTCAAGCCGGTATTGCATTGGGGGTCTCCTGGCGGGCGTGGGCGGGGTTGCTTTCCAGCATGGTGCTGTTGGCAGTGTTGGGCGGCACCAGCGGCCACACGTTGGCGCGTGCATCGATGGCCACGTGCAGCAGGGCGGGGCCCGGTTCGGCCAGCAGCGCGGCCAGGCCGCCTTCTACGTCGTCGCGGTTGTCGATGCGGGTGGCAGCGATGCCGAACACCTTGGCCAGGGCCACGAAGTCCGGGTTGTCGGACAGGTCGATCTCGCTGTAGCGCTCGGAGAAGAACAGCTCCTGCCACTGCCGCACCATGCCCAGCGAACTGTTGTCCAGCAGCACGATCTTCACCGGCAGGCGGCAACGCGCGATGGTGGTCAGCTCCTGCACGTTCATCATGAAGCTGCCGTCGCCGGACACCAGCACCACGGTGCGGTCGGGGCAGGCGAATTGCGCGCCCATCGCCGCCGGCAGGCCGAAGCCCATGGTGCCCAGCGC
The DNA here is from genome assembly GCF_024499815.1 of Stenotrophomonas testudinis. Taxonomy (NCBI): domain Bacteria; kingdom Pseudomonadati; phylum Pseudomonadota; class Gammaproteobacteria; order Lysobacterales; family Lysobacteraceae; genus Stenotrophomonas; species Stenotrophomonas testudinis. Next base: position 165,898 of record NZ_JAMOKY010000001.1, on the reverse strand, counting down.
GCCACTGGTCAGGTGGTTGCGCGGGTGGTTGAAGCGGCAGTGCTGGGCCACCCACATCTGGTGCTGGCCGACATCGCAGGCGATGACCGTGTCGGCCGGCGCCACTTCGCTCAGCCGCTTCAGCAGCGCCGGGGCGTAGATGTGCTGGCCCGGTGCGTCGTAGCGGGCGGCGAAGCGGTCGCGGTGCTGGGCACAGCGTTTGCGCCATGCGTCCTGGTGGGCCTGGGGGGAGGGGAAGGCCGCACGCAGGGCGCGGATGGCGTGGCTGACATTGCCCGACACCGCGACATCGGCGCTGCGCAGCTTGGAGATCTCGTAGGCGTCGGCGTCGATGTGGACCACGCGGGCGAACGGAGCGAACTCGGCCAGCTTGCCGGTGGCACGGTCATCGAAGCGCGCACCCAGCACCAGCAGCAGGTCGCTTTCCTGCACCGCCATGTTCGCGGCGCGGGTGCCGTGCATGCCCAGCATGCCCAGCGACTGCGGGTGCTGCGGGGGCAGCGCGCCCAGGCCACGCAGGGTCATCACGGTGGGGATGGCGCTGGCCTCGGCGAAGTCGCGCAGGTCCTGCACGGCCTCGCCCAGGGCAATGCCACCACCGGCGTAGATCACCGGCTTCTCGGCCGCTGCCAGTGCGGCGATGGCCTCGGCGATGGCCGCATCGGCGGCCGCGGCCGGCGGTTCCACGCTGGACGGCATGTGCGCCGGCAGGTGGCTGGCATCGGCCAGCTGCACGTCCTTGGGCAGGTCGATCAGCACCGGCCCGGGGCGGCCCTCGCGCGCGATGCGGAAGGCGTCGGCCACCACGCGCGGCAGGTCATCGACGCTGCGCACCAGCCAGCTGTGCTTGACGATGGGCAGGGTCAGGCCGAACACATCCAGTTCCTGGAAGGCGTCGGTACCCAGCAGCGGCGTGGCGACCTGGCCGGTGATGCAGACCATCGGCACCGAATCCAGCATCGCATCGGCGATGCCGGTGACCAGGTTCGACGCGCCGGGGCCGGAGGTGGCCACGCAGACGCCGACCTGGCCGCTGGCGCGGGCGAAGCCATTGGCTGCCAGTGCCGCACCCTGCTCGTGGCGCACCAGGATGTGCTTCAGCGACGAATCCACCAGCGCGTCGTAGAACGGCATGATGGTGCCGCCGGGATAGCCGAACAGCGTACGGACGCCCTCGGCCTCCAGCGCCTGGGTCAGCCAGCGCGCGCCGTTGGGCGGCGCGCTGCGGTGTGTGGGAGAGTTCATGGGGGAACCTTGCAAAGCGGGTGGGGGTGGCCGCGTGCTTACGCGGCCTGTCCTTGCAACCAGACCATCTTGGCGCGCAGTTCCTTGCCCACCTTCTCGATCGGGTGCTCCAGGTCGGCCTGCTTGTACTTCTTGTAGTTCGGCAGGCCCGCTTCGTACTCGGCTACCCAGTTCTTGGTGAAGGTGCCGTCCTGGATGTCCTTCAGGACGTCCTTCATGCGCTCCTTGGTGCTGGCGTCGATCACGCGCGGGCCGCTGACGTAGTCGCCGTACTGGGCGGTCTCGGAGACGAATTCCAGCATGCGCGAGATGCCGCCTTCGTAGAACAGGTCGACGATCAGCTTCAGTTCGTGCAGCACTTCGTAGTAGGCGATTTCCGGCTGGTAACCGGCTTCCACCAGCGTTTCGAAGCCGGCCTGCACCAGCGCCGAAGCGCCGCCGCACAGCACTGCCTGCTCACCGAACAGATCGGTTTCGGTTTCTTCCTTGAAGGTGGTCTGGATCAGGTTGGCGCGGGCGCCGCCCAGGCCGGCCGCATAGGCCTTGGCATGCTGTTCGGCCTTGCCGGTGACATCCTGGTGGATGGCCCAGATGCACGGCACGCCGCGGCCGATTTCGTATTCGCGACGGACCAGCGCGCCCGGGCCCTTCGGCGCGACCAGCACCACGTCCAGGTCGGCGCGCGGCTCGATCATGCCGTAATGCACGTTCAGGCCGTGGGCGAACAGCAGGCAGGCACCCTGCTTCATGTTCGGCGCCAGCACCTCGTTGTACAGTTTCTTCTGCACCATGTCTGGGGTCAGCACGGCGACCAGGTCGGCGTCCTTCACGGCGTCAGCCGGAGCCACCACGTTGAAGCCGTCCGCCTGGGCCTTGGCTTCTGTCGGGCCGCCCGGGCGCAGGCCTACCACCACGTCGAAACCGGATTCGCGCAGGTTCAGTGCGTGGGCGCGGCCCTGGCTGCCGTAGCCGATGACGGCGATCTTGGTCTGGGGCAGATCGTTGGTGCTCATGGGGGAGGTTCCTTGGGGTGGGAAGAAAAAAGACGGCCGGCAGTCGAAGCGACGTACCGGCCGGTCAGGGAAAAACGGTGGGGGAGGCGCCGCGCATCGCACGGGCACAGCCACCACGAGGCGTCGTGGTGTGGCAGCTCCGGGTTTTGCAGTTGGCGGTGTTCATGGTGGTTGCGTCTGAAACCAGGTCTTGAAATGAAAAAACCCGCACCGGGGCGGGTGCGGGTTTTTGTCGAGTTCCGGTGTGTCTGTTGCTTACACGCTGGCTCGTCCCGCACCTGTTGGCTGGGTAATAAGTACGAGCACGAGAATCGAACGCAGCGAGGCGGCGCCGGTGTCGGCGGCTTCAACGTGGGTTCGCAGTGGCGTGGTGTGGTGCAACATGTTGTCGAGAGAAACATGTGCGATTCGGCAGTGTCAACCCTGGCAACGGATATTTTTTTGGTTTCCGCTGCATCCGGCGCAATCGCTTGTGGCACAAGGATGGTTTCCGCAGAAAGTGTTTCGGTGAACCCGAATTCACTCTTTTCAGCGGGTTTTTTGCGCGGGAATGAGGGGCTTTCGCCGCTTCGCTCGCCGGGCACGACCCGGCGCTACCGGATCCCGTGCAGGTAGCGCCGGGCCCTGCCCGGCGGATTGCCGCCGCCTTCCATGACCTCTGCCCGATACCGCGTGAAGGCCGCAGCGGCGAAGATCGGGGGACCACCCTTTCCCCGGAATCCGACCGTGTCCCGACGCCTTGCCCGTTCTCTGCTGGCCGCTGCCGTGCTGGCTACGCTGCCGACCCTGGCCGCCGCCGCCGACCGCATCACCGGCCACACCTTCGCCACCCGCTCTGAGGTCATTGCCCCGCATGCCATGGCCGCCACCTCGCAGCCGCTGGCCACCCAGGTCGCGCTGGACGTGATGAAGGCCGGCGGCTCGGCGGTCGACGCCGCCATCGCCGCAAACGCCACCCTCGGCCTGATGGAGCCGACCGGCAACGGCGTGGGCGGCGACCTGTTCGCCATCGTCTGGGACCCCAAGACCCAGAAGCTGTACGGCTACAACGGCTCGGGCCGCTCGCCGAAGTCGCTGACCCTGGCCGAGTTCCAGCGCCGCGGCCTGAAGGACATCCCGGCCACCGGTCCGCTGCCGGTCTCGGTGCCCGGCGCGGTTGACGGTTGGTTCGCCCTGCACGAGCGCTTCGGCCGCAAGCCGATGGCCGACAACCTGGCCCCGGCCATCCGTTATGCCCGCGAGGGCCATCCGGTCGCCGAGGTCATCGCCTATTACTGGGACCGCTCGGTGCCCAAGCTGTCGCAGTACCCTGGCTTCAAGGAACAGTTCACGATCAACGGCCACGCCCCGCGCAAGGGCGAGATGTGGAAGAACCCGAACCTGGCAAATACCCTGCAGCAGATCGCCGACGGCGGCCGGGATGCTTTCTACAAGGGCGCCATCGCCCACACCATCGGCGACTACTTCAAGGCCAACGGCGGCTACCTGAGCTACCAGGACATGGCCGACCACCACGGCGAGTGGGTCGAGCCGGTCAGCAGCAACTACCGCGGCTACGACGTGTGGGAACTGCCGCCGAACAGCCAGGGCATCGCCGCGCTGCAGATCCTCAACGTGCTGGAAGGCTACGACTTCTCGAAGATCCCGTTCGGTTCGCCCGAGCACGTGCACCTGTTCGTCGAAGCCAAGAAGCTGGCGTTCGCCGACCGCGCGCGCTTCTACGCCGACATGGCCTTCCAGCCGGCACCGGTGCAGACGCTGATTTCCAAGGACTACGCCGCACAGCGCCGCGCGTTGATCTCGATGGACAAGGCGCTGAAGGAAGTGCAGCCGGGCACGCCGAAGCAGCTGGAGGAGGGCGATACGATCTACATGACCGTGGCCGACGCCGACGGCATGATGGTGTCGTTGATCCAGTCCAACTACCGCGGCATGGGCAGCGGCATGGCTCCTCCGGGCCTGGGCTTCATCCTGCAGGACCGCGGCGAGATGTTCGTGCTGCAGAAGAACCATCCCAACGGCTACGCACCGGGCAAGCGCCCATTCCAGACCATCATCCCGGGCTTCATCACCAAGGACGGCACGCCGTACGCCAGCTTCGGCGTGATGGGCGGCGCGATGCAGCCGCAGGGCCACGCGCAGATCGTGATGAACCTGGTGGACTTCGGCATGAACCTGCAGGAAGCCGGTGATGCACCGCGCATCCAGCACGAGGGCTCGACCGAACCGACCGGCCAGGCGACGGCGATGAGCGATGGCGGTGAAGTGAACCTGGAAACCGGCTTCCCGTACGAGACCGTGCGCGCGCTGATGCGCAAGGGGCATCGCATCGTGTTCGCCGACGGCCCGTATGGTGGCTACCAGGCGATCATGCGTGATCCGGAGAGCGGGGTTTACTACGGTGCTTCCGAGAGCCGCAAGGATGGGCAGGCGGCGGGGTACTGAGTTTCCCGGCCAACGGGCTGAGCCCCCTCTGCGATGGTGGTGGTATCAGTGATGCTGGGCTTGGCCGGGCGGGTGGGTTGTCTGGGGGACGCCGTGAATACGTCCCTGTAAGCTCGGTCGCCGCATCCATGCGGCTCACGCCCCCAGCCAACCCACCCGCCCGGCCACGGACAGTTTCCGTGGCCATCACCGCAGGAAAAGAAAGAAGAAGAGCAAGAGCAAGAGCAAAGGCGACAGCCACAGCCGCGCGCTTTGGGTGGGGTCGGATCCGTTTTCCGCAGGAAAACGGCTCCGGCCCCTTCTTGTTTTCCGATACACCTCTTCCACGCAAAGCGTGGAAAACCAACCGTCACCGAGAAACTGTCGGGGGTGGGGCGGTGTGGGTGGGCAGGACCGCAGGCGCCATGGATGGCGCCTACGAGCCCCCATGGACGGGTTTACGGCGTGTCCTGCCCGCCCACACCGCACCGCCCAACAAGAAGCAACCCAGAGCCGCTTCGGCCGTTGCCGTTGCATTGAGCAGGTGCAGGGCTGCAAGCCCTGCAGAAACACACTCAACCCTGATCCTGCGCCCGCGCCGCCTCCGCCTGCGTCTCCTCCTGCGCTGCCATCTCCCGCGCAATCCACGCATCGATCATGCGTCGCTGCCGCTGCGCTTGCCGCCGCTCCCGCGTGTACTCCTCGTCCAGCACCCGGTACAGCGACACCATCACCAGCACCATCAGCAGCGCGAACGGCAACGCCGCGATCGTGATCATGCCCTGCAGTGCATCCAGTCCGCCGGCCAGCAGCAGGGCCGCCGCGATCAATGCCACCGCTACGCCCCAGGCCAGCTTGCGCTTCAGCGGTGGATCGCCCGCTTCGTCGGTCGACATGCTGGCCAGCACCAGTACCGCCGAATCGGCCGAGGTCACGAAGAAGATCATCAGCAGGACCAGTGCCACGCAGGAAAGCAGCAACGGCATCGGCATGCTGTCGAACAGGGTGAACAGCACCGTCTCGTAGCCATTGCCCAGCGCCTGCACCAGATTGGCATCGCCGAAGATCTCTGCCCACAGTGCCGTGCCGCCGAATACGGAGAACCAGAAAAAGCCCAGCACCGTTGGGGCCAGCACGACACCGATGACGAACTCACGCACGCTGCGCCCGCGGGAAATGCGTGCGATGAACGAGCCCACGAACGGTGCCCAGGATATCCACCAGGCCCAATAGAAAATGGTCCAGTCCGCCACCCACGTACTGCCGGAGAATGGCGACATGCGCAGGCTCATGGTCACCAGTTGGTTGAGGTAGGAACCCAGCGTGGTAGTGAACGTATCAAAGATGAAGCCGGTTGGGCCAAGTACGAGCACGATGGCTGCCAGAAGTGCGGCCAGTGCAAGGTTGAAATTGGACAGCCACTTGACGCCGCGCTCGACACCACTGGCGGTGGAGGCCATGTAAAGCACGAACGCCACCGCGATGATGGTCATCTGCACGGCAACGGTTGCCTGGAGCCCGAACACGCGCTCGATGCCGGCGGCGATCTGGATGGTGCCGAAGCCCAGCGTGGTGGCGACACCGATCGCGGTGGCGACCACGGCGGCGACGTTCACCACCGTGCCGATCCAGCCGCGATGATGGCGACCGATGATCGGCTGCAGCATGTCACTGACCAGTCCGCGCCCATTGCGGTTGAACTGGAACCAGGCCATCGCCAGGCCGATCAATGCATAAATCGCCCACGGATGCAGGCCCCAGTGGAAGAATGCATAGCGCATTGATGCGCGCGCAGCCTCCATGCTCTGCGGCGCCAGTCCTTCCGGTGGCTTGGTGAAGTGGGAAATCGGCTCGGCCGCGCCCCAGAACACCAGGCCGATACCCATGCCGGCGGCGAACAGCATCGACATCCAGCTGGCCCGGGAGAACTCGGGTTCGGCGTCTTCGCCGCCGATGCGCAGATTGCCGAAGCGGCCAAAGGCCAGATACATCAGGAAGGTCAGCGCGAGGAACACGACGAGCAGATAGAGCCAGCCGACGCTGCGGATGACGTCGGCCAGTACCGACTGCACCACGGTATTGAAAGGGCCGGGCGCGAAACCAGCAAGGAGTACCAGTACGAGCACCAGTGCGATGGAAGCGCGAAACACCATGAAGGAGCTTCTCCGATCAAGGGATTGAGGGGAGCGAGCCAGAGCTTGCAGCGATGGCCGCGCATGCGGCACCGCATCACGTTACTGAACGGAATGTCATCGCTCCGTTAACGATGGGCGCTCTGTGCTCTAATGCGCGGCAAGAAGCGGGGGTACCGCGGCCTGGTGGTCGCGGTTGAGATAGTCCCTTGGAACCTGATCCGGCTCATACCGGCGTAGGGAAGCTTTGCAGTGCAGCCGCGCCCGGAGTCCGCCCAAGGACCGTCCGGGCGCGGTGCGCAGTGCGCCGCCGCTTCGTCCCTGACCTTTCCTGGACGATGCCCGATGAACGCACAGCTCTCCGCCCTGCAGCAGCAGGCCCAGCAACTCTCCGAATCGGTGACCCAGCCGATTGCCGGTTCGCGCAAGATCCATGTGTCGGGCTCGCGGCCTGACCTGCGTGTGCCCATGCGCGAAATCGTGCTGTCCCGCACGCCCGTGCTGTTCGGCGGCGGCGACAACGCGCCGGTCACGGTGTACGACACCTCCGGCCCCTATACCGACCCGGATGTGCGGATCGATCTCTCCGCAGGCCTGCCAGCGCTGCGCCGCGGCTGGGTGGAGGAGCGGGGCGACACCGAACAGCTCGATGGCCTGAGCTCGGCATTCGGTCGAGACCGCGAACACGATGCGAAGCTCGACCCCGTGCGCTTCCCCGCGCGCAACCTGCCACGGCGCGCGCGTGCCGGTGCCAATGTCACCCAGATGCACTACGCACGGCGCGGCATCATCACGCCGGAAATGGAATTCGTCGCCATCCGCGAGAACCAGCGGCTCGAAGCGATCCGCGATGCGGCGCTGCTGCAGCAGCATCCGGGGCAGTCGTTCGGCGCCTCTATCCAGAACATCATCACCGCCGAATTCGTCCGCGATGAAATCGCCCGCGGGCGCGCGGTGCTGCCCAACAACATCAACCACCCGGAAAGCGAGCCGATGATCATCGGCCGCAATTTCCTCACCAAGATCAACGCCAACATCGGCAACAGCGCGGTGTCCTCGGGCATCGCCGAGGAAGTGGAGAAACTGGTGTGGGCCATCCGCTGGGGCGGCGACACGGTGATGGACCTGTCCACCGGCAAGCACATCCACGAAACGCGCGAGTGGATCATCCGCAACTCGCCGGTGGCGATCGGCACCGTGCCGATCTACCAGGCGCTGGAGAAGGTCGACGGCCGCGCCGAAGCGCTGACCTGGGAAATCTTCCGCGACACGCTGATCGAACAGGCCGAGCAGGGCGTGGACTACTTCACCATCCATGCCGGTGTGCTGCTGCGCTACGTTCCGCTCACCGCCAAGCGCGTCACCGGCATCGTCAGCCGCGGCGGCTCGATCATGGCCAAGTGGTGCCTGGCACACCGCAAGGAGAACTTCCTCTACACGCATTTCGAAGACATCTGCGAAATCATGAAGGCCTACGACGTGACCTTCTCGCTGGGGGATGGCCTGCGCCCGGGCTGCATCGCCGATGCCAACGACGCGGCGCAGTTCGGTGAGCTGGAAACGCTGGGAGAACTGACGAAGATCGCCTGGAGGCACGACGTGCAGACCATGATCGAAGGACCCGGCCACGTGCCGATGCAGCTGATCAAGGAAAACATGGACAAGCAGCTGCACGAATGCGGCGAAGCGCCGTTCTACACGCTGGGGCCGCTGACCACCGACATCGCACCGGGGTACGACCACATCACCAGTGCCATCGGCGCGGCGATGATCGGCTGGTTCGGTACGGCCATGCTCTGCTATGTCACGCCGAAGGAACACCTGGGCCTGCCCAACCGGCAGGATGTGCGCGACGGCATCATGGCCTACCGCATCGCCGCGCATGCGGCAGACTTGGCCAAGGGCCATCCGGGTGCGCAGGTGCGCGACAACGCGCTGAGCAAGGCGCGTTTCGAGTTCCGCTGGGAAGACCAGTTCCACCTCGGCCTGGATCCGGAAAAAGCGAAGGCGTTCCATGACGAGACGCTGCCAAAGGATGCGCACAAGCAGGCGCACTTCTGTTCCATGTGCGGTCCGAACTTCTGCTCGATGAAGATCACCCAGGATGTGCGTGACCATGCCGAAGCGGGGTGGCAGCGGTAGCGCCGGGCCATGCCCGGCGAGCGGAGCGGCCTGTGGAAACCGCCGGGCATGGCCCGGCGCTACCACCACGCATCCACGCTGCACCGGCTATCCTCGCGCCACCACACAGGGGAAGGACGCCATGCCCGTTGCCATCACCACCCGTTGGCTGGCCATCGCCCGCCGTCATCCGTCGGCCTGGTTGCTGGGCGCGCAGCTGATCGCGGTGATGTTGTATCCGGCACTGGATGACACCGCAGGCGGGCGCGCCGCGTTGGGTGTGTTCGGTATGGCGGTGCTGGGGCTTGCGCTATGGGTGGTGCAGCGCAGCCCGCTGGGCACGTGGCTGGCGCTGGTGCTGGCGATCCCGTCGGTGGTGTTTTCCATTGCCGCGGCACTGCTGGACCGACCCGCGCTCGGAACCGCAGCGCAGCTTCTGGAAAGCCTGCTGTATTTCTATACGGCAGGCGCGTTGATCGCCTACATGCTGCAGGACCATAAGGTCACCCGCGATGAACTGTTTGCCGTTGGTGCTACGTTCACGTTGCTTGCGTGGGGATTCGCGTTCGCATTTGCGGTCTGCCAGCAGTGGTATCCGGGCAGTTTCCAGGGCAGTGGAGAGAGGCCGCAGCGCACCTGGATGGAACTGCTTTATCTGAGCTTCAGCTTGCTGTCCGGGGTGGGGCTCAGCGACGTCGTTCCGCTGCATCCACAGGCACGCGCTTTGGTCATGCTGGAGCAGTTTTCCGGTGTCATGTACGTCGCTCTGGTGGTTTCGCGACTCGTCGGATTGACCATGATCCGGCGGCTCTGAAAATGAACCCCAGATAAAAATTTCGCGCCCAAAGGGGCGCGAATGATGTTGCAGCTTATGTGAATGCGTCGGCGAGAGAGAGCCTGATGTCGACCACGCATAGGCGAGGTAACCTGCATAGGCTAATATTCGTCCGCTTAGTTTTTTTTGCGGTATGCGCCGATGCTTTTTGCGGAATCTGGCTTCTCGCTGTGCCTCGGACGGAATCGTGTCGATTGGCAGTTGCCTCCGTGGCCCGTTTCAGACTTTTAGCAACACATGACCAGCGAAACCCAGCCGCCTGAAGCCGACCGCATACGGATCGGCGATTGCACCGTGACGTTGTCCTCGCGCGAGGTTGATGTCGTGGGTGCGCGTCGACCGCGCCGGCTCACCCCGAAAGCGCTGGGCGTGCTGCGCGTGCTGCTGCGGCAGCCGGGCCGCGTGGTCACCCGCGAAGAACTGTTCGCGGAAGTGTGGCCGGATACGCTGCCGACCAATGATGTGCTGACCCAGGCCGTGACGCAGCTGCGCAAGGCGTTCAGCAGCGACCAGGACAACGGCCAGACCTACATCGAGACCATCGCCAAGACCGGCTATCGATTGCTGGTGCCGGTGCAGGTGCTGTCAGATGCCGCGCGTGAAAGTGCGGAGGATGCAGCATCGCCCGAAGCCCCCGCCGCTGATGAACCCGTGGCGGTGCTGCAGCCGGCAGCGAACGCGGCGGCGCGCCGTCGCTGGCGTTACTGGCGTCGTCGCCTGCTGCTGGCGCTGGGCGTGGCGATGCTGCTCGCGTTGCTGGTGCTGACGGTGTTGCTGGTGCGGCGTCCGTCGCCGGTGAGTTCGCCGGTGGATGCCGCAGTGGAAGATGGCACCCGCGTGATCGGCAGTCCCGAACGTCCGTATCGCCTGATCACCGCCACGGCTGGTTTCGAGACCTATCCCACGTTGTCGCCGGACGGTTCGCAGGTTGCCTATGAAGGCGCGAACGAGGACGGCAAGGGCGGCAACGCGATCAAGGTGCAGACTTCGGGCAACGCGCCGGCACGCCAGCTGCTGTCGCCGCCGGAAGGCGCCAACGATCGTTTCCCGACCTGGTCACCGGATGGCCGCGAAATCGCCTTTGCGCGTTTTGGTGCCAACGGTAGCTGTCAGGTGCTGGTGGCCAGTGCCACCGGCGGCGCGCTGCGCCAGGCCACGCGCTGCGATGGCACCGAACTGCTGAGCTTCGACTGGACGCCGGATGGCCGTGGCCTGGTGTTCGGCAGCATGGTCGGCCGTTACGCGCATCGCGGCATCCGCGTGCTGGATCTGCCCACCGGGCAGTGGCGGGCGATCGACTATGCGGTGGATGAGAGCGATTTCGACTATGCGCCGCGCTATTCGCCCGATGGCCGCTGGCTGGTCTTCGTGCGCAACCCGCAGCTGGGCGATCTGTGGCGCGTGCCAGCCACGGGCGGTACGCCCGAACAGCTGACCAATGAATCGGCCGAGCTGCGTGGCTGGGCCTGGCTCAGCGATGGCCGCACCATCGTGTTCGGTCGCCGCGTCGACAGCGAAGCCCGTCTGTACTACCTGGACGTGGCACGGCGCACCCTGCGTGACGCCGGCCTGGATGATGCGCAGTGGCCGGCGGTCTCGCGCCGCGGTGACATGCTGGCCTTCGTCCATCGGCGCGCCCAGTTCGGCGTCTTCAGGATGCCGTCGATTGGTGGCAGCGAGCGCTTGTTCGCTTCCAGTGGTCGTGACGCCCAGCCGATGCTGGCTCCCGATGGCCACCAGCTGGTCTTCAGCTCCGACCGCTCCGGCAGCTTCGCGCTGTGGTGGGCCGATCTGCAGCGGCCCGATTCGTTGCGGCCGATCGAGGGCCTGCGCCCGGAAGCCCGGCAGGCCCCGGACTGGTCCGAGGACAGCCGCCAGGTGCTGGTGGTGGGCCGCGATGACCACGGCAAGGCCGTGGTCTATGAGATCGCGCCCCGTGACGAGCGGCTGCAGCTGCTGCCGGTGCCGGTCGAGCAACCCCTGCAGGTGCTGTACGGGGCGGGCCCGGACCAGCTGTTGGTGCTCGAGCGCGGCGCGGACCAGCACACCCGCCTGAGCCTGTTCGACCGCAGCAGCCAGCCGTGGCGACGCCTGGCCAGCGTGGAAGGCGTCTCCCAGGCGCGTTTCGACCGCAGCGGTGGGCGGGTGGTGTTCACCCGGTTGGCGGCCAGCGGGCTGTGGTCGATCGATCCGGCCCTGGACCAGGCCAGCGTCCAGCAGATCAGCCAGGACCGGCCCAGCCGCTGGCGCTACCGGACCTGGACCGTGGCCGGGCAGGGCGCTGTGGACTACCTCGGCACCAGCAATGCCTGCGCCACCACCCTGGTGCGCCTGCGCGGCAATCAGGAGGACCCGGAGCGCTGCCTCGACGCGCAGCGGCTCAGTGCCGGCAACGGCCTGAGCGCCAGCGCCGATGGGAGTGACCTGTACCTGGCCTTGGCCGTGACCGACGGGGCCGACATCGGCGTCATGCACCTGCCCAAGGCGGCGCCGTCGTTATTCCCTGCCTTCAGCAAGTTGTTGATCTTCAACGACAATGGGCCTTCGTAATTTCTTCGTGCCGCTCTCGTCGCGAATTCGTGGCGATCTCGTCAGACTTTCCTGACGCGGAAGCACCTGATTGGGCAAAACGGAGGCCTGTACTTGGCAAATCCGTGGTGCCCTCATGCGTCAACTCTCCCTGGCCGATCGCGGCCAAACCGTGTCCCTCGACAAGGCCGTCGACGATGTAGCCCCGACCTGCCTGGGCGTTGCCCGCCTGGGCAGCCTGCAGACCGCCGGCGTCAACTTCACCGTGTGGATGCAGGTGCGTGGCACCTCCTGGGTGGAAGCGAAGGAAGGCCGGTTCCGGCTGCGCCAGGGCGAGTGGATCGCGTTCGAGAAGGAGTCGCGCCCGCTGGTGCAGGCCGGCCGCAATGGCCTGTGCGTGGGCCTGAGCCTGAACCCCGAGGCGCTGCGGGTGCTGGCCGAGATGGCCGACTGCGGTCTGTACGCCGGCCGTGGCCGGATGAGCCGCAGCGACGCCCGCGTCGGCCTGCGCCTGTGGCGTGAGGCACTGGCCAATGGCCTGCCGGCGCCGTCGCTGCGTCCGCTGCTGCTGCACCTGGCCGGTCTGCAGCGCAGCCTGGCCGACAACGTGCAGCGCTGCCCGGGCCGCTCGCGCAGCCGCAAGCGCCAGGTGTTCGGCCGCATGCAGCGCGCCCGCCTGTACCTGGAAGGCAACAGCCACCGCGTGGTGCGCATCGGCGAACTGGCCGAGCTGACCAACTTCTCCAGCTGGTATCTCTCCAAGACCTTCCAGAGCCTGTACGAGGAAAGCCCGCAGTCGCTGTCGGCGCGCCTGCGGCTGGAACGTGCGGCGGATCTGCTGCGCGACACCGACATGATGGTCGGCGAAGTGGCGGCGGCCAGTGGCTTCGACAACTGCTGCAGCTTTGCCCGCGCCTTCCGTGCGCGCTATGGCACCTCCGCATCGCGTTTTCGTGAAAACGGCGCGAAGCTTCCGCCACAATCGGCAAAGTCTCCGGGTGTGTCGCGCAAATACAGCGCTGCAACGCAATCGTAACGTGCTGGGGTGTTTTAACACGCTGCTAACACGTACCTTGGAGAGATTGATGAACTTCCGTAATCCCGCAGTGCGGCTCGGCCTCCTGCCGGCCGGCATTGCGCTGGCGCTGACGCCGGCGTTTGCTTCCGCACAGGAAGCGGCTTCTGGCACCACCGACCTCGATCGCATTTCGGTCACCGGTTCGCGCATCCGCGGCGCCGCCGTTGAGACCCAGCAGCCGATCGTGACGCTGAGCCGTGAAAACCTGGAAAAGCAGGGCTACACCTCCGTGGCCGATGTGCTGCAGAACCTCACCTCGGCAGGCTCGCCGGCCATCTCCCGTTCGGAGTCGCTGGCATCGGGCGAGAACGTCGGCGGCTACTATGTTGACATCCGCAACCTGGGTGCCCAGCGCACCCTGGTGCTGATGAACGGCAAGCGCCTGGGCGCGACCACTGCCGGCTACCAGGACCTGAGCCAGATTCCGATGGCCGCTGTGGAGCGCATCGAGATTCTGAAGGACGGCGCTTCGGCCATCTACGGCTCGGACGCGATCGCCGCAGTCGTCAACGTCATCACCCGCAAGCGCGTCGACGGCGCCGAAGCCAGCGTCTACGTCGGCCAGTACGGCCAGGGCGACGGTGACACCACCACCTACGCCTTCACCCTGGGCAGCGTCGGTGAGCGTGGTGGCGTCACGCTTTCGGCCGAGTACTCGAAGCAGGATCCGGTCTGGGCGCGCAATCGCTGGTTCAGCCGTGACGGCAACGCGGGCCCGAACTACCCCGGCTCCGGCAACAGCCCGATCAACCAGAAGGGTGCATTCTGCGATCCCTGCGTAACCCCGGATCTGGAGCAGGGCGACCCCGGCTACGTCGGTCCGAGCGCCCAGCGTTGGTACACGCTGCGCGACGGTGGCAACCCGGCCAACCGCGCCGATTACCGCCTGGAGACCAGTGCCGACGCCGTCAATGCCAACCAGCAGATGATGGTGCAGACCGGTATCGAGCGTAAGTCGCTGTATGTCAACGGCAATTACGACTTCACCGACTCGATCGCGTTCAATGCAGATGTCCTGTACAACGAGCGCAATACCACCCAGCAGATTGCCGGCTACCCGTACCAGTCTGCGTCTTTCGGCACTCCGCTGTCGGCTGACAGCGCGTTCAACCCGACCGGCGAAGACCTGACCTTCCGTCGTCGCCTGTGGGAAGTTCCGCGTACCACGGACAGCCAGGTCAAGACCCTGCGTTTTGCTCCGACCATCAGCGGCTTCTTCGACTTCGCCGGCAAGACCTTCGACTGGGACGTCGGCGCGCTGTGGAACCGTAACGAAACCACCAAGCGTGGTCACGGCGACATGAGCCTGATCGCTTCCGAGCAGGCGCTGGGCCCGTCCTTCATTGGTGCAGACGGCGTAGCACGATGCGGCACCAGCATGGCCGACGCGATCGCCACCAGCAACTGCCGCCCGTGGAACCCGCTGCTTCCGTTCGGCGTTGCAGGTGCAGGCTCGCTGGCTGATCAGGCCACGCAGGACTTCCTGTTCCCGTACTTCACCGACACCGGCCTGACCAAGACCACCAGCTTCACCGCCAACCTGGCCGGTTCCATCGTGACCCTGCCGGCCGGTGACCTCGGCTTCGCGGTCGGCGTCGAGCACCGCAAGGAAGAAGGCCGCTTCTCGCCGGACGCCTTCGCACAGTCGGGGCAGTCGACCGGCCTGGGCGCGCAGACCACCCAGGGCGAGTACTCGCTCGATGAGGTCTACCTGGAACTGAACGTGCCGGTCCTGAGCGACGTGCCGTTCGCCAAGGAACTGACGCTGAATGCCGCCACCCGTTACTCGGACTACAGCAACTTCGGTGACACGCTGAATTCGAAGTTCGGGTTCACCTGGCGTCCGATGGATGAGCTGCTGGTCCGCGGTACCTGGGCCGAGGGCTTCCGTGCCCCGACCATCGACAATCTGTATGGCGGTCTGAGCAGCAGCTTCGAGTCCTACACTGATCCGTGCGGCATCACCGCGCCGGGCTCCGTCAACGGCAACGCTGCCTGCTCGGCCGGCGGTGTTCCGGTTGGCTTCACGCAGTTGGGCCAGGGCCTGACCCCGTGCACCTCGACCCCCTGCGCGACCCCGGACCAGTTCATCTCCGGCGCCAACCCGAACCTGACCCCGGAAACCTCGAAGAGCACGACGGTGGGCCTGGTGTGGAGCCCGCGCTGGGTGCAGGGCCTGGACATCTCGCTGGATTGGTACAAGTACGAAATCAGCGACATGATCATCGCTGACAGCGTCGACCGTATCCTGCGTGACTGCTACGTGCTGGGCGATGCCTCGCGCTGCGGTTCGCACACCCGCGCTGCTGACGGCCACATCAACTCGATGACCTACGGTCTGGCCAACCTCGGCCAGATGGAAACGCAGGGCTACGACCTGGGCATCAAGTACCGCCTGCCGGAAATGGCTATCGGTCAGTTCGCCATTGACTGGCAGACCAGCTACCTGGCCAAGTACGACGAGCAGGGCCAGAACGCCGACGGCAATTCCATCACCATCGGCCGTGTTGGCGAAGCGGGCCTGTTCCGCGTGCGTTCGAACGTGGGCGTGACCTGGTCGCTGGGTGACTTCGGTGTGGCTTACACCGCTCGTTACTATTCGGGCATGAACGAAGCCTGCGTTGCAAACCGTCCGTGCGATCTGCCGGACCGTCTGCAGAACGGCGAAGGTGCACCGCTGCGCAAGACCGGCTCCAACACCTTCCACGACCTGCAGGTCAACTGGAAGGCTCCGTGGGATGCCACCATCGCCCTGGGCGCCAACAATGTGTTCGACCACAAGGGTCCGATCATGTTCACCCAGCCGAACTCGAACTTCGCCTATTACGGTGGCTTCGACGTGGGTCGCTTCCTGTACATGAAGTACACCCAGCGCTTCTGATCCATCGAAGCGTCGCAACACGCAACACAGGAGGGCGGACCGCAAGGTCCGCCCTCCTTCTTTGTGCAGGGTTCTCTGGATCTTGTGTAGGAAAAATCTGAGTGGCGGCGGAGGGTGATACCGATCACGGTCGGGCGCTGTCGCATCCAGCACATTGGCGTTGTCCAATGACGGACGCCTGGAGATGGATATGAAAGCCACGCTCTTGAACAAGCTCTCTGCGGCCGTGCTGATCTACGCCACGCTGGCCGGATCGGCATCAGCCCAGAACCTCATCATCTGCGCCGGTGGCCGCTATTGCGCCGAACTGCGCCAGGAGTGCCTCGCCTCAGGCCAGCTGCCCGCGTACTGCGAGGCGCTGTGGCGCGATTGCGTGCTGGACGCCTGTCCCCAGCGCTGAAACGACGATGGCGCGCCTCACGGCGCGCCATCCTGGGGAACTACGGCTTCGGGCAGGATCAGGCTTCGGTCGGTAGCAGCCCCATCAGGCTGTTGGCATGCTCGCGCCACTGCGGCAGCTTGTTCAGTACGCCGGCACGCTGCAGGTAGTCCTCGTCCACCGGGTCGCCGTTGACCAGTGCCAGCGCCACATGCACCGCACCGGTCACCCAGAAGCTGCGCGTGTTGGCCCGCTGCGGCTGCAGGTGGAAGGCCACCGCTTCGATGATCGGCATCGGCAGGCCCCACAGGCCCAGCAGGTAGGCGCCGGCCTCGGCATGGCCCGGGCGCGGATCGTCGGCCTGCGCCGGTTCACTGCGCTCGTTGCGCACGCCCGGCAGCAGCAGACCAATATTGGCCAGCAGGGCGGCCGTTGCGCCCAGCTCGGCACTGGATTCGGGCAGCAGGCGCGCGGCCAGGCGCGAGGCCATCAGCGCGCGCTGCTGCAGCGAATTGCGCTCTGCTGTGGACAGTGTCGGTGTGGAAAACACTTCGCTGGCCAGCACCAGGTCGCGCAGCGTGGCCAGGCCCAGGCGGGTCACCGCAGTGCGCAGGTCGGCAATGGTGCGGCCCTGGCTGAAGAACGCCGAATTGGACAGTTGCAGCACCTTGGCAGCAATCGCCGGATCGGCGGCCACCAGCTTGGCCACGTCGGCACTGTCGGTGTCGTCGTCATGCTCCAGCGCTTGGGTCAGACTCAGGTACAGGTGCGGCGGCGAGGGCAGCTTCTCGATACGGCCGATCGCATCGCGCAGGCGCGGGCTGTCGAGCACCTCGCGCAGCTCTTCCAGGCTGGTCAGCGCTTCCAGCAGCACTTCCGGCGCCAGCGGCAGTGGCAGGAAGCGGTGGGCCACGCCGATCAGGCGCGCCGGCGGCGGCCGGTTGCCATGCTGGGCATCGACCAGTGCGATACGGATGGTTTCAGGCCGCAGCGTGCGGATCTGACCCAGCAACGTGGTTGCATTGAGGTCGGGCAGCTGCGGGCAGACGATCACCGCATCCACGCCCTGCGCCGCCACCGCGGACATCGCAGTGTGGCCATCGAAGGCGGTCAGCGGTTGCCATTCTTCCCCAAGATCGGCAATGAACTCGCTCAGCTCAGCCGGCAGGCTGGCTGAATCCCCAACTAGCAGAATACGCACGACACATTCCCCTGGCTGTCTCGACGGCGTGCGTCGATGACGTGTGAAGTGACGCAATTTACCTAATATGGCGCCAACAGTGATGGGCCGCAGTGTTGAAACGTGACCAGCATCGCTCCGGCGCGTGGCACCGGAGCGATCCTGTTCAGACTCAGGCCTTGCTGTCGAGGTGGCGCTGGTGCGCCTCGATCAGGATCTGCTTGGCCTCGGCCGCGCCACCCCAACCGTCCAGCTTGACCCACTTGCCCTTTTCCAGGTCCTTGTAGTGCTCGAAGAAGTGGCCGATGCGCTCCAGCCAGTGGCTGGACACCTGGGCGATGTCTTCGACGTGGGCGTAGCCGCTGAAGATCTTCGAGACCGGCACGGCCAGGATCTTTTCGTCGCTGCCAGCCTCATCGCTCATCTTCAGCACGCCGACCGGACGGCAGCGCACGACCGAACCCGGGACCAGCGGCAGCGGCAGCACCACCAGCACGTCGGCCGGGTCGCCATCGCCACACAGGGTGCTCGGCACGTAGCCGTAGTTGCACGGGTAGCGCATCGGGGTCGACAGGATGCGGTCGACGAAGATCGCGCCGGTTTCCTTGTCCACTTCGTACTTCACCGGCTCCGAGTCCTTCGGGATCTCGATGATGACGTTGATTTCTTCCGGCGGGTTCTTGCCGGGCGAGACGAGTTCCAGACCCATGGTGTGCTCCAGGTGGGGGATGTGGACGGATAGCCCACCATTTTATGCCTTTGCCGGGCGCTGTGCAGGGTAGGGCGGCGCCGACCTTGGTAGGGGCCCCTGGCGGAGGCGTCTGGGCGGGGTTTCCCGATGGGGGCGGGGGCGCGTGGCGGCGCAGGCTGGATCCTCATTCCCGAGGAGCACCGCCATGACCTGGATACGCTGCTGTGGCCTTGCCGTACTGCTGTCCGTCGCCCCGCCGGTGGTCGCCGGCAGCCATGTCGACCTGGTCGATTTCCCCACCAGCGAGGCCAACTGGGACCGTTTCTACGACCTGGAAGCAGCCCTGATGCGGAGCTTCGACCACATCTGCGCCGACACGATCTGCGCGGGCGACTACAGCAACTACCGGGTCATGCAGGTGCGCTGCGCCGTGCAGCTGGCGGCGGCGGTGGTCACCCGCTGCACCTGGGTGGTGGCGGCCAGCGAGCTGCGCGTGCAGCCCGCCACCGGCGAGGTGCAGGTGGACAACGGTCGCTGGGTCTGCCCGGCCGACCTGCTGCCCGGGGTGCCGGTGGAAGCCTTCCATGCGTCGCTTGCCGCCCCCGGCGGCCTGGTGGCGCCGTTGCCGGTGGTCGGTCGCAGCCTGTTTTCCGGCCTGTTCGAGTGCCTGCAGGGCCCGGGGGTGCAGCCATGAGGCGTGCCCTGTCGTTGGTGATCGGCCTGCCGCTGTGCCTGGCCAGCCTGCCCGCCGTCGCCGCGGACCGCTTCGTCGATGCCCGTCTCCATCCCGACCAGGCCAGTGGCTGGGAGCGTTTCCGCAACGTCGAGCGCGCGCTGGAGGCCGGCTTCGATGATGTCTGCGGCGATACCTTCTGCGAAGGGGAGTACTACAACCTGCAGCCCATGCGCCTGCGCTGCTCGGTCGAGCGGGCCACCGGTCAGGTGGCCGCCTGCACGTGGACTTTCGTCGGCAGCAGCACCTCGGTACGCAGTGATGGCAGCATCGATGTCGACCTGCGCAGCTATGCCTGCGTGCTGCCGCTGGCTGTGGGCACGCCCTTGGAGAGCCTGCTGCAGGCGCTGGAAGCCGTCCCTCCACGGGATTCGATCGATGTGCCGTTGCCGGGCACCTCGACCAGCGTCTACGACGGCCTGACCGAGTGCCTGTAACCAGAGGATTTCAGTTCGCGGCGGCGGCCTGCACTGCGTCCTGATGCAGTGCTTCGTTCAACTCATCCACCACCGTCGTCCAGGCCGCGTCCGCCTGCAGCGATTCGGCAAGGAACTGCCGCTGAGCATCGCTCCAGAATGGGGCGTCGGCCACTTCCACCCCGGTGGCGAGCTGATGGCTGCTGATGAAGCTGGCGATCCCCTCGGGGCTCTCTTCAAGGCCCAGCTGCAGGAACAGATTGGTCATGCTCGGTTCGGTGGTGATCATTGCGACAGCCTGGCAAAGGAAAGGTAAGCTGCATTATCTATGTCTTCCGTCGTCCCGTGATGAACACCCCAGACGCGTGCGGTTGCAACCGCAGCGCCCTTCTGAAAGCCGCAACGCGGGCCAGCCACGACGCGCTAGACAAGCGCATCCTGGCCGAAGGCATTTTCGCTGACCGCGCCCGCTTCGGCCGTTTCCTGAAAGTGCAGTACCGCTTCCATCGCAGTGTTGACGCGCTTTATGGCATGCCGACGCTGATGGCGTTGCTGCCGGATCTGCCAGAGCGCCGTCGGCTGCAGCAGGTCCGCCGTGACCTCCTTGATCTTGGCGTGGAACTGCCGGCGCAGGATCCCGATGCCCGTTTGCCCGGTGCATCGCTGCCGGAAGCACTGGGCTGGATGTACGTCGCCGAAGGGTCCAGTCTCGGCGCCGCCGTGCTCTACCGGATGGCCGCCGCGCTGGGGCTGGACCACCGGTTCGGGGCCCGCCACCTGGCCGGGCACCCTGACGGGGTGGCCGTGCACTGGCGCCGATTCACTACGGCGCTGGATGCAGTAGCGCTGACCCCAGGGCAGATTGAGCAGATGATCGATGCCGCCAACATCGCTTTCCGCAGCGTCCACGCCCATGTGGAGAAGGAGTTCGCTCGCTGAACTGCCTGGTGGAGCCGGGCCCAGGCTCGGCTGCTCCAGCCTGCGACGGGCTCGGAGCGCCCGGTAAAGGGCTCCGAGCGCCGCTGCGCGGATCTACAGAAGCGGCACCAGCAGCAGCGCCACGATGTTGATGATCTTGATCAGCGGATTGATCGCCGGGCCGGCGGTGTCCTTGTACGGGTCACCGACGGTGTCACCGGTCACCGCGGCCTTGTGCGCCTCGCTGCCCTTGCCGCCGAAGTGGCCATCTTCGATGTACTTCTTGGCGTTGTCCCAGGCACCGCCACCGGTGGTCATCGAAATGGCCACGAACAGGCCGGTGACGATGGTGCCGATCAGCAGGCCGCCCAGCGCACGTGGCCCCAGCAGCAGGCCCACCACCACCGGCACGGCCACCGGCAGCAGCGAAGGCACGATCATTTCGCGGATGGCCGAGCGGGTCAGCATGTCCACGGCCTTGTCGTACTGCGGCTTGCCGGTGCCCTGCATGATGCCGGGAATCTCGCGGAACTGGCGCCGCACTTCCTCCACCACCGCACCGGCCGCGCGGCCGACCGCTTCCATCGCCATCGCGCCGAACAGGTAGGGAATCAGGCCACCGATCAGCAGGCCGATGATCACCGTGTGGTCGCTGAGGTCGAAGCGGAACTCCTGGCCCGGGTTGGCCGCCTGCAGGTTGTGCGTGTAGTCGGCGAACAGCACCAGCGCGGCCAGCGCCGCCGAGCCGATCGCATAGCCCTTGGTCACCGCCTTGGTCGTGTTGCCCACGGCGTCCAGCGGATCGGTGATGTCGCGGATGTCCGAGGGCAGCTCGGCCATCTCGGCGATGCCACCGGCGTTGTCGGTGATCGGCCCGTACGCATCCAGGGCCACGATCATGCCGGCCATCGACAGCATCGCGGTCGCGGCGATGGCGATGCCGTACAGGCCGGCCAGCGCATGCGCGCCCCAGATCGCCGCACACACCGACACCACCGGCAGCGCGGTGGACTTCATCGAGATGCCCAGGCCGGCGATGATGTTGGTGCCGTGGCCGGTGGTCGAGGCCTGCGCGACGTGCTGCACCGGCTTGTACTGCGTGCCCGTGTAGTACTCGGTGATCCACACGATCAGGCCGGTCAGCACCAGACCGATCAGCGCGCAGCCGTACAGCGCCATCGGGCCATGCACGTTGTCGCTCATCAGCCCGGTGGTGATCGGGTAGAACGCGATGGCCGCCAGCACGCCGGAGACGATCACGCCCTTGTACAGCGCACCCATGATCGAGCCGCCTGGCTTCACCTTCACGAACAACGCACCGATGATCGACGCGATGATCGACACCCCGCCCAGCACCAGCGGGTAGAGCACCGCGTTGGCACCGGCCTCGCTCAGCATCAGGCTGCCCAGCAGCATCGTGGCGATGACGGTGACCGCATAGGTTTCGAACAGGTCGGCGGCCATGCCGGCGCAGTCGCCCACGTTGTCACCGACGTTGTCGGCGATCACCGCCGGGTTGCGCGGGTCGTCCTCGGGAATGCCGGCTTCCACCTTGCCCACCAGGTCGGCGCCGACGTCGGCACCTTTGGTGAAGATGCCGCCGCCGAGGCGGGCGAAAATCGAGATCAGCGAGGAGCCGAAGGCGAGGCCGACCAGGGCGTGCAGCGCCTGTTCCATCGGCAGCCCCATGCGCAGCAGCAGTGCGTAGTAGCCGGCCACGCCCAGCAGGCCGAGGCCGACCACCAGCATGCCGGTGATGGCGCCGCCGCGGAACGCCACGTCCATCGCCGCGCTGATGCCGTTGCGCGCGGCTTCGGCGGTTCGCACGTTGGCGCGGACCGAGACGTTCATGCCGATGTAGCCGGCCGCGCCGGACAGCACCGCGCCGACCGCGAAACCAATGGCCGTATACCAGCTGAGGAACACGCCGACCAGCACGAACAGCACCACGCCGGCCACGCCGATGGTCAGGTACTGGCGGTTGAGGTAGGCGCGCGCGCCTTCCTGGATCGCGGTGGCGATCGCGATCATGCGTTCATTGCCGGTGGGTTGGCGCAGGATCCAGCGCGCCGAGATGATCCCGTAGAGGATCGCGAGAATGGCGCAGCCCAGCGCCAGTGACAGCCCATGACGTTCCAGCATCAGACCCCTCCGCAGAATGGATGGTGAGCATCCAGTGGCGATGAACGGCACCACGAGGGGGACGACGGGTTGCAGCCTGGAACCAACCCGTGCCGACCGAAACGGTCGTCCGACGTATGGCGGTGTTCAGCATTCCCTGGTGCCCGCAGTATGCGTCCCGGCCCTTGTAGAGTCGAGCCATGCTCGACTGGCTCCTTCACGGCACCCTTTGCACCCCGTTAAGCCACCTTCTGCAAGCCTGCGCACAGTCCTGACGGAGATTCCCCATGCGCCTGTCCCTGCTGATGTTTGCCGCTCTGGTCCCGGCCCTGCCGGCCCTGGCCGCAGAAACCCCCGAGCTGCAGCGGGCGGTCGGCGCACCACAGGCGGTGGGCGCGGTGCATACGCTGCGGCAGATTCCCGAGGCCTGCGCACGTCTGGAAGGCGTGTTCACCGGCCAGGCCGCCGAGCCGTACCGCTTCTCCGCCGTGCGCATCAGTGAGCAGTGCCAGCCGCGCGCCCGCTTCGTCGATTACGCCAAGGCGCAGCCGAGTGCCGACAAGGGCTGGAAGCTCAACGACGTGATCCGCGTGCCCAATGCCGCGTGCCCGGCGCAGCAGGCGGTGGTGCGGGTGTGGCGCCTGCCGGTCAGCAACACCCAGGCGCTGGATGGCCAGGGCCAGTCACGCATCTATCTGGAAGAAGCGAAGAAGCAGGCGGCCGCCGGCAAGATCCCGCAGGTGACGATGTTCGCCGCGCAGCTGCAGGTGGAAGGCAAGGCCTGCAATTGATACGGGTGGGTGCCGACCGTTGGTCGGCACCGATGTCGCATCCACGCATGGCGTGGATCTACTGCCGCCGCCATCACACCCCAGCCAGCTTCGCCCCGCGCGCCACCAGCAGCTCGCGTAGCGCCTTGCGATGGCAATGCGCCTCCTCTTCGCAGTAGCAGCCCACGGCGATGTCACTGTGTTGCGACAGTGCCGCCAGAAGATCCAGCGCATGGGCGGCCTCGGGCGCTTTCATCTCGGCCTTGAAGTGGCGGAAGAAGGCGTTCCAGTCCGCCGCAGTCTTCGCCTCGTGCGCCAGCTTCACCCGCGCCGGGCTGGGTGACAGCGTCGGGAACCAGACGTCATACCAATCCTGCCGGGCGAACTCGCTACGCGGCACGCCCCGTGGCGGCCGCCGCACCGTGCCGATGCGCAGGCCCTCGCCGGGCTCGCGCGGGCTGCCGAGTCGAACAACGCGCAGTGCCATCGCCTTCCTCCCTCGCCCCGACCGTGGATCAGCCCTCGAACGCGGGCAGCTTCTGCTTCACCGCTACATTCTTCAGCGTCACGTACCTCGGCAGGCCGTCGCTACCGTAGGGCAGCGGTGCTTCGCCCTTGATCAACGGCTGCAGGTAGGCACGCGCCTTGGCCGTGATGCCGAAACCATCGCGGCGGATGAAGCCGGCCGGCATCTTCTTCTCGTGGTTGGCGATCTTCGCCAGCGGCGCGGCCTCGATCTTCCAGCGATACGGCGCATCGCTGCTGCGTACGATCACCGGCATCACCCCGTTCTGGCCCTTCAGCGCCAGCTGCACAGCGGCCTTGCCCACCGCCTGGGCCTGTTCCCAGTCGGCTTTGCTGGCGAGGTGGCGGGCCGATCGCTGCAGATAGTCGGGCAGGGCCCAGTGAACCTTCAGCCCAAGCTGGTCCTTGACCCGCCCGGCCAGATGCGCGGCAACGCCGCCCAGCTGCGAATGGCCGAAGGAGTCCTTGCCGCCGCCTGCGTCGGCGACGAAGCGGCCATCGGCGGTGGCGATGCCCTCGGAGGCCACGACGACGCAGTAGCCGACGCGCTCGACCACGGCCTCGACCTTGGCCAGGAAGGTGGCCTCGTCATAGGCACGCTCGGGCAGCAGGATGATGTGCGGGGCTTCGTCCTCGCCGTTGCCGGCCAGGCCCGCGGCGGCGGCCAGCCAACCGGCGTGGCGGCCCATCGCCTCGTAGATGAAGACGCGGGTGGAGGTCTCGGCCATCGCCGCCACGTCCAGCGCGGCCTCGCGCACTGAGACCGCGGTGTACTTGGCCGCCGAGCCGAACCCCGGGCAGGTGTCGGTCACCGCCAGATCGTTGTCGATGGTCTTGGGCACACCGATGCAGGTCAGGTCGTAGCCGGACGCCTTGGCCAGCAGCGACACCTTCAGCGCGGTATCGGCCGAGTCGTTGCCGCCGTTGTAGAGGAACCAGCGCACGTCGTGGGCGCGCAGCACCTCCAGCAGGCGGTCGTAACGGGCGCGGTCGGCCTCCAGCGATTTCAGCTTGACCCGGCACGACCCGAAGGCACCGCCCGGGGTGTGGGCGAGGGCGCGGATGGCGGCGGCACTCTCCTTGCTGGTGTCGATCAGCTCCTCGCGCAGGGCGCCGAGAATGCCGTTGCGGGCGGCCAGGACCTTGATGCCCTTGGCCCGGGCCTGCTCGATGACCGCCGCCGCGGTGGCGTTGATGACCGCCGTGACGCCGCCGGACTGGGCGTAGAGGAGGGTGCCGCTGCGCATGCTTCTACCTGCTCGGTGAGGGGGACATTGCAGAGACATTACCCGTATGCGCTAAAGTGGCGCTATTGCGGTGCAGCGATACCGGTCCGTCCGGGGCGCGAACCTTCTTTGTTTTCAACACGTTGGAGTCAGGTCAATGCGATTGGTTCTGTTGGGACCGCCCGGTTCGGGCAAGGGGACGCAGGCGACGCGCCTGAAGGAAAAGCTGGGCATCGCCCATATTTCGACCGGTGACATGCTGCGCGCGGAAATCGCCGCGGGCTCGGAGCTGGGCAAGCAGGCCAAGGCGGTGATGGATGCCGGCAACCTGGTGTCCGATGACATCCTGCTGGGCATGCTGGAGTCGCGCCTGACCCAGGCCGATGTCGCCAAGGGCTTCATCCTGGACGGCTACCCGCGCAACGTGGCCCAGGCCAATGCGATGGACGGCCTGCTGGCCAAGATCGGCCAGCCGCTGGACGCCGTGGTGCAGCTGGACGTGGCCACCGAGCTGCTGGTCGAGCGCATCGCCGGCCGCGCGCAGGAACAGGGCCGCGCCGACGACAACCCGGAAGCGGTGCGCCAGCGCCTGCAGGTCTACAACGACCAGACCGCCCCGGTGGTCGACTTCTACGCCGGCCGTGGCACCCTGGCCCGCGTCGATGGCGTCGGTGACCTGGACGAGATCGAAGCCCGCATCCTGGCGGCGATCAAGAGCTGATGGCGGTTGGCCGGCCCTGCGCCGGCCGCCGCACAGCGACAACGAAACAGGCCTGATCCTTGTGGACCAGGCCTGTTTCGTTTCATAGGTGCCAGCGATGAGCTTGCTCAGGGCTCCGCAGCATGAGCTCCCTTGGGGATGGCCTCTTGGGGAGTAGGACCGGTTCGGGTACTACGGCTGGCTTCCTGAATTGTGTACGGGTTCACATACCTGCGCTATCAGGAATTCCCTGACAGACGATTGGACTTTTCTCACAAGCGCTGTAGGAGTTGTCTGACCCCGCTGCCGACAATGGCCCTATACAGCCGTGATCGGTCACAATCCCCGGTCATGAGCAGCGTACATATCCTTGCAATCGCCGGCACCTTCATGGGTGGCGTGGCCGCCCTGGCGCGGGAACTGGGCCATACGGTCAGTGGCAGCGACCAGGCCATCTATCCGCCGATGTCCACCCAGCTTGAACAGCTGGGCATCGTCCTGGACCAGGGCTACCGCGCCGACAGCGTGCCGCCGGGCACGGCCGAGGTGGTGATCGGCAACGCCCTGTCGCGCGGCAACCCCGCCGTGGAAGCCGTGCTCGACGCAGGCCAGCGCTACATCTCCGGCGCCCAGTGGCTGTCCGAGCAGGTGCTGCCGGGCCGCGACACCCTGGCCGTGGCCGGCACCCACGGCAAGACCACCACCACCACCATCCTTACCTGGCTGCTGGAAAGCGCTGGGCGCTCGCCGGGCTTCCTGATCGGTGGCGTGGCCGAGGATTTCGGCGTCTCCGCCCGCCTGGGCCAGGGCCGCGAGTTCGTGGTCGAGGCCGATGAGTACGACACCGCCTTCTTCGACAAGCGCAGCAAGTTCGTGCACTACCGGCCGCTGGTGGCCATCCTCAACAACCTCGAATACGACCACGCCGACATCTTCCCGGACGTGGAGGCCATCGAGCGCCAGTTCCACCACCTGGTGCGCACCGTGCCCGCGCGCGGCCGCCTGATCGTCAATGGCGAGGACGCGCACCTGGCCAAGGTGCTGCAGATGGGCTGCTGGACCCCGGTCGAGCGCTTCGGCTTCGACCCGTCGCTGGACTGGCATGCCGAGCTGCTGGCCGCCGATGGCAGCGCCTTCCGCGTGCATCACCACGGGCAGGCGCTGGGTGATGTGCACTGGTCGCTGCTGGGCCGCCACAACGTACTCAACGGCCTGGCCGCACTGGCCGCCGTGCATGCGGTGGGCGTGGCCCCGGCCGAGGTGATCCCGGCGCTGGCCCGCTTCCGCAGCGTCAAGCGCCGCATGGAAGTGATCGGCAGCCATGACGGCATCACCGTCTACGATGATTTCGCCCACCACCCCACCGCGATCGCGACCACGCTGGACGGCCTGCGCGCCAAGGTCGGCGACGCACGCATCGTGGTGGCGATGGAACCGCGCAGCAACTCGATGCGGCTGGGGGCACACGCGCAGGCGCTGGCACCGTCGCTGGCGCTGGCCGACGAAGTAGTGTTCCTGCATCGGCCGGAACTGGCCTGGGATGCCGCGGCGGTGATCGCCGCCGTGCGTGGCCAGGCCCATGCCGTGCCCGATACCGATGCACTGCTGGCACAGCTGCAGTCCAGCGTGCGCAGCGGTGACCACGTGGTGTTCATGTCCAACGGTGGCTTCGACGGCGCGCCGCGCCGCTTCCTCGCCGCCCTGCAGGCCCAATGAGCACCGACGTTTCGCTGCCGCTGTTTCCGCTGCACACCACGCTGTTGCCCGGCGCGGCGGTTGGCCTGCGCGTGTTCGAGCGCCGCTACCTGGACTTGGTGCGCGACACCGGCCGCAGCGGCGAGGGCTTCGGTGTCTGCCTGATCCTGAAAGGGCAGGAAGTGGGGGAGCCGGCTACCCCGGCGGCCTACGGCGTGCAGGTCCGCATCGAGGATTTCGATGTCGGCGCCGATGGCGTGCTGCAGCTGCGCCTGCGCGGCACCCGGCGTTTCCATGTCGAACGTACCCGCGTGCGCGACAACGGCCTGGTCGTGGCCGATGTGCGCTGGTGCGAGGAAGACCCCGATGACGAACTGAAGCCGCAGCATGCGCTGCTGGCCACGGTGCTGGGGCACATCATCGAGCAGGCCGGCGAAGCCTATGCGCCGGCCAACCCGGCGTTGCTGGACCAGGCCAGCTGGGTCGGCTGGCGGCTGGCCGAACTGCTGCCGCTGGGCGAGCAGCAGCGGTTGCTGCTGCTGCAGATGGACGACCCGCACCAGCGGTTGCAGCAGTTGTTGGGGTGGATGCCGTAAGCGGCCATCCACGCGTGCCGTGGATCTACAGAAACGGCCATCCACGCGTGGCGTGGATCTACTGTAGAGCCGAGCCCATGCTCGGCTTGCCGGATCGCGCGAGGATCAGCCGAGCACAGGCTCGGCTCTACACGTTCCGGTAGCGCCGGGCCATGCCCGGCGGATCCATCACGGCTGCGTCTTCAACCGCAGCACCGGCAACCCGGTTTCGGCGTGCACGTCCTCGTGCTGCGGCATGCCCTGCACGGCCTCCTTCACCGCGTTGAACGCGGGGTCGATGCCGCGCACCGGGTGCCACATGCCGATCCACTCGAAGTGGCGCTCGTAGCGCAGGGTCTGCGCACTGCCCAGCCACAGCGGCACGTCGCCCGGCTGCAGCTGGCCCGGCGCCGGCCACAGGCGCAGCACGTAGCGCTCCTCCGGCTTCGCCCCCTGGCGCACCATCAGCAGGGCTTCCACCCGCGTTTCCAGCGTGGCCGGCAGCACCGGCAGCTCCTCGGCGCCGGTGTTCTTGTCCAGCATCAGCAGGGCTTCTTCCCAGCCGGCCTGCGCCTGCACGGTCCAGCCGCGCGCCTCCAGCTGCGCCTGCAGCGGTGCCAGCGGGCCAGCCACCTGCACATCCAGCGGCCAGCGCTGGTCATCGTCGAACTCGTTGCGGCGTGCCGGCAGCCTGGCCCAGTCGTGCTGCCACCAGGCCTGCATGTCGATGGCATGCGGTGCCGGCAGGGTCGGTTCGAAGCGCTCCAGCTTCACCGGGATGTTGCGCGGCGCGTACCACATCGCCGCCACCGCGAAGACGCCGTAGAACAGCCACGCCACCGGCTTCACCCAGAACGAGCGGTTGAAGCGGCGGCGGTAGGCGATGCCCAGCACCAGCAGCCAGAACGTGCCGAACAACATGCCGCCGATGACGTCGCTCAGCCAGTGCGCGCCCAGGTACAGGCGTGAGAAGCCGATCAGGCTGACCACGATGCCCGACACCAGGTACGGCCAGACGCGGGTGCGGCCGGGCATCTCGCGGGCGATCAGCACCGCGAAGAAGCCGAAGGTGATGGTGGCCATGGTCACCGACACCGAGGGGAAGCCGAATCCGCTGCTGGCATCGACCGGGCGCACTACGTCCACGGTGGTGCCCAGCAGCTTGGTCAGGGCCAGGCCGAAGGCCAGCGCGGCCAGCCAGTGCGCGGCCGCCATCCAGCGCCGGCGCCAGACCAGGTAGCCCATGGCCGCGGCGGTAGCCGGCATCAGCACCTGCCACGCGCCCAGCGAGGCCAGTGCGGCCATCGGGTAGTCGGCCAGCGGGTTGCGCAGGGCCAGCATGGCCTGGTGCACCAGCAGGTCGATGGCCAGCGGTTCGCCATGGGCGACCACCACGGTCAGCAGCGCGAACCAGCCCCAGCCCAGCAACAGCAGCATCAGCGCCAGCATCGCCAGCGGCACCGATTCACGGCGCTTCGGATCGAGCACGCCGACCGTGTAGCGGCCCAGCGTGGGGTGGCGGTTGGACCAGTCCAGCAGGCGCGCCAGCCAGTGGTCCATGCGCGCGGCCGACCAGCGATAGCCGTACAGCACGATGGCCCAGACCAGGCCGAGGATGACCACCAGCAGGCCGACCACCACCACCAGGCGCCCGGCGACCGCGGCGACGGCGTCATAGGCCTCGCCAAGGATCCAGCCGGGGGCCAGGAACAGCACCGCCCACGACAGGCTTGCGATGCCACTGGCCTGCACGTAGCGGCTGGCCGGCATCTTCAGCATGCCGGCGATGGCTGGCACGAACGGACGGATGGCGCCCACATAGCGCGCGATCAGGATGCTCTTGAAGGCATTGCGGCGGAACAGGTTCTCGCCGCGGTCCAGCAGCTGCGGGTAGCGGCTGAACGGCCAGACCCCGCGCAGGCGGTCGCCCCAGCGGCGGCCGATCCAGTAACTGATGCCATCACCGGCAAACGCACCCAGCGCCGCCGCCGCCACGGCATACGGCCCGGAGATCTGCCCCAGGCCGATGAACACGCCCACCGCGAACAGCAGGGGCAGCGCCGGCACGATGGCGCCGAGAATGATGACCGCATCGCAGAAGGCGATCAGAAAAATAACCGCGCCCGCGAGTACGGGATGGGCGGCAATCCACGCGAGGGTGGCGTCGATCCATGAAGAGTCCATTGCCCGATTATAGAGGCGTGAAGGTGACTGGTTCCCAGCGGCTTGGTGACCGTTTGCAACCAGCGCCATCGCCTAGAATGGGCGCATGCCGCACTCGACCGACGCTCCAACGCATGCCCTGAAGGCCGACAGCTTCGGCCGCATCCTGCTCGTGCAGGGGCCGCATGGCCCCTTCGTACGCCGCGACTTGGGCGCAACGCCGCTGTGGCTGCGCGTGCCGGCGTGGTGGCTGGCCCGTCGCGAAGCACGCGCGCTGCGACACATCGAGGGCATGGCCGACGTGCCGCAGCTGCTGGACTGGGATGGCCGCCACCTCGACCGCAGCTTCATGGCCGGCGATGCCATGTACCAGCGCCCGCCGCGTGGCGACCTGGCTTGGTTCCGTGCCGCGCGCCGGCTGCTGCAGCAGCTGCACCGGCGCGGCGTGGCGCATAACGATCTGGCCAAGGAAGCCAACTGGCTGGTGACCGAGGACGGCCGCCCGGCGCTGATTGATTTCCAGCTGGCGGTGATCGGCAACCCGCGTTCGCGCTGGATGCGCCTGCTGGCCCGCGAAGACCTGCGCCACCTGCTCAAGCACAAGCGCATGTACTGCCGCGAATCGCTTACCCCGGTGGAGAAGCGCGTGCTCAAGCGCACCTCGTGGGTGCGCGAGCTGTGGTTCGCCACCGGCAAGCCGGTCTACCGCTTCGTCACCCGCCGCATCCTGCATTGGGAAGACAACGAAGGGCAGGGACCGAAGCCGTGACCGCCGCGCAGGTGGTGACCGGCCCGCCGAGCGCGGCCAGCGTGCTGCGTGCGCAGCTGCCCGGCGCCAGCTTCGTGCATGCCTGCCAGGCCCATACCCGTCGCAACGGCCGCAGCGCGTTGCAGGCATACCGCGATGTGGCAGCGACCATTCCTGGCTGGTTCGATGGCCTGATGGCGCTGCGCAACCGCGGCATGCGCCTGCTCGGCATGAAGGACCTGGGTTCGTTGCGCGCCGTGCAGGACACCGCCGCGCCGCGACCGGGCCAGCGGCTGGGCATCTTCACCCTGCAGTCGCTGGATGAGGACGCCATCGTGCTGGAAGACAACGACCGCCACCTCCGCGTGCAGCTGGCCCTGCAGTGGCAGGGCGACGTGCTGCAAGTGGCCACCGTCGTGCATACCTACAATGCGTTTGGCAGGGTTTACATGCTTCCGGTGGCGCCGGTGCATCGATGGATCGTGCCGCATCTTCTGAAGAAGCAGGTGCAGGCGTACTGTTGATTCAATGCCCCGCCGCCGGGCCATGCCCGGCGGGCACGCGGCGTTGCAGCACTACGGCGCCGTCGGCACCACCTGCTGGCCGATGAAATTGCGCTTGCCGTCGAAGTCATAGCCGATCTGCAGCTGGCCGACATCCGGGCAGGCATGGCAGTCGCGCAGCGGCGTGCGGTACAGCAGGCGAATGCCGCCGCCATCGAGCGGTGCGGTACCGGCAGACTGCGCGGGTGCGAACGGCGTGGCCTGTGGGTGCGCGGCCAGCACCGCCTGTACCCCCGGGTCGGCGCGCAGGGTGTCGTCCAGCTGCACCGCGTCGACATCGATGCGCTTGCCAGCGGCGTCCACCAGTCGCGTGCCTTCGTTGGTGTTGGCGCGGAACGGATACTCCACCGTGGCCACGCCCAGGCCATCGTGTTCATGCCAGGCCGTCACATAGGCCAGCTCGCCGCCGGTGGACAACTGCTCGGCAGCGGCGACGGCATCGGCGCTGGCGCCGGCGGACTTCATCGTTTCAGCCAGGCACGCGCGCGTTGCACTGTTCTCACCTTGGCGGCATGCGTTGAGGTCGCCATCCCAGACCACCGACTCGCTCCAGCGCAGTGAGCCATCGGCGGCCTTGTTGGCGGCAGGCGCATCGCCGGTGGCGGGTTCGGTGCCGGGTTCCGGCGAACGGCCTTGGCAGGCGGTGAGCAGGGCCAGGCCCAGGGCAGGCAGCAGCAGGCGGGAACGGCGCATGGCGTAAACCTCGTGCGTGTGACCAGGGCATCAGTATCGTCAACGCGCGGTGAACTCCGCGTCGGCGCGGCATACTGGCGGCTCATGGCATACGCTGGAGTGTGGAACGTGGGCAGTCTGCAGGGCAAAACCCTTTTCATCACCGGTGCCTCGCGTGGCATCGGGCTGGCCATCGCACTGCGCGCCGCGCGCGACGGTGCCAACGTGGCCATCGCCGCGAAGTCGTCGGTGCCCAACCCGAAGCTGCCGGGCACCATCCACAGCGCCGCCGAAGCCGTGACCGCGGCCGGCGGCCAAGGCCTGGCGCTGAAGTGCGACATCCGCGAAGAGGAGCAGGTGAAGGCGGCCGTGGCCGCGACGGTGGATACCTTCGGCGGCATCGACATCCTCATCAACAATGCCAGCGCGATCTGGCTGCGCGGCGCGCTGGACACACCGATGAAGCGGTTCGACCTGATGCAGCAGGTCAATTCGCGCGGCAGTTTCCTGTGCGCGCAAGCCTGCCTGCCGTACCTGCTGCAGGCGCCCAATCCGCACATCCTCACCCTGGCCCCGCCGCCCAGCCTGGCACCGAAGTGGTGGGGCCCGCATACCGGCTACACGCTGGCCAAGATGGGCATGAGCTTCGTCACCCTCGGCCTGGCTGCGGAATTCGGCCCGCAGGGCGTGGCGATCAATGCGCTGTGGCCGCGTACGGTCATCGCCACCGATGCGATCAACATGATCCCCGGTGTGGATGCGGCCGGCTGCCGTACGCCGCAGATCATGGCCGACGCCGCGCACGCGGTGCTGGTGCGCGAGGCCGCCGGTTTCCACGGCCGCTTCCTGATCGATGACGAGGTGCTGGCCGAAGCCGGGGTGACCGATCTCTCCCGCTACGCCGTGGACGCGTCGCGGCCGCTGCTGCCGGATCTGTTCCTCGACTGACTGCGGTAGAAAAGGCTACGGGATTGAGCCGGCCATCACGGCGGGCTCGGTTAGAATACGCGGCTGTAATCGTTTTCAAGGAAGGCCCGCATGCCCCGTATTCTTTCTTCCACCGCGCTGGCTGCTGCGCTCGCGCTTGCCCTGTCTGCCTGCGGCAATACACCTGCCGGCGACCCGGCCACGTCGGGCTCGGCCGAGCAGCGCGCTGCGACGGCTGCCGTGGACGCGCAGCAGCAGCTGACCGCCAAGCTCAACGCCTACATCGGCTGTTTCAACGCACTGGATTCAAAAACGCGTGACAGCATCCAGTCCTATACGCGTTGGATCAAGGATGTCGACGCAGGCCCGACGGGCCGCGAATCGAGCATCTACGGGCCCTTCGAGATCAGCGATTACGACATGAAGCAGTGCGATGCACCGGTGACGGAGGCGATCGCGGCCAAGCCTGCACTGACCGAGCTCGATGCCGCCGCCAGCCGCTACCAGCAGGCGCTGAAGGCGCTGGCGCCGGTCAGCAAGGAGGCCCACGACTACTACGAGCGGCAGGATTACGAAGACGACCAGTTTGCCAAGGGCAAGCAGATGCACGGCCCGCTGATGGCCGCGTTCAAGCAGTTTGTCGCAGCGAGCGAGCAGTTCAACGCTGAGCTTGAACGCCAGAACGATGCCGCGCAGCGTGAGCAGCTGAAGGTGCTGGAGCAGGCCGAGGGCCGCACCCGCGAGTACTACCGCCTGGCGATGATGCTGGAAGCCAAAGCTATCGTCGAACTGATGACGCAGGATGCGTTCGACACGGCCAAGGCGCAGGAGCGTCTGGACGCCTTCAACCGCATTTCGGACGAAGCGCATGCCAAGGTGGCGGATCAGGAGCCCGGCAAATCCGATTGGGAAGGCTTCGAGCGCGAGGCGGAAAACTTCCGCCGCCAAGGCAAGGAACGACTGCAGCGTGTCAGCGAGAAAAGGGCCTACAGCCAGTTTGAGCGCGGCATGCTCGACTCGCCGTCGATGGCGCCGCAGGGCTCGCCAGGCAAGCTGATGCAGGAATACAACGCGCTGGTCTTCCAGAGCAACCGGCAGTAATGCGCCCTGTTTTCTGCATGCGAGGAACCGAAGTGAACGCTTCCGTACGTGTACTGCCGGTGCTGCTGCTGGGCGCCGTGGCCGGTCTGGCCGGCTGCAACAAGTCCAACGGCCTGTCGGTGGCTGATCCCAGCCTGGCCAAGGTCAACGCCTACATCGAGTGCTACAACGGCGTCGAACAGCCCATCCACGAGGGCTTCGAGACCTACACCGGCTGGATCAAGGATGTCGAGGCCGGTCCGACCGGCAAGGAAGCGCAGCCACGCTCGCCGGGCAAGGTGCTGTCGCACCGTGTGGAGTACTGCGGCCAGCCGCTGACCGACGCGCTGGCGATGACGCCGGCAACGCCGTTGGATGCGCCGGTGCGTGACTACCAGCAGGCCTTCCAGGCCCTGTACGCGAAGATCGAACAGGCCGATGGCTACTTCAGCCGCGAGGAGTTCCGTCGCGATGGCGGCGAAGGCATGCGCGGCCAGCACGCACCGCTGATGCAGGCCTATGCGGCCTTCTTCAAGGCCAGCGACGCACTGGACGTGGCGCTGGAAAAGAACGAGGAAGACCGCCGTGCCGCGCAGCTGAAGCAGATCGAAGAGAGCGAAGGCCGTTCGCCGGCGTACTACCACCTGCGCCTGGTGGGCGATGGCAAGCAGCTTGCGGTGGCCTTCCAGGACGAAAAGCCGGACGTCGCCGCGCTGCGCACGCGCCTGGCGCATTACGAGGCGCTGGTGAAGGAGATGCAGGCCGCCGGCATCGGCAAGGACGACCCGATGTGGGCCCATGTGCAGCGCTCGGCCGACATGCTGGTCCGCAAGGCCGGCCGTGGCATCGAACGCATCGAGCAGGGCAAGCCGATCAGCGCCGAAGGCCTGGCCGCCGAGCGCAAGGCTTCGGGCAGCTGGCTCATCTCGGCCCCGGAAGGCGCGCAGTCGGACATCCTGGACGCGTACAACGACCTGGTCACCACCAGCAACCGCATGCATTGACGGATTCTGGCTCTGGTGGGTGCGGACCGTTGGTCCGCACTGTGCCGGTGCTCATCCACGCATGGCGTGGATCTACTTGTTGAAGGTATCCGGCAGGGCACTGCCGCACCGGCGGCAATGGCGCGCGTCGGGCTCGTGGCCTTCCAGCCCGCACTGCGGGCAGCCACGTGCATCCCGGCGCGCGGCCATCTCGGCATCGCGCATGGTGCTGGCCAGTTCGGCGGTGTAGATGCCGGTGGGCACGGCGATGATGCTGTAACCGATCAGGATCAGCACCGAGGTGACGAAACGGCCGAGCACGGTCTGCGGCACGATGTCGCCGAAGCCGACGGTGGCCATGGTCACCACCGCCCAGTACATGCTGGCCGGGATGTTGCTGAACCCATGCGCCGGGCCCTCGATGATGTACATCAGGGTGCCGGCGATGATCGTGATGGTAATGACCGTGAACAGGAACAGCAGGATCTTGCGCCGGCTGCGCCACAACGACTGCAGAAGGATGCCGCTTTCCTCGATGTAGCGGGTCAGCTTGAGGATGCGGAACACCCGCAACATGCGCAGCGCGCGCACCACCAGCAGGCTCTGCGCGCCGGGGATGAACAGCGACAGGTAGGCGGGCAGTATCGACAGCAGGTCGATGATGCCCCAGACGCTGACCGCATAGCGCAGTGGCCGCTTCACCACCGCCAGGCGCAGCAGGTACTCGATCGTGAACAGGGCGGTGAAGCCCCACTCGATGATGTACAGCCAGTCCGACCACGCCACGTGCAGGTGCTGCACGCTGTCGATCATCACCACCAGGATGCTGGCGATGATCGCCACCACCAGAATCAGGTCGAAATTGCGCGACGGCCGGGTGTCGTGGCGGTAGATGATTTCGAACCAGGTCCGGCGCCAGCCGGAAGCGGTGGCGGGGTTCAGCTGGGGGGCGGAAAACGGGCGCATCCGCACATTGTGCCGCAGGGGCTGGGGGGCGAGAATGGGGGTTCCTGAACCCACTCCACTGCCATGACCGCCGCTACCGATCCGTTGATCTCCCTGTCGCACTACTACCTGCCGGTGTACAAGCCCCGCCAGGTGGTGTTGGAGCGAGGCCAGGGCGCCCGCGTATGGGACAGCCAGGGCCGCGAGTTCATCGACCTGGCCGCCGGCATCGCCGTGTGCGGCCTGGGCCATAACGACCCGGACCTGGTGGCTGCGCTGGTCGAGCAGGCCGGCAAGCTGTGGCACACCAGCAACGTCTTCTACAGCGCGCCGCCGCTGCACCTGGCCGAAGAGCTGGTGCAGGCCAGCCGCTTCGCCGAGCGCGTGTTCCTGTGCAATTCCGGCGCCGAAGCCAATGAAGTGGCGATCAAGATGGTCCGCAAGTGGGCCTCCAGCAAGGGGCGCCCGGCCGACAAGCGCGTCATCATCACCTTCCGCGGCAGCTTCCACGGCCGCACCATGGGCGCGGTCACCGCCACCGCCCAGCCGAAGTACCAGGAAGGCTACGAGCCGCTGCCCGGTGGTTTCCGCTACATCGACTTCAACGATGAGGTGCAGCTGGAAACCGCGATGGCCGCCGGCGACGTTGCTGCGGTCATGCTCGAGCCGGTGCAGGGCGAGGGCGGCGTGATGCCGGCCAGGTCCGGTTTCCTCAAGCGCGTGCGCGAGCTGTGCGACCAGCACGACGCCCTGCTGGTGCTGGACGAGATCCAGGCCGGCATGGGCCGCACCGGCACCCTGTTCGCGCACTGGCAGGATGACGTGGTGCCGGACATGGTCACCCTGGCCAAGGCGCTCGGCGGCGGCTTCCCGATCGGCGCGATGCTGGCCGGCCCGAAGGTGGCCGAAACCATGCAGTTCGGCGCCCACGGCACCACTTTCGGTGGCAACCCGCTGGCCGCGGCCGTCGCCCGCGTGGCCCTGCGCAAGTTGGCCTCGCCGGAAATCGCCGCCAACGTCAGCCGCCAGTCGAAGGCGCTGCGCGATGGCTTTGACCGCATCAGCGAAGAGTTCGGCGTGTTCAGTGGCGTGCGTGGCCGCGGCCTGATGCTGGGCGCGGTGCTGAGCCCGGCCTTTGCCGGCCAGGCCGGTGTGATCCTCGACCACGCCGCCGACCAGGGCCTGCTGACCCTGCAGGCCGGCCCGGACGTGCTGCGCTTCGTGCCGTCGCTGAACATCACCGACGAAGAAGTGGCCGAAGGCCTCAAGCGACTGCGCGCGGCCGTTGCCGCGTTCGTCGCCGCGCGCTGATCCCGGCGCCAGGGAACCCCTGTAGAGCCGAGCCCATGCTCGGCCGCTGCACGTAAGCCGAGCATGGGCTCGGCTCTACAGGATTGCGTAGCGCTTCAACACCTTTCCCAGCCCACGCCCGTCGCGCACCGTTTCCGCGTGCAGGCCGGCGGCGCGTGCGCCGCGCACATTGGCGAACAGGTCATCGACGAACAACGTGTGCGCAGGCGCCACCTGCAGCACGTCGAGCACGCGCTGGAACACCGCCGGCTGCGGTTTGCGCAGGCCGAAGTCGGCACTGCAGAACACCCGTCCGTGCAGCGCAGGGAACAGGCCCGGCAGCAGCTGGGGCAGCGCCTTCACCATCAGCGCGCCGTTGTTGGTCAGTACTGCCAGCGGCACCTGCAGGTGCTCAAGGCGCTGCAGCACCGCGTGCTGCGGATGGCTGGCGGCCTGTCGTGCGGCGGTCCAGGTCTGCACATCCACGGTGCGGCCCAGCAGTCCGCCAAGGCGTGCCAGATAGGTCGTGCCATCCAGCACGCCGCTGTCGTGTGCCGCTTCCAGCCCACTGCCATACAGCGCCGCCTGCACGGCATCGGCGCTCACGTCCAGCGCCTGCGCCAGATGCAGCACGCGCTGCGCACGCTGGTAATGCACCAGCACGCCATCCACATCGAGCAGCAACAGGTCGATCCGCATGGCCTGAGCATGCCATCGCCGTGGAATCGCGAATACCCCGGCGTGCGCGTGCGACAGACGGTCGCAGCCGGTGGCGCATGGCCCTGCCTAGAATGGTCGGTGAACCCGCAGGAGACGCAACGATGAAGGCTTGGATGGTGGCAGTGGGACTGGGTGCGCTGATGCTGGCGCCGTCGGCGATGGCACGCGTGTGTGCGGTGAGCATCGACAGCACGGACCAGATGAGCTTCAGCACGCGCCAGATCAAGGTGGCTGCCGACTGCAGCGAAGTCGACCTGACCCTGCGCCACACCGGCAAGCTGGCGGCCACGGCGATGGGCCACAACTGGGTGCTGACCCGCACGGCCGACTACCAGCCGGTAGCGATGGCCGGCATGCGCATGACCCTGGCCGACAGCTACCTGCCCAAGGCAGACAAGCGCGTGCTCGCGCACACCAAGGTGATCGGCGGCGGCGAGACCGCGCGCGTGCGTTTCTCGACCAAGGGCCTGCAGAAGGGCGGCGATTACACCTTCTTCTGCTCGTTCCCCGGCCACTTCGCGATGATGAAGGGCAGCTTCGTCTTCGGTTGATGCCGTTTGTAGAGTCGAGCCATGCTCGACTGCACGCGTGCCAACCAAGGTTGGCACCCACCAGATGCGGCAGTGCCAACCAAGGTTGGCACCTACCAGAGCAGGGCTCAGCCCTTGGCGGCCTTGAACGCGATGCGGGCGGCGGCCAGGGTGGCTTCGATCACGGCATCATCGTGTGCGCTGGACATGAAGCCGGCCTCGTAAGCCGACGGCGCCAGGAACACGCCCTGGTCCAGCATCGCGTGGAAGAAGCGGTTGAACGCCGGGATGTCACAGGCGGTGGCCTGTGCATAGGTCTCCACCTTTTCGCTGGTGAAGAACAGGCCGAACATTGCGCCCACGCGGGTGGTGGTCACGGCCACGCCGGCTTCGGCGGCGGCCGCTTCCAGGCCCTCGCACAGGCGCGCGGTGCGTGCGGCCAGGTCGTCGTGGAAGCCCGGCTGCGAGACCAGTTCCAGCATCGCCAGGCCAGCGGCCATCGCCACCGGGTTGCCGCTCAGCGTGCCGGCCTGGTAGATCGGGCCGGCCGGGGCGATCTGCTGCATCAGCTCGCGGCGACCACCGTAGGCACCCACCGGCATGCCGCCACCGATGATCTTGCCGAAGGTGCTCAGGTCCGGGGTGATGCCGTAGTGCGCTTGCGCGCCGCCCAGGGCCACGCGGAAGCCGGTCATCACTTCGTCGAAGATCAGCAGTGCGCCGTACTGCGTGCACAGCGCGCGCAGGTGCTGCAGGTAGCCGTCGCGCGGCGGGATGCAGTTGGCGTTGCCCACCACCGGTTCGATGATCAGGCCGGCGATCTCGCTGCCCTGCGTTTCGAACAACGCGGTGGCGGCGTCGAAGTCGTTGTAGGGCAGGGTCAGGGTCAGTTCGCTCAGGCCGGCCGGCACGCCCGGCGAGGTCGGCACGCCCAGGGTCAGCATGCCGCTGCCGGCCTTGACCAGGAACGAATCACCGTGGCCGTGGTAGCAGCCTTCGAACTTGACGATGCGGTTGCGGCCGGTGGCGCCACGGGCCAGGCGGATGGCCGACAGCGTGGCCTCGGTGCCCGAGTTGACCATGCGCACCATCTCGCAGGACGGCACCAGGCGGGTGATGGTTTCGGCCATGGTCACTTCGGCCGCACAGGGCGCGCCGAAGGACAGACCGTTGTCGATGGCCTTCTTCACCGCCTGGCGCACGGCCGGGTGGTTGTGGCCGACGATCATCGGGCCCCAGGAACCGACGTAGTCGATGTAGCGGTTGCCGTCGACGTCGTACAGGTAGGCGCCATCGGCGCGCTCGACGAAGAACGGCTCGCCGCCGACGGACTTGAACGCGCGCACCGGCGAATTGACGCCGCCCGGCAGCAGCTGCTGGGCGCGGGAGAACAGGGCGTGGGACTGGTCGTGGTTCATGGGGCTTTCCTGGGTGTTACGCGAACTGGGCGAGGAAGGCGCGCTGGGCCGTGACCGGGTCCTGCGCGGCATAGATGCCACTGACCACGGCCACCAGGTCGGCGCCGGCATCGATGATGGGACCGACATTGTCCGGCGTCAGGCCGCCGATCGCCACCCGCGGCACACCCAGTGCGGCGCTTTGCCGCAGCAGGTCGGTGTGGGCGCGGCTGCGGGTGACCTTGGTGGTGGTGGGATGGAAGGCGCCGAAGGCCACGTAGCTGGCGCCGGCGGCCACGGCCGTTTCGGCATTGGCCAGCTGGTCGTAGCAGGACGCGCCGATGATGGCGTCCGGGCCGAGCAGGGTGCGCGCGCTGGGGATGTCGCCGTCGGTGCCGCCCAGGTGCACGCCGGCCGCGCCCACGGCCTGGGCCAGCTGCGGGTCGTCGTTGATGATGAGCGGCACGCCATGGGCGGCGCACAGCGCCTGCAGGGCGGCGGCCTGTTCCTGGCGCAGCGCGTCGCTGGCGGTCTTGTTGCGGTACTGCAGCCAGGTGGCACCGGCGGCCAGCAGCGGCGCCGTGCGCGCCAGCAGGCGTGCGGTATCGGGTTCATCCGGGGTGATCAGGTAGACGCCGCGGGGCGCCGGGGAAGCAGAAGTCATCGATGGCTACCGGTGAGTGGGCCGCGATGGGACAATGGCGGCCCGTGAATCCAGCCCTGATTATCCGATGAGCGACGCCACCCCCACCACCTTGCGTACCTGGATGTGCGTGGTCTGCGGCTTCATCTACCGCGAAGCGGACGGTCTGCCCGAGGAGGGCATCGCCCCGGGCACGCGCTGGGAGGACATCCCCGAGACCTGGACCTGCCCCGATTGCGGGGTGACCAAGGCCGATTTCGAGATGGTCGAGATCGATTGACTCAATGCAACCGCGGCATCGGCCCACCCAGGTCGATCAGCTTTTCGCGCAGCCACTGCGCATCGTTGGCCTCGGGGTTGCGGCGCAGGTACTGGCCCAGGTCGTGGCGGGCGCCGGCCACATAATCCAGCTGCAGGTAGGCCAGGCCCCGGTCGCGCAGGGCATCGTGCTGTTCCGGGGCCAGCTTCAGCAGGCGGTCGGCACTGCGCGCGGCACGGTCCCACTCGCTGGCTTCGGCATACACGCCGTGCAGGTTGCGCAGCATGCGGATGAGGATCGCGCGGGTCGGCGCCGGGTCGAGGATCTGCGCAAGCACCTGGTCGTCCGGGGCCTGCCCGCCGAGGTGTGACTTGGCGCGCTCGCGCAGTTCGTCCACGTCCAGCGGGCGGCCGCCATTGAACGGGTCCATCACCAGCACGCCGTCGTCCACCGGCAGGCGTACCAGGAAGTGGCCGGGGAAGGACACGCCGTCCAGTGGAATGCCCAGGCGCCGGGCGACTTCCATCTGCACCAGGGCCAGCGAGATGGGGTTGCCCAGCCGGCGCTCGAACACCTGGTTGAGGTAGCTGTTGCGCGGGTCGTAGTACTCCTGGTGGTCGCCGCTGTAGCCCAGTTCGTCGAACAGGTGGCGGTTGACCGCGGCCATCTTCAGCGGCCAGCGCTCGATGGTGTCCACTTCCGCGCGCAGGTGGTCGACATGGCTCTGCACCAGCGCGTCGTACACGCCGGGCTGCAGGTCGGGGTATTCATCGCGCGCGATCAGCAACGCGGTCGGCAACAGTGGCAGTGCCTCGTCATCGACGTCGGCCAGTGCATCCCAGTCGGGGAGTGTGATCCGGTCCTGCATGGCCACAGACTGGAGGCAATCGCAGGCGGTTTCAAGCGGTGTGGCGTGAAAAGAACTTTGCCATGAAGAAACGGGGTCGGATCCCTTTCGCATGCGAAAGAAATCCGACCCCGAGAGATTGCAGCCAACTGTCAGAGGCGGGGCGGTGTGGGCTTGCAGGACCGCAGGCGCCATGGATGGCGCCTACGAGCCCCCAGGGATGGGTTTACGGCGTGTCCTGCAAGCCCACACCGCCACGCTATCCCACGGAATGCACGACGTTGACGTTGACTTTGACGTTGCCGGCCAGCGGCCGGCACTACCCGCGGGTGCCGGGCGCCGCCCGGCCAACCCTTATTTCTCGATGCCCGGGCCGAAGGTCAGCGGGGTGCCGTCCTTCAGCTTCAGCTTCTCGGCCTGGCCGGCGTTGAGCTCCAGCACGTAACGCGCCGGGCCACCGCTGGGGTAGGGCGGGCACTTGTCGCCGGCCGAGCACGGCGGCACGTCGCGCTGCTGGCTGACCAGCCTGCGCTCGCTGTCGAAGTACAGGATGTCCAGGGCGATCTTGGTGTTCTTCATCCAGTACGCCTGCATTTCCTCGCGGTCGTGGATGAACAGCATGCCGTTGTCGGCCGGCATCTGGTCGCGGAACATCAGCCCGCGGGCGCGGGTTTCATCATTGGTGGCCAGCTCCACCTGGTAACGGGCGCCGTCCAGCTCCACCCAGTGGCGGGCGGCATCGGTGGCGCAGCCGGTCAGGGCCAGCAGGGGGAGGATCAGCAGCGAGCGCAGCGACATGTCAGCGTCCTTCGGGAAAATCAGAGCACGACCGGCGGTTCGCCGCCGACGATCACCACATCGGCGCGACGGCGCGCAAACAGGCCTACGCAGACCACGCCCGGCAGCTGGTTGAGCTCGCGCTCCAGCTTTTCCGGGTCGGTGATCTCCAGGTTGTGGATGTCCAGGATCTGGTTGCCGTTATCGGTCACCACGCCCTCGCGCCAGGTCGGCTGGCCGCCGGTCATGTCGCGGATCTGGCGGGCCACCAGGCTGCGCGCCATCGGGATCACTTCCACCGGCAGCGGGAACCTGCCCAGCACCGGCACCTGCTTGCTCGGGTCGACGATGCAGACGAAGCGCTCGCTGGCCTCGGCGATGATCTTCTCGCGGGTCAGCGCGGCGCCACCGCCTTTGATCAGGCACTTGTTGGCATCGCACTCATCGGCGCCGTCCACGTACAGTGACAGGCTGCCGGCGTGGTTCAGTTCGATCACCTCGATGCCGTGCTGCTTCAGGCGGGCGGTGCTCTGTTCGGAACTGGACACCGCGCCCTTGATGCGGTGCTGGATGCGGGCCAGGGCATCGATGAAGTAGGCAACGGTGGAACCGGTGCCGACGCCGACGATCATGCCGTCCTGGACGTATTCGATGGCTTTCTCGGCGGCAAGGCGCTTGGCTTCGGACATGGGAGGACTCTCAGGCAGGGAATCAGGATTTCTTTTCGAGCGACAGCAGCAGCTTCCACTGCGCGGCCGTCACCGGGAACACCGACAGGCGGTTGCCCTTGGCAACCAGCGGGAAGCCCTCGCCGAGTTCGTCGGCGTGCAGCTTGATCTCGTCCAGCGCGATCACCTGCTTCAGCTTGCGCTCGAAGCCCACGTCCACCAGCATCCAGCGCGGGTTTTCGCGCGTGCTCCTGGGGTCGTGGTAATCGGACGTCGGGTCGAACTGGGTGTCGTCCGGGTAGGCCGCGCTGGCCACCGTGGCCAGGCCGACGATGCCTGGCACCTTGGTATTGGAGTGGTAGAACAGGATGCCGTCGCCGACCTGCATGCCATCGCGCATGAAGTTGCGCGCCTGGTAGTTGCGCACCCCGTTCCAGGGCTCGACCTTCACCTTGGCCAGGTCATCGATGGAAAAAGCGTCCGGTTCGGACTTCATCAGCCAATAGCGCTTGCGGGCGGTCATGCGTTCACGGGGGCAGCGGAGGGGAACAGGGTGCCGTCTTCGGTGCAGATCGCATCCACCGGCACGTCCCACGACGCCACCGGCAAGGACTCGACCTGCTGCACCGCGAACGCAGCACCGACCAGCCAGGGCGGCGCCGGCCGGTCGTGGCGGAAGGCGAAGCTGCGATCATACCAGCCGCCTCCCATGCCCAGCCGCCGGCACTGGCTGTCAAAGCCGACCAGCGGGGTCACCACCAGCGCCATCTGCGCCGGCTCCAGGGTGTCTTCCAGGGCCACGTCCGGTTCGGGGATGCCGTAGCGGTTGCTGGTCAGCGGCTGGCCGGGACGCCACGGCGCGAAGCGCAGCACCTCGCCGGCCAGCACCGGCAGGCAGTAGGTCAGGCCTTCGGGCAGCTGCAGCTGCCAGCGGTGCAGGGCGATCTCGCCATCCAGCGCCCAGTAGCCGGCCACCGGGCCGGAACGCGGGGCGAAGGGCAGAGCGAGCAGGGCATCGGCCAGCGATTCGGCGGCGGCGATGCGCGCGGGCGCGGAAAGATCACGGCGGCGTTGCCGCAGGTCGTGGCGCAGGGCCTGGCGCGGGTCGGTCATGGCAGCGTGCGGCGGGGGAACAGCCGTCATTGTGCCGGAAAGAACAAGGGCGACGCCCGAAGACGCCGCCCTTGCTGGAATATTGCATTCTCCGCAATGTCGATGCATGCGAAACGACCTTGAACCCGGGGGCTCAAGTGGGAACGCTGGAGAACCATCGGGCTTCCCGCTACAAGGCGGACCTGCACTCCCGGCGCTGTCGCGCTCCCGGTGTCGTTCTTAAGGGACAAGGCGAATGTTTGCACATGCCGTCGAGTACCGCAGAGAACGCGTGGCCATTATAGCCAGCGCGCAGGATCTGGATAGGCCGTTCGTCGGCAACAGTACGTGCTAATTCAGCTATGAAAAGGCGCATTACGCACGATCTTCACGTGCTGCTGTCGATCGCGCGGTCCAGTCGCCGGTTCAGATCGGCCAGCGTCTGCTGCAGGGCCACCGCCTGGCGGGCGTTCTCGTCGCGCAGCAGCTGCA
The DNA here is from genome assembly GCF_024499815.1 of Stenotrophomonas testudinis. Taxonomy (NCBI): domain Bacteria; kingdom Pseudomonadati; phylum Pseudomonadota; class Gammaproteobacteria; order Lysobacterales; family Lysobacteraceae; genus Stenotrophomonas; species Stenotrophomonas testudinis. The sequence goes on along the minus strand of NZ_JAMOKY010000001.1, from coordinate 120,915 downwards.
GCTCGTGGGCCAGGTTGAGCGCGGCCAGCACGGCTACGCGGTCGACCGCGGCCATCCGGTTGCTGCCACGTATCTCGCGCATGCGCGCATCCAGCAGGCGCGCGGCGGCCATCAGGCTGTCGCGTTCATCGCCACCCACGCCCACCGTGTATTCACGATCGAGGATGCGGACACTGACCGGTTCGGCGCTCATGTGTGCTGCTCCAGGGATTTGAGCCGGCTGATCATCGCTTCCACCCGCGAGCGGGCCTGCTCGTTCTTGGCCAGCAGCGTCGAACGCTCGGTCACCAGCTGTTCCTGCTGATGGCGCAGACTGCGGTTCTCTTCGGCCAGGCGCTGGTTGCGTTCAAGCAACGCTTCCACGCGGGCGGCGAAGGCCTGCAACTGGGCAAGGGGGTCGGCGGGTTCCATGCCGCACGATAGGCAAGCCGGGCGAGGGCGGTCAAGCGTTGCCGCAGCAGGGCCGGGCCGCCACGAGGAGTACCCGGTTGGGTTGCTACACTACCTGGCTCACGGGCGCGCGCGTGCGCCCTCCGGGTTTCCCTTACGAACGAGCCGCACGATGACCGAACTTCCCTCCGTCGACGACGTTTCCCGCGCCAGCCAGGAACTGGGCCTGGGCGCCACCGCTGCCGAGCTGCATGGCGGCCTGTGCGGCTGGCTGGCCGCCGGCGGCGCCCCCGGCAATGACTGGCCGGCACGCGTGCTGGCCGACGACAATCTGGCCCCGGTGCCGGACGGCAGTGCGCTGGCGCAGCTGCTGGAGGCCACCATCAAGCAGCTGGAAGACCGCGACTTCGCCTTCGAACTGCTGCTGACCGACAGCGACGACGTGGCCGCGCAGGCCGACGCGATGTTTGCCTGGACCCGCAGCTTCCTCGGTGGCTTCGGCCTGGGCAGCGGCGGCCGCCGCCCGACCCTGTCCGAAGAGGGCGAGGAAGCGCTGACCGACATGGCCAGCCTGGCCCGTGCCTCCAGCGAGGATTTCGAGGCTGGTGGCGAGGACGACGACGAAGCCCTGTCCGAGATCGAGGAGTTCATCCGCGTGGCGGTGCTGCTGCTGCACGGTGACGTGGTGCTGGCCGCGCGCCACCGCCAGCGCCTGAACTGATGGATATCAAGCAGCGCACCGGCATCGCGGCCGGCGAGTACAAGCGTCGCCGCCGCCAGCTGATGGACATGGCGGCCGACGACGCGATCCTGGTGCTGCCGGCCGCATCGGAGAAGGTGCGCAGCCTGGATACGCATTACCCGTACCGGCAGGACTCGGACTTCCAGTACCTGAGCGGCTTCCCGGAACCGGAAGCGGTGCTGGTGCTGATTCCCGGCCGCCGTCACGGCGAGGCCATCCTGTTCTGCCGCGAGCGCGATGCCGAGCGCGAAGCCTGGGACGGCGGTCGCGCCGGCCAGGATGGGGCGGTGGCGCAGTACGGCATGGACGATGCGTACCCGATCGACGATCTGGACGACATCCTGCCGGGCCTGCTGGAAGGGCGTTCGCGCGTCTATTACCACTTCGGCCGCGACGCGGACTTCGACCTGAAGCTGATCGGCTGGGTCAACCGCGTGCGCTCGCAGGTGCGCCACGGCGCGCAGCCGCCGCACGAGTTCCTGGAACTGGGCCACCTGCTGCATGAGCAGCGTCTGTTCAAATCCGGTGCGGAAGTAGCGCTGATGCACCACGCCGCGCAGATCAGCGTGCGTGCGCACCTGGCCGCGATGCGGGTGGCGAAGGCGGGCATCCACGAGTACGAACTGCAGGCCGAACTCGAACGCGTGTTCCGCGCCAGCGACGCGGTGCCGGCCTACTGCAGCATCGTCGGTGCCGGCCGCAACGGCTGCATCCTGCATTACCGCGACAACAACGCGCGTTCGCGCGATGGCGAGCTGGTGCTGATCGATGCCGGTGCCGAGTACCGTGGCTACGCCAGCGACATCACCCGCACGTTCCCGGTGAACGGCCGCTTCAGTGCCGAGCAGCGCGCGCTGCACGACCTGGTGGGTGAGGCGCAGGCGGCAGCGCTTGCGCAGGCCAAGCCGGGCGTGGCCTACGAGACCGGTCACCTGGCGGCAGTGCAGACCCTTACCGAAGGCCTGCTGCGGCTGGGCCTGCTGAAGGGCACGCTGGAAAAGAACCTGGCCGAGGGCCTGTACCAGCGCTTCTACCGGCACAAGACCGGGCACTGGATCGGCCTGGACGTGCACGACGTGGGCGACTACCGCCTGGCCGGCGATTCGCGCCTGCTGGAGCCGGGCATGGCCTTCACCATCGAGCCGGGCCTGTACATCGGTGCGGATGACACGACGGTGGAACCGCGCTGGCGCGGGATTGGCATCCGTACCGAGGATGACGTGCTGATCACCGATGACGGCCATCGCGTGCTGACCGAAGGCCTGGCGCGCAGCGCCGACGAGATCGAAGCGGTGATGGCGGGGTAAGGGTTATCGGCAGGGCTTGCAGCCCTGCACCCGCAGACGCAACAGCTGGAGCAACAGCAACAGCGGGCTATCCGTGGGATGGCGGGGCACTGTGGGTTTGCGGGGACGCCGTGAATCCGTCCGTGGAGGCTTGGTCGCCGCATCCATGCGGCTCACACCCCGCAAACCCACAGTACCCCGCCTTCGACAGATTCCTGCGGCTGTTGGTGGGTGCCGACCGTTGGTCGGCACATCTGTCAGACATCGAATGAATCATCCACGCATGGCGTGGATCTACTGGCAATTGCGGTTGTTGGTTCGCGCGGCTGTTGGTAGGTGTCGACCTTGGTCGACACGGAGCGAGCGCAGCAAGCGACCCGCTTCTGCTTTTCTTTTTTCTTTTCCGTGGTTGGACGCGGCAGGAAACTGTCAAAGGTGGGGCGGGTAGGCCATGCAGGGGCGTTGGCGCCATGGATGGCGCCATCGAGCTTACAGGGACGTACTTGCAGCGTCCCCTGCATGGCCTACCCGCCCCGCCAAGCGCGGCTTTTGCTCTGAGCGTCACACCACGAGGGGCTCAGCCGTTCGCCGCCGCAAACGCCGGCCGCGTCAGGTTGTCCGCCTCGCCATCAGTGCACAGCACTTCGTCTTCGATGCGGATGCCACCATACGGACGGAAGAAGTCCACGCGGTCCCAGTTGACCGCATCGCCATGGCCGGCAGCCTTCACTTCGTCCAGCAGCATGTCGATGAAGTACAGGCCCGGTTCGATGGTCACCACCATGCCCGGTTCCAGCACGCGGGTCAGGCGCAGGTAGGGATGGCCGGCCGGGCGCTCGATGCGGCCGCCTTCTTCACTGGCGGCGAAACCGGCCACGTCGTGCACCTGCAGGCCGATCAGGTGGCCGATGCCGTGCGGGAAGAACGCGGCGCTGACGCCGGTCTCCAGCGCGGTCTGCGGCGAGACCTTGATGACGCCGAAGTCCTTCAGCACGCCCATCAGCGAAAGATGCGCATCCACGTGCAGCTGCTTGTAGTCGAAGCCGGCACGCACCGCCGCGCACATCTGCTGCTGGGCGGCATCCACGGCCTCGATCATCGCGGCGAACTCGTCGTGGCCCTTGGCCGCGTAGGTACGGGTGATGTCGCTGGCGTAACCGTACGCGCTGGCACCGGCATCGATCAGGAAGCTGCGCAGCGGCTGCGGTGCGGTACAGCCCAGTTCGGTGTAATGCAGCACCGCGGCGTGTTCATTCAGCGCAACGATGTTGCCGTACGGCAGTTCGTTGGCATCCTGGCCCACGGCCTGGCAGTAGGCCATGTGGATGTTGAACTCATCGGCACCATTGCGGAACGCCGCCTCGGCAGCATGATGGCCGCGCACGCCCAGCACCTGCGCCTGGCGCATCAGCGCGATCTCATACGGGGTCTTGTAGGCGCGGTGCCATTCCAGATGGTTCACCACCGGCGCCGGGTTGTTCGGCACGTAGGCACCCAGCGCGCTCTGCGGCTCGCCGAGGATCGCGCAGCGCGTCGGATCAGCCGGCAGCAGCGCCAGCGCCTCTTCCGGCTTGCGGATGATGTGGATGTCGAAGTGTTCCACCCACCAGCCGCTGGGAGCGTCCGGCACCACGTGCCAGTAATCGGACGGCTGGTGGAAGATCACCGCCGGACGCTTGCCCGGGGTGAACACCACCCAGCTGTTGGGCACGCGGGTGAGCGGCAGCCACGCCTTGAACTGCGGGTTCACTGCGTACGGGTAATCGCGATCATCGAACATCTGGTAGTGCAGGGTGCCGCTGGGCACCGCCAGGTGGTCGAAGCCGCCGCGGGCCAGCGCCTGTTCGGCGCGTCGGCACAGCACGGCCAGGTGGTCGGAATACAGGGCGCCAGGGTCTTGCTGGATCATTGCGGTGGCTCGACACGGAAAACGGCCCTAGATTCTGCCGCATGCCGCAAAAAACCGCTGTGCAGGAACCGGCACTCAGCCTGTCGAAACCGGCGCCTCGTCGCTGTCCTCGCCGATCCAGGCACGCAGCAACTGCCGATGTTCGCGCGACAGGGTGAGGAATCGGAATCCGGCCCAGCTCTGCCCCGGGGCATGCGCCGGCTCGCTCCACAGCAGGTGCACGCCTACATCGATGGCCGCGCTGCGGCCATCGCCCAGTGGCAGCGGGAAGCGCAGCTGGTACAGCGCGTCGTCGCGCAGCGGTTGGCTGGCCAGCATCAGCATGCCGGTTTCGGAAACATTGCCCAGCCGGCCCACCACGCTGTTGCGCATCTGGTCGGTGACCGGGACCAGGTCGGACACCTGGCGGCGGGGTGCGCGGCGGGTGTCCTGCGGCGGTAACTGGCTCATGCGTCAGGCTCCTGGCGACGACCGGCCATCGCGCGCAGGGCAGACAGGCTGGCCTGCCAGGCACGATCGACCAGGCGGCCTTTTTCTTCAGTGACCAGCTGCGCCCGGCCGGCGGCCATCTGCCGGGCCAGCGTATCCAGGTCGGTCTCGCTGCTTTTCTGCCCGCGCGGATTGACGAACAGCACATGGCCGGTCAGCAGGCTGTACCAGGACAGGCGCTGGCGGCGCACGCTGCCGTCCTCGTCGCTGAGGTCGAACCAGCTGCCGAAGGGCAGGTGGGTCAGCTGCTCATGGCAGGCCTGTTCGACCGCGCTGCGCGGTGCGGGGTCGTGGGTGCGGGTGCTGCCCGCTGCATGCTCGCCCAGCCGCGCGCGCGCCTTCAGGCGTGCACTGAGTTCGGTGCGCGAGGTGTGCTCGTCCTCGCCGCCGGGCGTGGCCAGGCGGCGGGCGACCGCCGAGGCTTCCTCGGGGTGGTAGCCGACCTGCAGCAGGGCCGCTTCCACTTCCGCGGCCAGCGGCGCGTCGGGCACGCTGTCGGCCCCGGCGGGCGCGGCGGTGACCGCGGCAATGCGTTCGGTCTGCTGCAGGCGCTCCTGCCACTGCGCCGAGTCATCCCCGTGGCGCAGCCGGGTCAGGGTCAGCGCGTCGGCCCACGCCTCGCGCAGCAGAGTCTGCACGAAGCGCGGCGGCGCCTGTGCCTGGCATTGCTGGTCGATCTGCGCGCTGGCTTCGCGGCGGGCCAGGGCCAACCGCTCCTTGCCGCGCGCTGCTTCCACATGGCGGCGTTCGGCCAGCTCGGCGCGATGCGCGGCGGCGCGCTGGTGTTGCTGGATGTCTTCATTGGCCGCAGCGAATGCTTCAGGCGTGCGCGCGTCCTGGCCCAGCAGTCCCTGCACGCTCTGCGCCAGGCGCTGCATCAGCTGCGGATCCACGTCATCGTCGCCCAGCCAGTTGGCACCGGCTTCGGCGATGGTGTTGAGCAGTTCGCGCGCGGGGTGTTCGTCGCGCACGAAGAAGGCGGGGTCGGCCATCGCCGCGCGCGCAAGTGGCACCTGCAGGCGGGCCAGCAGGGCGGCCGGCACGGGGTCGGGGCGCTGTTGCTGCTGGACCTGCTGCAGCAGCAGGCGCAGCAGGTCAAGGTGGTCGCGATCGTGGCTGGCCAGCTGGGCCTGCGCGCCGTGCTCACTGCGCAGCTGCGCGGTCACGGCGGTCTGCAGGTCGGTGATGCTGGTGGCGGCGCCGGCCTGGGCCTGCAGGCGCGCCAGCACCGCATCCACCAGGCCGCTGGGAATCGAGGGCGGTTCGATGGCCATCGGCGCGGCGTGCCGGGCCTGCTGCAGCAGGTCGTGCAGAAGGTTGGCCGGGGGCGTGGTCAGTTCCGGGTTGGCCGCACCCGGCGGGACGGCGTCGGCGAAGGCGTTCTGCATCAGCGCCGACCACGAACCCGCGCGGCCGGTGCTGCCCCAGCCGGTCAACGGCTCGGCCGAACGCGGTGCAGGCTGCGTCGCGCGGCCACCGCCGACGGACTGGGTGATGATGCGGCGGGTGCTGGACGAGCGCGCCAGGTACGGGGTGTAGACCAGGCCCGGCAGCACGCCGTGCTGGGCCAGCAAGGTGTTGGAGCGCTCTAGGACATCGCCGAGGCGTTCCAGCAGTTGGCGTTCGAAGCTGCGATAGAGCGCCAGCTGCAGTTCGGCGCTCAGCCCATCCTGTTCGGCCAGGCGCCGCACCAGGGTGCACAGCGCCTGCGGCGCCAGCGGCAGGGTGTCGTTGTCGAACGCCGGGGCGGCGGCCAGCACCGCAAGGCGCTGGCCGAGCAGGTTCAGGGCATTGCCCGAACGCTGGTTTTCCCGGCGCACCATTTCGGTCAGCACCAGGTTGCGGTCCACTTCGTGGTCATCCACCAGTGACAGGCCCAGCAGGCCCGGCGGGCGGCCGGACGCGCTCGCCGGCGCGGTGTCCTGCGGCGCACGCAGCTGCACCAGGCTGTCGGCCAGCGCATCGAGCATGCGGTCGCAGAAGGTGCCGGCAAACGCGTGCAGCTGGCCACGCTGTGCCAGCAGCTCGGCCTGCATCTGCGGATTGCGTGCGTGCTCGGCATCGTGCAGCAACGCCTGTTCGGCCGCTTCCACGGTAAGGATGAGCGGCGCGGTCAGCACATGGCGGCACAGCACCAGCAGTTCACCCAGCAGCTCGCGCACGCGGGGGGGCAGGTCTGCGGCGGCCAGGCGCGCGCTGTCAGGGGTGGCAAAGGGGAAAGCGGCAGACATCGGGTGCAGTTCCGGGATTCCCGCGAATCGACATGGGAATCTACCGTGTCGGCAGCCGCGGGCGCTACTTGAGGAATTTCTGCGGTGGGCACCCGTTCAAAAGCAGCGAAGGGCGGCCAGCGGCCGCATCCACCGGGTGCAACGCACTCGCCGCGCATGGCCCGGCGCTATTCCTCCAGGAACAGGCTCACCACGTCGTTGGTGAAGCGACGGCCCAGTTCGGTCGGCTGCACGTGGTCGCCGGTCACCTCCAGCCAGCCGCGCTGCACCGCCTCGGCCAGCGGTGCGTCCAGCACGCTGCGCGGCAGGCCGGTGCGCGATTCGAAATCGCGCAGGCCGAAACCTTCGTGCAGGCGCAGCAGGTTCAGCATGTACTCGAAGGGCAGGCGATCGGCGGCGATCACTTCGTCGCCACCGAACGAGGCCGGGTTGCCGGCGCTGTCCATGTAGGCCTGCGGGTGCTTGAGCTTCCAGCGCCGCAGCACGTGTTCCTCGGCACCGGAGCTGATCTTGCCGTGCGCGCCGGCGCCGATGCCCAGGTAATCGCCAAAGCGCCAGTAGTTCAGGTTGTGCGCGCTCTGCCGGCCGGGACGGGCATAGGCACTCACTTCGTACTGGCCGAAACCGGCCTGCGCCAGCAGCGCCTGGCAGTGCTCCTGCATGTCCCAGGCGTTGTCCTCGTCGGGGATGCCCTGCGGCGGCCGTGCGAAGAACACGGTGTTCGGTTCCAGGGTCAGCTGGTAGTGCGAGATGTGTGCCGGCTGCAGCGCGAAAGCGCGTTCCAGGTCGGCCTCGGCGCCTGCCAGGGTCTGTTCCGGCAGCGCGTACATCAGGTCGATGTTGAAATTGTCGTAGCCCGCGTCCTGCGCCATCTTCACCGCGCGCTCGGCTTCGCCACTGTCGTGGATGCGGCCCAGGCGCTTCAGCGCGGCATCGTCGAAACTCTGGATGCCGAAGCTGAGGCGGTTCACGCCGGCCGCGCGGTAGCGGTCGAAGCGACCGTGCTCGGCGGTGCCCGGGTTGGTTTCCAGGGTGATCTCGGCATTGGGGGCAAAGCGCAGGCGCGCGCTGGCCTGCTGCAGGAAGCGGTCGATCGCTTCCGGCGGGAACAGGCTGGGCGTACCGCCACCGAAGAACACGCTGTGCACCACCCGGCCCCAGACCAGCGGCAGGTCCTGGTCGAGGTCGCGCAGCAGGGCGTCGATGTAGGCCTCGAACGGCAGCTCGCCCTTGGCCTGATGCGAGTTGAAATCGCAGTACGGACATTTGCGCACGCACCACGGCAGATGCACGTACAGCGACAGCGGCGGCGGCACCAGGCGCGGCGCGGTGTCGTGTGCGTGGTCGGCGGAGCAGGCTTCGCCGGGCAGGTGGTTGCAGTGGTCGTGGTCGTGCGGCATGGGCTTCATCGGTAGTGCCGGCCGCTGGCCGGCTTCCCTGGAGTAATCAGTTGGGCGTCAGAGCCAGCGGGCCAGCTGCTGCTTGAGCTGCTGCAGGGCGGTAGCGCGGTGGCTGATGGCGTTCTTCAGCGCCGGCTCCATCTCCGCGGCGGTCAGGCCGTGGGTGGTATCGAGGAACACCGGGTTGTAGCCGAAGCCGTTCGTGCCGCGCAGTTCGCGGATGATCTGGCCTTCCCAGCGGCCTTCGCAGATCAGCGGCTGCGGGTCGGTGGCATGGCGCAGCAGCACGATGACCGCATAGAAGCGGGCCGTGCGCTGGCCATCGGCAATGTCGGCCATCGCCTCCAGCAGCTTGGCGTTGTTGGCCGCGGCATTGGTCGGGTGGCCGGCGTAGCGCGCGCTGTACAGGCCGGGCGCGCCGCCGAGGGCGTCGACGATCAGGCCCGAATCATCGGCCAGTGCCGGCAGGCCGGTCGCTTCGCAGGCCGCGCGTGCCTTCAGCAGCGCGTTCTCGACGAAGGTCAGGCCGGTTTCCTCCACGTCACCCAGGCCCAGTTCGGCGGCCGAGGTGATCTGCAGCGGCAGGTCGGCGAGGATCTCCTGCATTTCCACCAGTTTGCCGGCGTTGTGGCTGGCAAGCACGAGCGTCTTCATCAGCGGGGCTCCAACAGGTCCCAGGTGTTGCCGTACAGATCGCGGAACACCGCGACGGTGGCATAGGCTTCCTCGCGCGGCGCTTCCAGGAATTCAACGCCGGCAGCAACCATCGCCGCGTGGTCGCGGTGGAAGTCATCGGTGTTGAGGAAGAAGCCGACGCGGCCACCGGTCTGGTTGCCGATGCGGCTGCGCTGTTCCTCGTTGCTGGCGCGGGCCAGCAGCAGGGCGGCAGCGCTGCCATCGGTCGGCCCGACCACCACCCAGCGCTTGCTGCCCTGGTCGATGTCGTCCAACAGGGCGAAGCCGAGCTTGCCGGTGTACCAGGCAATGGCTTCGTCGTAGTCGGCCACCACCAGGGTGGTCAGGGCGATGCGGCGGTTCATGCCGACAGCGCCGCCTGCTGTGCGGCCAGCAGCTCGCCCACGCCCTTTTCGGCCAGGCCCAGCAGCGCGTCCAGTTCATCGCGGCGGAAGGCGTGGCCTTCGGCGGTGCCCTGCAGCTCGATGAAGCCGCCACCGTCGTTCATCACCACGTTCATGTCGGTGTCGCAGTCGCTGTCTTCGGCGTAGTCCAGGTCCAGCACCGGGGTGCCGCGATACACGCCCACCGAAACGGCCGCCACGGCGCCGAGGATCGGGTTGCGCTTGATGTCGCCACGCTTCATCAGCACGTTCACCGCATCGACCAGGGCCACGTAGGCGCCGGTGATGGCGGCGGTGCGGGTGCCACCGTCGGCCTGCAGTACGTCGCAGTCCAGGGTGATGGTGCGTTCGCCCAGCGCGTTGCGGTCGACGCAGGCGCGCAGGCTGCGGCCGATCAGGCGCTGGATTTCCAGGGTGCGGCCGCCCTGCTTGCCACGCGCCGCTTCACGGTCGCTGCGGGTGTGGGTGGCGCGCGGCAGCATGCCGTATTCGGCGGTCACCCAGCCTTCGCCCTTGCCACGCAGGAAGCCCGGCACACGGTTTTCCACACTGGCGGTGCACAGCACGCGGGTTTCACCGAAGCACACCAGCACCGAACCCTCGGCATGGCGGGTGAAGCCGCGTTGGATGACGACCGGGCGGAGCTGGTCGGGCTGGCGGCCGCTGGGGCGGGAATCGGACATGGTGCGGGTTCCGTAAGGGCATGGGGGTACGCCGCCATGCCCGCGACCGTGACGGGGCGGGCAGGGGGGCTCAGGTGAGGGCGCTAGGGTACCATTCCCCCTTTGCACGCACCGGACACATTCCATGATTCGAAGCATGACCGCCTATGCCGGCGGCGAGCGCGTCACCCCGTGGGGCACGCTGGGCTGCGAGCTGCGCTCGGTCAACCACCGGTTCCTGGAAGTGGGCACCCGCCTGCCCGAGGAACTGCGGGCGCTTGAACCGCAGCTGCGCGAGCGCATCGCCGCCCGCCTGAGCCGCGGCAAGCTGGACCTGGTCATGCGCCTGCGTGCGCCGGAAGGCGCGGCCAGCCTGCAGGTGAACGAAGCGCTGCTGGGCCAGCTGGGCCAGCTCGCGCACCGCCTGACCTCCGATTTCCCCAATCTGCAGGTCAGCTTCATCGAGCTGCTGCAGCTGCCGGGCGTGACCCAGGGCGAGGCCACCGACGCAGCGGCCCTGCAGGCCGAGGCGCTGTCGCTGCTGGACCAGGCGCTGGACGGCTTCGTCGCTGCCCGTGAACGCGAAGGCGACAAGCTGGCCGCCGCCATTGCCGAGCGCGTGGACGGCATCGAGCGCATCGCCAATGACGTCCGCACGCTGATTCCTGCCATTCGCGACGGCCAGCGCGCCAAGCTGGCCGCCCGCCTGGCCGACCTGCCGCACCCGGTCGATCCCGGCCGTGCCGAGCAGGAACTGGTGATGTGGTTGCAGAAGCTGGACGTGGACGAGGAGCTGGACCGCCTGGGCAGCCACATCGTCGAGATCCGCCGCGTGCTGAAGCAGCGCGAGCCGGTCGGCCGCCGCCTGGATTTCCTGCTGCAGGAATTCAACCGCGAAGCCAATACGCTGGGGTCGAAGTCGGTGGACAGCCGCACGTCCAATGCTGCGGTGGAGCTGAAGGTGCTGATCGACCAGATCCGCGAGCAGGTGCAGAACATCGAATGATGTGCAGCGGGGCGCCTTCGGGCGCCCTTGTTGAATGGCGCACGCTCGTCGCTACTTCGCGATGGCCGGCGTCGCTGGCTGGAGGAGGCGGGCCAGCCGCCCGGCCCGCTCTGTTAAAGTTGCGTGCCCGCACCCCGGGGAGCCGTCTGCCGGGCCTGGTTCCAGGATGTTCCGCGCAGCTCCCGCCGTGCTGGCGCGATCCTCCGCGCCGGTTCTGGAACATCGAGGATAAATTTTGCGAAATCAACAACTTGGGTTCCGCGCATGAGTGCCCCGTCCACCCCGTCGGCCGCCGTTGCGCGCGGCACGCTGTACATCGTTGCCGCCCCCTCGGGCGCCGGCAAGAGCAGCATCGTCAATGCCACCCTGGCGCGTGACCCGCAGATCGCCCTGTCCATTTCATTCACCTCGCGCGCCATGCGCCCGGGTGAGGTGAACGGCGAGCACTACCACTTCGTCAGCGCCGAGACGTTTGAGGAAATGATCGCCGACGGCGATTTCTTCGAGCATGCCTGGGTGCATGGTGACTGGAAGGGCACTGCCCGCCAGTCGGTGGAACCGCAGCTGGCCGCCGGCCAGGACGTGCTGCTGGAAATCGACTGGCAGGGTGCGCAGCAGGTGCGCCAGCTGGTGCCGGGCACGGTGACGGTGTTCATCCTGCCGCCGTCCAAGCAGGCCCTGCAGGACCGCATGCGCAAGCGCGGCCAGGACAGCGAGGCGGTCATCGCCCAGCGCCTGGGCGCCGCCCGCGATGAAATGCTGCACTTCAACGAGTTCGACTACGTCATCGTCAACGAGGTATTCGATACCGCCGTGGACGAGCTGTGCGCCATCTTCACCGCCAGCCGCCTGCGCCGGGAGGCCCAGAAGGTCCGCCACGCCGGCCTGATCCAGGCCCTGCTGACCCCCGATGCGGGTGCAACTGACTGATTCCAAAAGAATCGGGTGGGGGTTGGCTTGATTTTGTCCAGCCCCTGCCAGTACACTCCGTCCCCTTTCCCTCATTCGACTGAGCGGCCGACCGGTCGCCGGGAGCCCGTATGGCCCGCATCACCGTAGAAGATTGCCTGGAAGTCGTTAACAACCGTTTCGAGCTGGTCATGATGGCCTCCAAGCGTGCCCGTCAGCTCGCCAACGGCGTGCAGGCCACCCTGGACAACGACACCGAAGACAAGCCGACCGTGCTGGCACTGCGCGAAATCGCCGCCCGCAAGATCGACAACGCGCTGATCGACGAAGTCGAGAAGGCCGAGCGCGAGCGTGCCGAGCGTGAAGCGCTGGAGTGGGCCGCCGCGGAAGTGGTCGCCGACGAAGACATGTCCAAGAACGACGATTGATCGCATCGATCAATGCCGTTGCTTGACCGCTGAACAGCCCGCCCCGTGCGGGCTGTTTCGCATTCAGGGTTTGCCGTAATCGGCGCGCTGGCATAGGCTTCTGGCATGAACCCAGGCCCCACTGCCAAGGTAGCCGCGCCCACCGCCGCGGCCGTACCTGATTACGTCCTCCAGCTCGAACGCGCCGCCCATTACCTGCCGCCGGAACAGCTGCCGCTGCTGCGCCGTGCCTGGGAAGTCGGTGCGTCGGCGCATGCTGGGCAGACGCGCAAGTCGGGCGAGCCCTACATCACCCATCCGGTGGCCGTGGCCCAGGTCCTGGCCGAGCTCGGCTTGGACGTGGAAGCGCTGATCGCCGCGATCCTGCACGACACCATCGAAGACACCCCGCTGACCCGCGAAGAGCTGGCCTCGGAGTTCGGCGAAGCCGTGGCCGAGCTGGTCGACGGCGTGACCAAGCTGGACAAGCTGAAGTTCCGCGACCGCCAGGAAGCGGCCGCCGAGAGCTTCCGCAAGATGCTGCTGGCGATGTCGCGCGACCTGCGCGTGATCATGATCAAGCTGGCCGACCGCCTGCACAACATGCGCACGCTGGGCGCGCAGAGCCGCGAAGCGCGCGGCCGCATCGCCCGCGAAACGCTGGAGATCTACGCGCCCATCGCCCAGCGCCTGGGCATGAGCCTGGTCAAGAGCGAGCTGCAGAACCTCGGCTTCAAGGCGCTGTACCCGTGGCGCCACGCCATCATCGAAAAACACATCCGCAGCCAGCCGGTGGTACGCCGCGAGGCGATGGCGCAGGTGGAAGTACAGCTGTCGCAGCGGCTGGCGAAGGAAGGCATCGAACACCGCCTGGTCAGCCGCATCAAGACCCCGTGGAGCATCTACAACAAGATGCGCGACGAGAACAAATCCTTCGACCAGGTGATGGACGTGTTCGGCTTCCGCCTGGTCGTGCGCAGCGTACCCAGCTGCTACCACGCGCTGGGTGCGGTGCACGCCACCTTCAAGCCGCTGGATGGCCGCTTCCGCGATTTCATCGCCATTCCCAAGGCCAACGGTTACCAGTCGCTGCACACCGTGCTGTTCGGGCCCTACGGTTCGCCCATCGAAGTGCAGATCCGCACCGAGGAAATGGACCTGATCGCCGAACGCGGCGTGGCCGCGCACTGGACCTACAAGTTCGGTGGCGATTCGCCCAACAGCGCGCAGAGCCGCGCCCACGCCTGGATCGTCGAGCTGATCGATTCGCAGCGCGCCGCCGGTTCCTCGCTGGAGTTTCTCGACAACGTGAAGGTCGACCTGTTCCCGGACGAGGTCTACCTGTTCACCCCGAAGGGCAAGATCCTGGCCCTGCCGCGCAACTCGACCGCGCTCGATTTCGCCTATGCGGTGCATACCGACGTCGGCAACATGGCCGTGGCCTCGCGCGTGGACAAGAAGCTGGTGCCGCTGCGCACCAAGCTGGTTTCGGGTCAGTCGGTGGAAATCATCACCGCGCGTTCGGCCACGCCCAAGCCGCAGTGGCTGGAATTCGTGGTCACCAGCAAGGCGCGCACCGCCATCCGCCACCAGCTCAAGCAGCTGGAGCACGAAGACGCCGTGCAGCTGGGCCACCGCATGCTGGACCGCGCGCTGGAAGCGATGGATTCCTCGCTGGAACGCCTGCCCAAGGGGCGCCTGGATGCGTTCCTGGCCGAACACCGTTTCCCGCGCCTGGAAGCCCTGCTGGCCGAAGTGGCGCTGGGCAACTGGATGCCGACGCAGGCCGCGCAGGCGCTGATGGCCTATGCCGAACTGCGTGGCGGTCCGAACTCCCGCCAGTATTCGCAGGAAAAGATCCTCATCAACGGCAGCGAACGCGGCGTGGTCACCTTCGCCGGCTGCTGCCAGCCGATCCCCGGCGACGAGATCATGGGCTACCACACCGCCGGCAAGGGCATCGTGGTGCACCGGGTGGATTGCCCGAACCTGGCCGAGCTGCGCAAGTCGCCCGAGCGCTGGGTGCCGATCGGCTGGGACACCACTGTGTCGGGCGATTACAACACTTCGCTGGTGGTGGAAGTGGAGAACGGCACCGGCGTGCTGGCACAGCTGGCTGCGGCCATCGCGCAGAGCCACTCCAACATCGAGCGCGTGGATTACCTGGACCGCGACTTCAACGCCGCCGTGCTGGCGTTCAACATCCAGGTGCGCGACCGCAATCACCTGGCCGAAGTCATGCGTCGCCTGCGCCGCCTGTCGGTGGTGCAGTCGGTACGCCGCCAGTAGCTCCACGCCATGCGTGGATGATTCCCGGTAGCGCCGGGCCATGCGTGGGTGCACCCCCACCCGGTACAATCACCGCTCTGTTTTCCCCCAACGCACCGGAGCGACCATGTCCCGCCAGATCATCAACACCGAAAAGGCTCCTGCCGCCATCGGCCCGTACTCGCAGGCCGTGCGCGCCGGCAACACCGTGTATTTCTCCGGCCAGATTCCGCTGGACCCGGCCACCGGCGACATCGTCGGCGTGGGTGACGTGGAAGCGCAGGCCCGCCGCGCCTTCGACAACCTCAAGGCCGTGGCCGAAGCCGCCGGTGGTTCGCTGGACAAGGTCGTGCGCCTGGGCCTGTACCTGACCGACCTGGCCGAATTCGCCAAGGTCAACGCGGTCATGCAGGACTACTTCCAGGCCCCGTTCCCGGCCCGTTCCACCATCGAAGTCTCCGGCCTGCCGAAGGGCGCCAACTTCGAGGTCGACGCGGTGATGGTCATCGACTGACCCACCCGTGGCACGCAAGGCGGCGGTCACCCCGGCACTGTCACCGTCCGGCGAAGCATCCCTGGCGATGCTGGCGGGCGTGGGCCCGGCCGTGGCCGCCAAACTGCAGGCGCGTGGCCTGGCCACCCTGCAGGATCTGTGGCTGCACCTGCCGCTGCGCTATGAAGACCGCACCCGGCTGACCCGCATCGAAGACCTGCGCCCGGGCATGCCCGCGCAGGTGGAAGTGCGGGTCACCGCGGTCGAACGCGGCATGCGCTACCGGCCCATGCTGAAGGTGGCGGTGGAAGACGAAGGGCGGGGCACCCTGGTGCTGCGCTTCTTCCACTTCCGCCAGCAGCAGGTCGGCCAGTTCGCGGTGGGCAACCGGCTGCGCTGCTTCGGCACGCCCAAGCCCGGCCACCTCGGCCTGGAAATCGTCCACCCCAGCTACCAGGTGCTGGGCCGCAACGACGATCCCGAACTTGGCGACCGTCTCGACCCGGTGTATCCCACCGTGGAAGGCGTCGGCCCTATGACCATGCGCAAGCTGATCAGCCAGGCCCTGGACCGCCTGCCCGAGGAAAGCACGCTGGAACTGCTGCCCACGGGCTGGCTCGACGGCCTGGGCCTGCCTTCGCTGCGCAGCGCGCTGCTGACCGTGCACCAGCCGCCACCGGATGCCGATCTGGCCGCGCTGGCCGCCGGCACCCATCCGGCGCAGCGGCGCCTGGCGATGGAAGAACTGCTGGCCCACCACCTCAGCCTGCGCCGCCAGCGCATTGCCCAGCAGGCGCACCATGCGCCGCCGCTGGCCGGCCCGGGCAAGCTGGCCAAGGCCCTGCTGAAGCAGCTGCCGTTCGCGCTGACCGGCGCGCAGGCGCGCGTGTTCAAGCAGATCCGCGAAGACCTCGCACGCCCCAGCCCGATGCTGCGGCTGGTGCAGGGCGACGTCGGTTCCGGCAAGACCGTGGTGGCCGCGCTGGCCGCCATGCTGGCGGTGGAGCAGGGCAAGCAGGTCGCCTTGGCCGCACCCACCGAGCTGCTGGCCGAACAGCACCTCAACAATCTTCGCGGTTGGCTGGAACCGCTGGGCGTGCGCGTCTGCTGGCTGGCCGGCAAGGTCACCGGCAAGGCGCGCACCAAGGTGATCGAGCAGGTCGCCAATGGCGAAGCCCAGGTCGTGGTCGGCACCCATGCGCTGATGCAGGAAGCGGTGGTGTTCCACGACCTGGCCCTGGCCATCGTCGATGAGCAGCACCGCTTCGGCGTGCACCAGCGGCTGGCCCTGCGTGACAAGGGGGCAGGCGCACACAGCGTGCCGCACCAGCTGGTGATGACCGCCACGCCCATTCCGCGCACGCTGGCGATGTCCGAGTACGCCGACCTGGATGTATCGGCCATCGACGAACTGCCGCCCGGTCGAACGCCGGTGCAGACCGTGGCGCTGAACAACGATCGCCGCCCCGAACTGATCGAACGCATCGCGTTGGCCTGCCAGGAAGGGCGCCAGGTGTACTGGGTCTGCACGCTCATCGAGGAAAGCGAAGAGCTGGATGCCACGCCTGCCCAGGCCACGTACGAATCGCTGCAGGCGCTGTTGCCCGGCGTGCGCGTGGGCCTGGTACATGGCCGGCTGAAGGCTGCGGAAAAGCTGGCCACGATGGTTGCGTTCAAGGCTGGCGAGATCGATCTGCTGGTGGCGACCACCGTGATCGAAGTGGGCGTGGACGTACCCAATGCCTCGCTGATGGTGATCGAGAACGCCGAGCGCCTGGGCCTGGCCCAGCTGCACCAGCTGCGCGGTCGGGTGGGGCGTGGTTCGGCGGTGTCGCGCTGCGTGCTGCTGTACCAGGCGCCGCTTTCGCAGATGGCGCGCGAGCGCCTGCAGACCATGCGCGAAACCAACGATGGCTTCGTCATCGCCGAGAAGGATCTGGAACTGCGCGGTCCCGGTGAACTGCTGGGTACCCGCCAGACCGGCCTGGCCGGCTTCCGCATTGCCGACCTGGCCCGCGATGCCGGCCTGCTGCCCGGCGTGCACGACCTGGCCGAACGCCTGCTGGCCCAGCAACCCGCGCTGGCCGACCGCGTGGTCAACCGCTGGATCGGCTCCGCCGTCCGTTACGCCTCGGCGTAAGCGGCGAAGGGGTCAGACCCCATTCCCGCGACGCTCATCCACGCATGGCGCGGCGCTACTTCGCGCTGCGCGCGTGAGTCGAGCATGGCTCGACTCTACAGACAGCCTTCTCGATCATTTTGTTCATCCACGCATGGCGTGGATCTACTGGTCACCGGGAAACTGTCGAAGGCGGAGTGGCTCCGGTTGCGGGGGCGTGAGCCGCATGGGTGCGGCGACCGAGCTTACATGGACGCACTTGCAGCGTCCCCCGCAACCGGACCCACCCCGCCATCCCCCAGCCAACCAGCTTTTGACGTTGCTGTTGCCGTTGCTCCTGCCCCAGCGGGTGCAGGGCGCAGCCCTGCCGAACCCCAACCCCCCGTACTTGCAACGGTCATCAACCCGGTCCACACTTCGTTGCCGATCTGAAGACGGCAACGATGACCCACAAGATCCCGCTGTTGATCGACACCGACCCCGGTGTGGACGACGCCCTGGCCCTGCTGATGGCCTTCGCCGATGAACGGCACGACGTGGTCGCCCTGACCATCGCTGCCGGCAACGTCGGCCTCGAATACACCGTCCGCAACGCCCTCAAGCTCTGCGACGTCGTCGGCCGCACCGACGTGCCGGTGTTCGCTGGCAGCCCCGATCCGCTGCTGCACCCTTCGATGGATGCTGCCCACGTGCACGGCCGCGACGGATACGGCGACGTGGACCTGCCGCCGCCCAGCCGCCACGCCGAGGCCGAACACGCCGCGCTGGCCATCCTGCGCCTGTCGCACCAGTACGCCGGCGAGCTGATGCTGGTGATGCTCGGCCCGCTGACCAACCTGGCGCTGGCGCTGAAGCTGGACCCGACCCTGCCCCAGCGCATCAAGCGCATCGTGGTGATGGGCGGTGCCGTCACCTGCCACGGCAACATCACTCCGGCCGCCGAATTCAACATCGCCTTCGACCCCGAAGCGGCGCATGTGGTGTTCACCTCGTTCAAGCATCTGCTGGTGTCCGACTGGGAGGCCACTGTCGCCCACGGCCTGCCGCTGGAGCAGGCGGAGCAGTGGCTGAAGGCCGATTCCGACCGCGCTCGCTTCTACGAGCTGATCTCGCGCAAGACCCGCGCGCTGTCCGAAGACGCCAAGGGTGGCCGCTGGTACACCGCCGATGCGGTGGCCATGGCCTGGGCGCTGAACCCGGAAGGCCAGCTGCAGGTGGAATCGCGTCCGCTTAACGTGGAACTGAACGGTACGTTCAGCCGCGGCGCCACCATCGTCGACTGGAACCGCCAGACCGGCCAGCCGGACAACTGCGACCTGCTGATGGCCTACGACCAGGCCCGTTTCGAGGCCCTGGTCCGCCAGGCGCTGGGCGCCAATTGATCCCGATGTGCAGACACCGGTTGCCCCGCTCGGCAACCGGTGTTTATAATGCCGCTCTTGACCACCAGCCCACTTACGGTGTGAGCCCATGAAGGCCGATATCCATCCGAACTACCGCGACGTCGTCTTCGAAGACGTCACTTCCGATTTCAAGATCCTGACCCGCTCCACCATGGCGACCAAGGAAACCACCACCTGGACCGACGGTAACGAATACCCGCTGGTCAAGGTCGAAATTTCCTCTGCTTCGCACCCGTTCTACACGGGCAAGCACAAGGTGATCGACACCTCGGGCCGTATCGACAAGTTCCAGAAGCGCTACGCGCGCTGATCCGTCGATCCAGCTTCGAACCGACGGCCGCGCTTTGCGCGGCCGTTTGTTTTTGTCCGGCGCCCACCCAACAGGCGTTTGGAATGGCGGAACAGACCGTTCAGGGGATGGCGTCTTTGCCCATCAAGGCCGCTTGCCGGCAGGCTTGCCCCTGCCCGTCGTCTACGACTTCCGTCTAGCACCCGACAAATGCTGCTGTGCGATAATGGGCAGATCCCCGGCACAGGCCGAGGACGTCATTCACGTGCCTGACCAACGCGCTTGGGCAGGCGCCTTCCCATGAAGGAGCGCACACAGTGTCCGATCTTGATCAGGTCACGCTCAACGCCGGCGACACGTCGGTCGTTCTGCCCGTCATCAAACCCACCCTTGGCAACGACTGCGTCGACATTGCGAAGCTGACCAAGGAAACGGGGTTCTTCACCTACGATTCCGGCTTTACCGCGACGGCCAGCTGCAAGTCTGCCATCACCTACATCGACGGCGACAAGGGCGTGCTGCTGTACCGCGGCTACCCCATCGAACAGCTGTCGGAGAAGTCGAGCTACGTCGAAGTGGCCTACCTGCTGATCAACGGCGAGCGCCCGAGCGCCGAGCAGCTGAAGGCCTTCACCGATGAGCTGGCTGCCGAAGCCAATGTCGATGAGTCGATCAACACCCTGATCGGCAGCTTCGCCAAGGATGCCCACCCGATGGCCATCCTGACCGCCGCCATCGCGCAGCTGTCGGCCATCTACCACGACTCGTTGGACCTGTCCGACGCCGAACAGCGCCGCCAGGCTGCCGTGCGCCTGATCGCCAAGGTGCCGACCCTGTCGGCCCTGATCTACCGCCACGGCAAGGGCCTGCCGGCCAACAAGCCGGACACCTCGCTGGATTACGTCAGCCGCTTCCTGAAGCAGACCTTCGAGTCGGCGGATGGCCAGTACGATTTGAACCCGGACGTGGTCAAGGCACTGGACCTGCTGTTCATCCTGCACGCCGACCACGAGCAGAACGCCTCGACCTCGACCGTGCGCCTGGTCGGTTCGACCGGTGCCAACCCGTACGCGTCGGTCGCCGCTGGCGTCACCGCGCTGTGGGGTCCGGCCCACGGCGGTGCCAACGAAGCCGTGCTGAAGATGCTGGAAGAGATCGGCACTGCCGACAACGTCGAATCCGCCGTGGTCAAGGCCAAGGACAAGACCTCCGGCTTCCGCCTGATGGGCTTCGGCCACCGCGTGTACAAGAACTTCGACCCGCGCGCCAAGGTCATCGGCGTGATGACCAGCAAGGTGCTGGAACAGCTGGGCGTGCAGGATCCGCTGCTGGACGTGGCCGTGAAGCTGGAACAGGCCGCGCTGCAGGACGAGTACTTCGTCGCCCGCAAGCTGTACCCGAACGTCGATTTCTACAGCGGCATCATCTACAAGGCGCTGCAGATCCCGACCGAAATGTTCACCGTCATGTTCGCCCTGGGCCGTACCTCCGGCTGGGTGTCGCATTGGTTGGAACAGCAGGTCGACCCGGAAATGAAGATCGGCCGTCCGCGCCAGGTCTACACCGGCGCAGACGTGCGCGACTACCAGGGCTGATCGCCTGCGGTAGGTTGTGATGAAAACGCCCCGCATTGCGGGGCGTTTTTTGTGTGCGCGTGCGGTGAAAGAATCATCCACGCATGGCGTGGATCTGCTGGTGGTGGCGCCGGGCCAAGCCCGGCGAGCCAGCGGCCGCCGAAGATGCCGCCGGGCATGGCCCGGCGCTACCGCAGCTGTGGTTTACCCGTTGCTGTATGCACGGGCAGGCACCTGAATGAAAGGGCGGCCGCTTCACATGCTTTCGTACAAATTGCATGGGCGTCCGGTTGCGCAGAGAGCACGCTGATTGCGTCATTCACTGAGGACCCTGCCATGAAGCGACTTCTCCCCATCATCCTGGCCGTTGCGCCGTTCACCGCGCTCTCCGTTCCTGCCCATGCCCAGTACACCGGCCCCGGTGCCCACGCTGCAGTCACCACGGTGACCGAAGCACGCAGCCAGCGTGATGACCAGCCGGTGGTACTGCGCGGCACCCTCATTGCGAAGGTGGGTCACGAGCGCTATCGCTTCAAGGACGCGACCGGCGAAATCGAGGTGGAGATTGATGACGACGATCTGCCACACCATGCGCCCATCAGTGCCGACACCGTGGTTGAGCTGCGCGGCGAAGTGGATACGCACCGCTTCAAGCCCACCGACATCGATGTCGACCACGTGCGCGTTGTGCCCGGCCCGTAACATGTGGCAGGTAGCGCCGGGCGATGCCCGGCGGGAGGGAGTCGGATCCCTTTGCACCGCAAAGGGATCTGACCCCAGACGTAATGCTCTGGCAGCTGCCAACCTTGGTTGGCACGCTCCGCCATGAAGCGGCTTACGCCGCCTGCAGCTGCACATGCCCATATTCGGCCAGCGCCCGGCACGCAAACAACAGCCCCTCGCGCGCGCTGTCACTGACCTGCACGCTGTCATCCCCATTCACGCCAAGGCTGGCCATCGGCGGCTTCCAGCTGGCGGATGCGCTGCAGGCAGTTCAGCAGGGTGATGCTGTCGGCTCTGCGTGTGCCTGGAATCTGGGTGGCAAGCAGAGTGTCTTCCAGGGGGCCGGCCAGATCATCAGGCAGGCGCGCGGCGGCCTCACTCAAGGTGGCGTAGAGATAGGGGTATTTCGATTCGCTCATGGCGGCGACTTTATGCGTGTTGCAGAGGAGCCACCCCGCAGAAGGCGAGGGTGGCGGACGGTGCGTGGTTGCAATACCGGGGGCTGGTTCAGACTTGCCGGTGGGCACGAGGCCCCCACGCACCGCCCGCCACAAAGGAGCGGACGGATTGCCTGCCGACGCCGCGCACAGGAATGCACGACGCCGACAGACAAGCGTAAACAGCAAACCAACCCACGGGATTGCAAGCCCGTGCCATCCATTGTCGGTGGCGTGCCCATGATGGGAAGCAATCGCCTGCAGCCCAATGAGAAAAGTGGGAAACTCGAAAAAATACGAGTTCTTGCAGGGGCAGCGCCGTCGCCGCCAAAGCAGGCTGATTCCGACAATCCGGGGCTGCGCGCGCCAAGATCGTGTGATTCAAGGGTCTCGCCGCGTTCACAAGCGTGCGCGCAGCCTCAGGACGCCCGCTGCACCCGCAGCACTGCCTACACGGAGCGTCCGTCCCATGAGTACCCGATTCGATCCGCCCGCGCGCGGCCCCCTTGGCGGCGATGTCGCCACGGTGGTCACTGCGCCCATCGTCGCGCCCGCCAGCGAAAGTGCTGTGTCGTGGGGCGCGATCTTTGCCGGTGCCGCCGCTGCCGCGGCGCTCTCGCTCATCCTGCTGATCCTCGGTGTGGGCCTGGGGCTTTCCTCGGTGTCGCCGTGGTCGTTTGAAGGCGTCAGCAAGGAAACCTTCGGCTGGTCCAGCATCGCGTGGCTCACCTTCACCGCTCTGGCTGCCTCCGGCCTGGGCGGCTACCTGGCGGGCCGCCTGCGCACCAAGTGGACGCAGATCCACGGCGATGAGACCTATTTCCGCGATACCGCGCACGGCTTCGTGGCGTGGGCGGTGGCTACGCTGCTGACGGCCGGCCTGCTGACCTCGGCCATTGGTGGCGTGCTGGGCGCGGGTGCCAAGGTGGCCGGAGCCACAGCAGGCGCTGCTGCTTCCACTGCGGGTGTGGCTGCCGCTGGGGCTGGAGCCGCTGCGGCCGGCGGCCCGGAAGGCGACCTCAACTACTGGGTGGATTCGCTGTTCCGCAGCGCCAGCGCCCCGGCCACCGCCGCCGCACCGCCGGCGCCGATGGACCCCGCCGTACCGCCGCCGCCGGCTGCCGCCAGCGCCGGCCCGCGTGATGCGCGCATGGGGCCGCCGCCGCGCCCGATGCCGGGCCATGGCCCGATGGATGACCGGCGCGAAGTGCGTGCCGAGGTGAACCGCATCATCGTCAACAGCCTGCAGGGCGACGGGCTTGATACCGCCGACACCCAGTACCTGTCGCAGCTGATCGCGCGCGAAACCGGCATGAGCCCGACCGAAGCGCAGGCCCGTGTGGACGATGTGCAGACCCGTATGCGTGCAGCGCTGGAAAAGGCGAAGAACACCGCCAAGCAGGCGGCTGACGATGCCCGTAAGGCCACGGCTTATGCCGCGTTGTGGCTGTTCATCACTCTGCTGATCGGCGCGTTCTTTGCCAGCCTCAGCGCCACCTGGGGCGGCCGCCGCCGTGACCTCTGAACAAGGAGACCTGACATGAAAATGATTCTGCTCTGGCTGCTGGGCGTGCCGATTCCGTTGTTGATTCTGTACGCGATTTTCTTCTGACGGATCCACGCTGCTGATGTCCACATGTCAGGCCGCCGAAAGGCGGCCTGATGTGTTTGTGGCGCTGGTGGATGCCAATCTGGGTTGGCATGGGATGCGCGTGTGTCCAGAGCATCCACGCATGGCGTGGCTCTACTGTTGTCCGAAGTCTGCAATGAGGAAAGTTGCATCTCGCATTGCAAGAGCTTGCATTTGTTCGAATTCTTGACTCGGTTCAACAATCCAGATCGAACATTCGAAAAATAGGAATCGTTGAATAGTCTCGGGCGGGTAGGGTTTCTAGCATTATCCCCGTCGCCACTTTCCTATGGCGGCGACGCTTCCGCTGGAAGCCCCACCTCCATGTCCGAGAGAGACGTCATGCACACGATTCTGAAGAAGGCCGCGCTGGCTGCAGCGCTGGTCACCGCATCCCTGTCCGCCCATGCACTCGATGCAGACATCAAAGTATGGGCCACTGTCGATCCAACCCTGGCCCTGCTCAAGGCCGATGGCACCGCACTGGATTCGGTCGTCAACATGGTGCACAACCCGGTCAGCGGCCTGGTGCCGTGGTCGCAGCAGGTGCGCATCTACTCCAACGATGACGACAAGGACATCGAAGTGCGCGTCGGCAGCGCACCGCAGCTGCTCAACACCGATGGCAGTGGCGCCCCGGTGCCGCTGACCGTCAGCCTCAACGGCAAGGCGCTGACCGTGGCCGCGCAGGACTTCGCCGCGTCCGACCTGTTCGACGGCGCACTGGAGGGCGCATCGATCCCGATGCCGCTGCGCATCGCGCAGACCAACCAGGCGCCGATCACCAAGGGCGGTACCTACGAAGGCATCGTCACCATCGCCTTGGTGCAGAAGCCCTAAGTCTGCTGCCGCGCCGGCCCGCTCGCCGGGCCGGCCGCTTCCGGCAACACCCCCATGAAATCTCCCGCACCCGCCGTCACCCGGCTGGCGGTCGCGCTCGCCCTGTCGTTGGCCACGCCCCTGGTCGCGGCGCGCGGCGTTCCCGTCGGCTTCGAGGATCTGGTCGAAGGCCAGACCGAACAACTCGAGGTACGCCTGTTCGGTCGCTCCACCGGGCTGGTGCCGGTGCGCGTGACCCTGGAACACGTGCAGCTGGAAGCCCCGGCTGAAGCGCTGCAGGCGCTGCAACTGTCAGCCGAAGCGCAGGCGGCGCTGCTGCCTGCGTTGTCACAGCCGTTGCCGCGCAACAGCCACCTGGCCTGCCGCTACGGTGGCGCCAGCGCCGGTTGCGGTTACATCGATCCCCCCGAGGAGCCTACCGCCGTGCGCGCGCTGTATGACGAGGGCGAGGGCGCGGTGCGCCTGTTCATCGCCCGCCAATGGATCGCCGGCGAGCCGGCCGTCGAGCGTTACCACCAGGTCGACGCCAATGCCGAGAATGCCTTCCTGCACCAGCACACCCTCAATGTCAGCGGTGGCCGTGGCTACCAGTCGCTGGCCGCGCAGGGCATGGGGGCCCTGGGCGTACTACAGCGCGGGCACCTGGCCGCCGACTGGACCTTCAGCCAGCAGCATTATCGCGGTGGCCGTGCCAACCGTGATTTCCAGCTGGACAACGCCTACTACCGCCATGACCTGGGGCAGCAGCACTACCTGCAGGCCGGGCGCATGGACCGCCGCAACCTGAGCAGCCCGCAGGGCGGCACCTTCAGCTTCAGCATGCTGCCGATGGATCGCTTCCAGGGCCTGCGCCTGGGCACCACGCAGGCTTACGTGGATTCCGCTGCCGCCGTGCAGGCCACGCCGCTCACCGTGCTGCTGGCGCGCGATGCGCGGGTGGATGCCTTTGATGGCGAACGCCTGCTGCAGACCTTCTACCTGCAGGCCGGCGTCAACCAGCTCGACACGCGCCGGTTTCCGCTGGGCAACTACACCATCACCCTGCGCATCTATGAAGACGGCGTGCTGGTGCGCAGCGAGGACGCGCCGTTCGACAAGGGCGGCGACTGGACTGACAGCAGTGTGCAGTGGTTCCTGCAGGGCGGGCGCCGCAACGAGCGCCGCAGCGACCGCTTCGATGACGAGCGGGCGGCGATGGGTGGCGTGCGCGTGCCGGTGTCGCGCAACGTGGCGGTAACCGCTGGCCTCGCCGACCTGGGTGGTTTCAGCTATGGCGAATTGCGGGTGGATCTGCGCCACGTATTTGCCACCCAGGACGTGCGCGCCACCTTCAGCGGCATGCACGGCAGCGATGGCAGCCGCGGCCAGCAGCACCAGCTGTCCTACCGCCGCCGCGCCTCGTGGAATGTGTACCACCAGCGCATGCGCGGCCGCGCCTGCCAGTTCGAGGACGATGCGCGCGACCGGCTTGGCTGCGCCGACTCGCTCAGCGCCTCGATGGCGCTGCCGGTGGCCGGCGGCAATGCCTACGTGGCCTATACGCGCCGCCAGACCTGGCGCGCAGGCACCGTGCAGCCGGGGCTGGGGGATGATCCGCTGGCCGGGCTCGACCCGCTGTTGCCGCCGTGGATTCCACTGCCCACACGCGTGCCCCAGCTCAGCCGCACCTGGCAGGCCAGCTACAGCCGCAGCCAGCGCTGGGGCGAGTTCAGTCTTTCCAGCCGCATCGGCGTGTGGCAGCAGACCAGCGGTGGCGGCCTGCGCGATGGGCGCGACCGCGGCATCTATTTCAACGTCAGCCTCAACCGTCTGCAGCGCGGCGACCGCGGCACCTCGCAGCGGCGCTACGGTGTGGACGTGCGCCAGCCCCAGCACGCGCGGCCGGAGATCAACTACAGCGCTGGGCAGACCCTGCGCCAGGAGTACGAGGACCAGTACCGCGAGGTTGCGGCCGAACTGCGTGGCAACAACAACGAACGCTACAGCGCGACGGTGAGCGGCCAACTGCAGAACCGCAGTGGCCAGACCGGCGTCACGCTGTCGCGCTACCAGGACCGCAGCGGCGGGGAAATGGCGTATAGCGCCACGCACAACTCGGGCCTCGCATTCGGCACGCGGGGGCTGTATTGGGGCGCGGGCATCGGTGCTGATGCCGGGCTGGCGGTGCAGGTCGATGGCACCGACGACCTGGACCTGACCGGGGTGGCCGCTGAACTGCAGGTAGGCGGCCTGCGCCGGCAGCGCCTGCGGCTGGGCGAACGCCGCCTGCTGCCGATTTCTGCCTACCAGCCGCACCGCGCCGAGGTGCAGGACGCCAGCGCTCTGGACAGCATTGCGGCGGTGCGCGTGACCAGTGTAGGCGGTGCGCGCCCGCTGTTCCTCTCGCCAGGCCGCCTGGTACGCATGCCGGTGCCGATCGAGGTGACCTACACCTTCATCGGCAACGCGCGTGATATCGCCGGTGCACCGCTACGCGGGGCCCGGATTCTCAACGCACCGGTGCCGGGCACCGGCAGCAATGGAGGCTTCGTGGCCGACTTCCCGCGACGCGAAAAGACCCTGTACCTGCTGCAGGGCGACCGCCTGTTGCACTGCCCCCTGCAGGTGCGCGAGCGCCGCAGCGTCGTGATGCTGGTAGGCGCGGTGCGGTGCGAACCGCTGGCCGTGGCGCAGTTGCCGGCTGACATCCGCCATCAGGCACGGGTGACGCGACTGCTGCAGGAGCAGGCGTTGATTGCGGCGACGCCGCAGACCGCGGCCGCGGGAGGTGGGAAGTGAAGCGCTGCGGTCGCTGGGGGATGGTTGTGTGCGTTCTGGCCGTGCTTGCGCCGCAGGCGATGGCGCAGCAGCCGCCGGAGACAGACCCCACCCCAATAGTTCAGAAGGTCACCCTCGAATGGGATCGATCATCCATGCCCGGTGATCTGGAGATTTGGCCAGATAGAACTGTTCTGGGCTTCAGTCGTGATGTAACTCGCAAGCTTGGTCAAATTCACCTTACCTGCCGATCCAGCGTCGACCCTTCACAGGGTAGTTGCAGTACGTCCGGCGATGAGAATTTGTCGTTCAGACCGTCGGAGATCGTGCTTCGTATGGTCGAGCAGCGATCCGGCCTTCCCACGGATGTGAGATTGAAGGGGTGGCTGAGGCGGATCGTCTCGGGCCGTGCATGTTCTGGAGATTTTTGGACCCCACACGTATATCCGCTTAATTCGGCGGCTTGGGACCAGTGCAGCATTGATACGCCACTGGGTACCGGTGTAGCGCTTGTGCTTCCACAATCAGAACTCCGGAACTTAGTTGCTGGGCGGTGGCGCGGCGAGCTCAAACTCGATGTCAGAGTAGATCCCGCACAAGCGGCAATGCTGACCAACACGGTCACGTTCGACTTCACCATCACCGACCACAACGCGGTCTCCATCTACTTCCCGCTCTTCGACCAGGTCACACCGCATGTCGGCCTGAACCTGCAGTACGACCCGATCGCACAGACCGTCAGCGGCAGCACCAAGGTGGACATGTGCCTGTACGACGGGCTGGGGTCACAGAGCCAGTACCTGGGCATCACCGTGCACGACAGTGGCGCAAGACTGCCGGGACCGTCCGGTTACTCGGTCTGGCACACCGATGGTGGCAGTGATGCCACCCAGCGCGTGGACTACACGGTCACCCTGGACCACAGCGGCACCGCCATCCCCCTGCGTAATGGCGTGGAGCAGCTGCTGCACGGCATCGATACCGCAAAGCTGCGCCTGGTGATGTTGCCAGGCATGACGCAACCGGTGTTCTGCGTGCCCACGCCGATCACGCTGGATACCCCCCGCGTGTCGGTCAGCACCAAGCGCCCTGGCCACTACAGCGGCGATCTCAAGGTGGAACTGCGCGTTCCCACGGCCACGCCCTGACTTACATGGAGTCCCCGATGAAGTGCTTCGTTCGCTATCTATTTCCGCTGACCTTGCTGTTGGCGGCGCAGGCCCACGCCAATCTCACCGTGCACCCCATGCGCACCTCGGTGGACGCGAAGAAGGGCGCGCAGATCCGCATCTACTCTCAATCCACCCAGCCCCAGTACGTGCAGGTATCGATCAAGCGCATCGTCGATCCCGCCGGGGAAAACGAGCGGGAAGTGGAGGTGGAGCCGGGCGATGCCGCCATTGCGGTAACGCCAGGCAAGTTCGCACTGGCCGGTGGTGGCAATCGCCTGATCAGGGTGATTCCGCTGCAGCCGGTCGAAAAGGAAACCGCCTATCGCGTGTACTTCGAGGGCGTCCGCGGCCCCGATAGCGCGGAACGTGGCGCCGAGGGCGACCGTGCCCAGGCCAACGTCGGCGTCAGCCTCGTGTGGGGCGCCCTGGTCAACGTGCTGCCGGCCGAGGCCACGATGCGGCTGCAGGTGGACGGGAACCGCCTGCGCAATACCGGCACCGTGCGCGTCGGCATCACCAGCATCGCCGACTGCGATGGGCCGCGCTGCACCGCGCATGACGTCTCGCGCAGCCTGTATCCAGGCAGCGCGCTGGAACTGCCCTTCGCCACCACGCCCGGCCACACGCTGCAGCTGCGCTACCGACTGACCCGCGATGGCTACCGCGAGCACGTACAGACGCTGGCGCCCTGACCCCCACAGGCCGTCGTGGCGCAGTGCCTCCGCGATGACACTTCTTCGTTTCCCTTGTTAAGGAGTTTTCATGAACAGGATTTACCGCCGTCTTTGGTCCACTGCCCGGCAGTGCTGGGTGGTCACCAGTGAGCTCGCGTCCACAAAGCGTAAGCCAGGGGCTTCCACACGCTCCCTTCGTCGCAGTACGGCAGCGGCGCTGGTCATGTTGTTCGGTGCGGCCGGCACCGCCCATGCGGAGCGCAATCTTTTCTCGTGCTACACCGCCAGCCAAGGATGCGTGCCGACCTGGGCATGGGTGCATGACTATCAGTGGATCAGTGGGAATGGGCGTTTCGTGCTGTTGACCGGCAATGCCATCACGTTCGAAGGCGACTATGCGACTGCGTTTGGTAACAACATCATCTCCTATGGTGATCGCAACTCTGCCTTCGGCTATGGCGCCGGTGTAGCGGGCGGATATGCCACCGCCGTAGGTGCTTTTGCCAACGCCACGGGAATCGGTGCAACGGCGATTGGCAATGATGCGAACGCCTATGGCGGCAACGCGGTCGCGCTGGGCAGCAAGGCGACGGTCATTACCGGGGCGGGCGTTTCCGGTATCGCCATCGGTGCCGACTCGCGTGCGGGCACGCAGGGCTGGACGGGGGCCGTTGCACTCGGTGGCGAAGCGTCTGCGTCCCACGACAGCATTGCCCTGGGGTACAAGGCGCATTCAAGCGCGGCCAACTCCGTCGCACTCGGGCGCGGGTCGCAGGCCACCGAGGCCGACACCGTATCGGTAGGCAACGGTTCTACGAAACGGCGGATCGTCAATGTTGCCGACGGCACCATCAGCAGCAGCAGTACGGATGCGGTGAATGGCCGCCAGTTGCAGGTGGCAAAGAATGACATCAATGCCGCCAAAGCCACCGCGACAACAGCCAAGACCACGGCCGACCAGGCACTGGCCAATTCACGGGTGGTGACCCAGGCATCGGCCAGTGGCACCGTGCGCGTGGGCGGTGACAACACCGGTACCACGGTCAGCTTTGCCAACAAGAACAACGCCACCCGCTACCTCAACGGCATTCGCAACGGCGCGCTGAGCACCACCAGTACCGATGCGGTGACGGGCCAGCAGCTGTTTGCCACCAACGCCAACGTGACCAAGGCGCAGAGCGCGGCCGATGCGGCCCAGAGCGCGGCCAACAGCATCAAGACCACCGCCGACAGCGCGCTGTCCAAGGCCAATGGCCTGGCTGGCCTGGTCAGCCAGGCCTCGGCTTCTGGCAATGTACGCCTGGGGGGCGAGAACACCGGCACCGTGCTGGATGTGCGCAACAAGGCCAATGCCAACCGCCGCATCAGCGGCCTGGCCGATGCAACGTTGAACACCACCAGCACCGAGGCAGTCACCGGCAAGCAGCTCACGGCCACCAACGCCAATGTCACCACGGCGCAGAACACCGCCACCGCTGCACAGACAGCGGCGACCGGTGCCAGGACCACCGCCGACAGCGCGCTGGGCAAGGCGACGGCGCTGGGCGGGCTACTGAGTCAGGCCTCGGCCAGTGGCACCGTGCGGGTGGGCGGTGACAACACCGGTACTACGGTCAGCTTTGCCAACAAAAGCAATGCCACCCGCTACCTCAATGGAATTCGCAACGGCGCGCTGAGTGCCACCAGCACCGATGCGGTGACCGGCCAGCAGTTGTTCGCCACCAATGCCAACGTGACCAAGGCGCAGACGGCGGCGGATGCGGCCCAGAGTTCGGCCAACAGCGCCAAGACCAGTGCCGACACCGCGCTGGGCAAGGCCACTGCGCTGGGCGGCCTGGTCAGCCAGGCCTCGGCCACGGGCAATGTGCGCCTCGGTGGTGACAACACCGGGACCGTGCTGGATGTGCGCAACAAGAGCGATGCCGGCCGTAAGGTCACCGGCTTGAGTGATGGCACTCTGAGCAGCACCAGCACCGATGCCGTCACCGGTAGGCAGCTCACCGCCACCAACACCAAGGTGACCACGGCGCAGAACACCGCCACGGCTGCACAAACGGCGGCAGCGGGCGCGAAGACCACCGCCGACACTGCGCTGGGCAAGGCCAACGCGCTTGGCGATCTGGTAAGCCAAGCCTCTGCCACGGGCAATGTGCGTTTGGGGGCCGAGAACACGGGCACGGTGGTGGATGTGGCCAACAAGGATGGCGCCAAGCGCCGGGTGAACAACGTTGCCAACGGCGTGGTGAGCAGCACCAGCACCGATGTGGTGACCGGGCAGCAGCTTCATGCCACCAATCAGGCCGTCTCCACCCAAGGCCAGTCGCTGGTGCTGCACGGCCAGCAACTGGCGACGCACACCCAGTCCCTGGCAGCGCAGGACCAGCGCGTGTCGACCAACCGGACTGATATCGACCAGCTGCGCTCGGACGTGGACAACTTCGATCCGGATCTGGATGGCGTGGTGAAGTTCAGTGCTGATCGTCGTCTTGTGGATATGGACGGTGCGCGTGTATCGGGCGTTTCGGCGGGTGATATCAGCTCGGCAGGCAGCACTGAAGCTGTTAATGGTGGGCAGTTGTTTGCAACCAACGAACGTGTCAAAACGCTTGAGAGCGCCGGGCGTTTCCTGAGTATCGGAACGGACGGACTGAGTGATGCAGCCAGATCGGGGGCGTTCAGCGTGGCCATTGGTGATTCCGCTCAGGCTGGTATTGATAATGAAGGCGGGACGGCGATAGGTGCTTTTGCCATCGCGAACGGCAAGAACTCTGTCGCTCTTGGAAGAGGCGCGCTTGTAGAGAAGGGAGCCGAGAGTTCTTTTGCACTTGGCACCGGTTCGCGTGCAGCGGGCATCGAGACGACAGTAGTTGGCGCGAATAGTCGCGCTGAAATCGGTGCAGACAGGGCCGTTGCTGTCGGGGCCGGCTCAATAGCAAAGGATGCAGACACTGTTTCATTCGGCACGAATCTGTATCGCCGCCGATTAGTAAATGTAGCTCGAGGTCTCGGAGATGAGGATGCGTCAACTATTGCTCAGCTCAAAGAGACTCTGCAGGGCCTAGGGGGGCGCGTGCACTTGGATGCAGGCGGAACGATCATCGGCCCCACCTACAACGTTCAAGGCGGAACTCAGGACAATGTCGGCGACGCTTTGGCGGCACTAGATGTGGCAGTGATCAGAACCAGCGGCCGCGCTGAGAGCGTCGAAAGCCAGTTGCGTGCCATGTTCCAGCAGTCACCATCACCTCTGGTGGATGGGATCGCTCAGCTGAACTTGGCTGGCGCGCAGGGCATGGTTTTGTCGAACCTGGCTGATGGTCGTATTGCCGCAGGTAGCCGTGATGCGGTGACCGGTGATCAGCTGTATGCCACGGAGCAGAAGATCGAGCGTAATCGACGCGACCTAGACGCGATACAGCGCGATTGGAGTTCGGAGCAAAAGAATCTGCTGACTAAGACCGGAGATGGAAACCCCATCGATTTCGGCGGCGCGCGTCTAACTGGTGTTGCCGATGCGCGCCTCTCTGCTGATAGTTCGGATGTGGTGCGTGGGAGCCAGCTTTACAGCACGAACCTGCGACTGAACTCCATTGAAGAGATGGGCAGCAACTTCGCATTTGGCTGGATGCCTGAGGATTGGCAGTATCCAGCTCAAGCAGGCCCAGCCGGGGTGGCTATTGGCAAGAACGCAAAGGCGTCGTTGCGCTCAGAAGGCGGCGTCGCTGTGGGTGCATGGGCAGCGGCCCAAGGCAAGAATTCAATCTCGATCGGTCGAGCAGCGTTTGTTGCTGAGAACGCCGAGGCGGGATTTGCGCTGGGTGTTGGGACGTCTGTCAACGCTGTTAGAGGAATGGCGCTGGGTGCGGAAAGCCGAGTGTTGGCTGAAGCGCGAAATGGTGTTGCCATCGGCTATGGATCGGTAGCATCCGAGCCTGACACAGTGTCGTTTGGAAATGACAACGTGCGACGTAGATTGACGGGTATTTCCCGCGGCACTGGCAGCAACGACGCAGCCACCATCGGCCAGCTGCGCGGCGCACTGTCCGCTTTCGGCGGCAACATCGACGCCAACGGCAATGTCATCACACCCGGCTTCAACCTCCAAGGGCAGCACCACACCACAGTAAACGACGCCCTCACCACCCTAGACGCGGCCCTAGTCACCACCGACTCCCGCGTAGACCGCGTGGAAACCCACCTGCGTTCGGTCTTCCAGGAAAGCCCCTCCACCCGCAGCGATGGTGCCGCTCAGCTCACCCTGGCAGGCGCCAACGGCATGGTCATCTCCAACGTGGCCAACGGCCTGATTGCCGCCGGCAGCCGCGAGGCCGTCAACGGTGGCCAGCTGCATGCGGTGCAGCAGCAGCTCAATGGCCGCATGGACGGGCTGGAGCAGCGTGTTGACGGTAAGCCGCAGGCCCGTGCGATGGCGACTGCATCGGCCAATGCGGGCACGCCAACGCCCACCCCGACCAGCAGCGAATCGGCCGCGGCCACTCCGCCGGTGGCCAACGAGGGTGACAAGGCCGTAGCCGACAGCGGCAGTGCGCCGTCGTCGTCGCCCACGCCGCAGCCCAAGTCCAAGAAGGATGACGCGCCCGCACCGACCCCGCAGGTGGACACCGCCGAGCTCGAGAAGATGCTCGCGCGCGCCAATGAGTACACCGATGGTGCCATCAAGGGCGTGGAGCAGCGCCTGGACAAGATGGACAAGCGCTTCAACCGCATGGCGGCGATGAGCAGTGCGCAGACGGCCATGGCCATGAACACGGCCGGCCTGGCCACCTACAACCGCCTCGGCGCGGGCGTGGGCTATGCCGAGGGCGAGTCGGCCATGGCGGTGGGCTACCAGCGCGTACTCAACGAGAAGGGCTCGGCCACGTTCAGCCTCAACGGGGCGTTCACCAACAGCGGTGAGCAGAGCGTTGGCGTGGGCGTGGGCATCGGCTGGTAAGCCATGCAGCCCCGGCGCGGCGCGCAGAAGGATGCCCGTTGCGCCGGGGCACTTCAAAGGGAGATGGCGATGTACAAACGGTTCAGCCGTTTCATGACCTACCGGCGCTTCTATGTATGGCGTGCGCGGTACAACTATGTGGTGCGCAGCATCAATGGATGGACGCTTGTCTACGCGCTGCTGATGCTGGGGCTGGTGTATTCCTGCTGGATCATCTGGAGGATCAGCAACCCGCCGGTACTGCGCGTGCATCCGGAGGCGGCCAAGGTGCAGGTGCGGTTGATCCGGGAGCAGTCGATGCATCGCGTGGCCGTCGCACTTCACGGCGGCGGCAAGCCCGGGCAGGATTACACCACGGCCGACGAGGTGCGTGCGGCGACGCTGCGTGCGTTGCGCGCGCGCGAGCTCTATCTGGGCGAGGAGTCCAAGCAGCTGCAGGCAGACATGCTGGCGGACATCTCCGACTACATCCGCGCGACGGGGGTGTGCGCGCCCTTCATCTGCTGGCATATAAAGGAGAGTGTGGCGCAGCTGCGCAGGGCGGGGGAGCGGACGGCCAGACTGGATGCGGCACTGCGGCCGATGCTCGACCTGCCCGACGGTGCGCTGCCGCCGCTGGAAGGCGACTTGAACCGGTTGCAGAACTCGTGGTCCGACCCGTTCCAGGATGTGGTCTTCCACGGCTGGATGCTGAGTGACATCCAGGTGCTGCACGAGCGGATGATGGAGGAATACCCGCAGCGCGAGCCGATGCCGTGGTTGTCGCGGTTGATGGATAAGCCGCTGGACCCGCGTTACGCGATGTGACGCGCTGTAGGTGTCGACCTTGGTCGACACGGCCTAACGCCGCTGCGCTCGCCGGGCATGGCCCGGAGCTACCCATGCGGTGCCATGCGGCAGAGCAGGCGAGCATGGGCTCGGCTCTACAGGGTGGGGCCGATGTAGGCGCTGATCTCCGCTTCCGCCAGCAGCTGCCGCAGCTGCGCGATGGATGCCCGCCGCATCGGCTTTTCATCCACCGGCGACAGCGGTGCCTGGCGCAGGGTGTCGTAGGGCAGCACGGCCAGGTCGAAGGTCAGTTCCTCCGCACTGAACACCCACACCGGGACGTCCAGGCTGCGCTCGCGGTCCAGGCGCAGCCGGCGTACGCGCGATTCGGCGGGAATGCCGTGTTCGTCAAGGAAGCGGTGCACGGCTTCCGGGTCGTCGCTGTGCAGGTGCAGCTGGACGGGGCTGTTGGCGTCTGCGGTGCCATCCAGCACCGGGCCAGCCAGCCGCGGTGAAAAGCCGTGGAGGAATTCCAGGGCACGCAGTGCGGCTTCGCGGCGGCGCTGCAGTTCGTTGCCGTGCTGCGGGCCGGAGAACAGGCGCTGGTACTCGCGCAGGGCGTCTTCGATCTCGACGTTGCGGGGCAGGGAGGCATCGTCGTGGATGCCGAGGCGGCTGGCGGCCTTCAACTTGGCCTGGTGGTAGTCGCGGATGCCGCCTTCGGCCATGAGGCGGGCGGCTTCGTGGGCGAGGCGGTGGCGCCGCTCGCGGGTCTGGCTGGCAGCATGCTGACGTGCCCGATGCATGCAAAGACTCCTGATGCGACCTGCAGACAGGTTAGCGCAGTGATGTGACATCTGCGTGGGGGCGCATGGGTAGATGCCAACGCGCCAATCGGCGTTGGCAACCCCCGGTAGCGCCGGGCCATGCCCGGCGGATTGCATGAGTGCCAACCAACGGTTGGCACCCACCCGTACCGGCGTCAGAAGATATCGAACGCGGCGGCGTCGGCCTGCGGGGTGTTCTGCAGGTTGAGGTCGTAGTCGGTCAGGCGGTCCATGTCTTCCACCTTCACCCACTCCACCGCGCCGTTGAGCGTGGCCTGGACCATGCCGGCCGGCGGTTCGTTCTCGGCCAGCGGCACGTCCTTCAGGGCGGTGCGCATGTAGTCGATCCAGATCGGCAGGGCGGCCTTGCCACCGTATTCGCGGTAGCCCAGCGAGCGGAAGTCGTCGCGGCCCACCCAGACGGTGGTGACGTACGGGCCGCCGAAGCCGGAGAACCAGGCATCGCGGTGGTCGTTGGTCGAACCGGTCTTGCCACCCAGGTCGGCGCGGCCGAGCACCTTGGCGGCGGTACCGGTACCGCGCTGGACCACGTCGCGCATCATCGACACCAGCTGATAAGCCGTACGGGCGTCGATCGCGCGCGGGGCGGTGCGGGCGTCCGGGTTGACCGGTGCGGCCGGGGTCTCGGTGGCCGGCGCGGCGGCGGTGGCATCGGGCTTGGGCGCCGGGGCGCCGAAGTTGAAGCCGTCCACCACCTGGTTCACCGGCTGGTCGCTGGTGCCGGCGCACTCGCGGCAGGCCAGGGCCGGGTTCTCCTTGAACACCACGGTGCCGTCGCGGTCGGTCACCTGATCGATCAGCCAGGTGTCCACGCGCGAGCCGCCATTGGCGAACACGGCGTAGCCACGGGCCACCGACAGTGGGGTGAGCGAGGCGGTACCCAGCGACATCGACAGGTTCGGCGGCAGTTCCGATTCGGCAAAGCCGAACTCACTGATGTACTTGCGCGCGTAATCCACACCCATGCCGTCAAGCAGGCGCACCGAGACCAGGTTGCGCGACTGCACCAGCGCCTCGCGCAGGCGCATCGGGCCGCGGAAGCCGCCGCCGTCGTTCTGCGGGGCCCAGGTCTTGCCGCGGCGGTCGCGGAACACGACCGGGGCGTCGAGCACGATCGAGGCGGGGTTGTAGCCCTTGTCGAAGGCGGCCGCGTAGACGAACGGCTTGAAGCTCGAACCCGGCTGGCGGCGGGCCTGGGTGGCACGGTTGAACTTGTTGCCGGAGAAGCTGAAACCACCGACCAGGGCCTTCAGGGCACCGCTGTTGGCATCCAGCGAGACCAGGGCGGACTGGCCGCGCGGGATCTGGTCCAGCAGCCACTCGCCTTCCTTGGCGCCAGCACGCACACGCACGATGTCGCCGCGCTGCACCAGCTTGCCTGGGGTCTTGTTGGTCCATTTGGCGGCGCCGGCCGGCAGCACGATCTCGCTGCGGTTGGCCAGGACCACGGTGGCGCTGCCGTCGGCGCCGGTGCTGGCGACGATGGCCGGCAGCAGGCCGGCCTGGGCGACGATGCCGCGCAGGTGCTCGGCCAGGGCGGCGGCGTCATCACCGGCGCCCAGCTGCACCTGCTTTTCCACGCCGTGCCAGCCGTGGCGATGGTCGTACAGCAGCAGGCCGTCACGTACGGCCAGGTTGGCCGATTCCTGCAGAGTCGAATCGATCGTCGTGGTGACGTGGTAGCCCTTGTTGACCACGTCACCGCCGAAGCGGGCGATCATTTCCTGGCGCACCAGCTCGGCCACGTACGGGGCGTACACCTCCACCGGCGGCTCATGCGGGGTGGCGTGCATCGGCACGGCCTTGGCCGCATCGGCCTCGGCCTGGGTGACGAACTGCAGGTCGGCCATGCGCTGCAGCACGTAGTTGTCGCGGCGCTGGCGGGCACGTTCCGGGTTGGAGATCGGGTTGCCGGAGGAGGGGAACTTGGGGATGCCGGCCAGCGAGGCCATTTCGTCCAGATCCAGCTCGTTCAGCTTCTTGCCGTAGTAGAACTCGGCCGCAGCGGCCACACCGTAGGCGCGGTTGCCGAAGAAACTCTTGTTCAGGTACAGCTCGAAGATCTCGTCCTTGCTCAGCTCGGACTCGATCTTGCGGGCCAGCAGGATCTCGGCCAGCTTGCGCGTGTAGCTGTACTCGGAGCTGAGGAAGAACTGGCGGGCAACCTGCTGGGTGATGGTCGACCCCCCCGGCACGCGCCGGTCGCTGGTGGTGGCCAGCAGCCAGACCGCGCGGGCGATGCCCTTGTAGTCCACGCCGCCGTGTTCATAGAAGCGGGCGTCCTCGGTGGCCAGGAAAGCCCGCTTCAGGTTCTCCGGCACGTCCTTCATGGTGATGGGGGTGCGCCGGGTCTCGCCGAAGACGGCCATCAGCTTGCCGTCGGAGGCATAGACGTACATCGGCTCCTGCATTTCCACGTCGCGCAGGGTCTGCACGTCGGGAAGCTTGGACGATACGGCGTAGTACAGGCCGCCCACGGCGGCAGCACCAACCAGCGCCAGGACCAGGACAACAACAAAGATCCAGCGCAGCCAGCGGCGGAGACGAGTCATCGGTGTCAGATTCCGATTGCGAATTTCGTGGTCGCAGAGTATAGATTACGCAAGGTAGCGGCTGGGGCCGGTACCGGGGAACGCAAGGGGAATTGCCAGGGGCTGCGTGTTCATCCTGTGAGGGATTTCACAGCAGGGCGGTTGCCATTCGCTAAAAATACGTTATTAATGCGCGGACGCAGATCCTGTGTCCAAGTGCCCGTCGGCAGGGGAGAAACCGTGGGGCTCATCCCAAAAAGTCAGTCGCCGCTCATTGGCGTCGACATCAGTTCGACTGCGGTAAAGCTGTTGCAGCTTTCCCGCAGCGGCAACCGTTTCCGCGTGGAACACTACGCCGTGGAACCGTTGCCGCCGAATGCTGTGGTTGAAAAGAACATCGTCGAAGTGGAGGCCGTGGGCGAGGCCATCCGCCGGGCGATGAACCGTTCCGGCAGCAAGGCCAAGCTGGCCGCGGCCGCCGTGGCCGGTTCGGCGGTGATCACCAAGGTGATCCCGATGCCGGCCGACCTCGACGAAGCCGACATGGAAGCCCAGATCGAGCTGGAAGCGGTCAACTACATTCCGTACCCGATCGAGGAAGTGAACCTGGACTTCGAGGTGATCGGGGCGATCCCGAACAACCCGGAGATGGTCCAGGTGCTGCTGGCCGCCTCGCGCTCGGAAAACGTCGAGCTGCGCCAGTCGGCGCTGGAGCTGGGTGGCCTGCAGGCCAAGGTGATGGACGTGGAGGCCTTCGCGGTCGAGAACGCCTTCGCCCTGGTGGCCAGCGAGCTGCCGGTGTCCCACGACGGCGTGGTGGCCCTGGTCGACATCGGCGCCACCATGACCACGCTGAACGTCCTGCGCGGCGGCCGTAGCCTGTACAGCCGCGAACAGGTGTTCGGTGGCAAGCAGCTGACCGACGAGATCATGCGCCGCTACGGCCTGAGCTATGAGGAAGCGGGTCTGGCCAAGCGCCAGGGCGGGCTGCCGGAAAGCTACGAAGTGGAAGTGCTGGAGCCCTTCAAGGAAGCGACGGTCCAGCAGATCAGCCGCCTGCTGCAGTTCTTCTACGCAGGCAGCGAATTCAACCGGGTCGACCACATCGTGCTCGCCGGCGGTTGCGCCGCGCTGGCCGGTCTGCCGGAGATGGTCGAAGAGCAGCTGGGCGTGCCGACCGTGGTCGCCAACCCGCTGGCACAGATGACCCTGGGCCCGAAGGTGCAGGCGCAGGCGCTTGCCCAGGATGCCCCCGCGCTGATGATCGCTACCGGTCTGGCACTGAGGAGCTTCGACTGATGGCACGCATCAATCTATTGCCCTGGCGCGCCGAACGGCGCAAGCAGCGCCAGCGCGAGTTCGGCGTCATGCTGGGCATGGCCGCGCTCGGTGGCCTGCTGCTGTCCCTGCTGATCTGGTTCTACTACGACATGCAGGTCAGCGGCCAGCAGGAGCGCAATGCGTATCTGCAGACCGAGATCGACAAGGTCAAGAAGCAGAACGAGGAGATCAAGCGCCTCGACGAGCAGAAGAGCCGCCTGCTGGCGCGCAAGGCCGTCATCGAACAGCTGCAGGCCAAGCGTTCGCAGATGGTCCACCTGTTCGATGCCCTGGTCCGCACCATTCCCGATGGCGTGGTGCTGACCGCCCTGACCCAGGACGGCGACATGCTCACCCTGGAAGGCCGCACCCAGTCCAACGCCCGCGTTTCGGCGTACATGCGCAACCTGGAAGTGTCCGGCTGGATGACCAACCCGGAACTGTCGATCATCGAGGCCAGCACCCCGGACAAGGACAAGGAAATCCGTGCCGGTGGCCCTGTGGCTGACATCAAGGCCCTGCCGTACCTGTTCAAGGTGACGGTGAAGCTGCCGGCACAGAGCGACGAGACCACCACCCCCGGCCTGAATGCCGATGGCTCGGTGGCGACGCCTGGTGCTGCTGCTCCGGCCGTCGCGCCGCTGGCGGCAGGTCCGGATGCGGCCGCTCCGGCAGCCGGCCCGGCTTCGGCCCAGCCCGGCGCTGCCCCGGCCGCTGCTCCGGCACCTGCTGCTGCCCCGGCGAATGCCCCGGCTGCCCAGCCCGCGCCGACAGCGCCGGCCGCCAAGCCGGCGGCCCCGCCCAAGCCTGAGGGGAGCCGCCTGGCGCAGCCGCCGCAGGCCTTCCACGCCCCGTTGCAGGGGGACCGCGCATGAGCAGGAAAGTCGACCTCAAGAGCCTGGACTTCAACGACATCGGCAACTGGCCGCGGAACGCGAAGATCGTGTTCTGCACGCTGATCGCCCTGGTCATCATGTTCGTGGCGTACATGCTGCTGATCAGCGGCAAGCGCGAGGAGCTGGAAACCCTGGAAGGCCAGGAAGCCACGCTGCGCGAACAGTTCAGCACCGAGCAGGCACGCGCGGTGAACCTGGAACCGCTCAAGCAGCAGCTGGCACAGATGGAGCAGGTCCTG
This sequence comes from Stenotrophomonas testudinis, assembly GCF_024499815.1. Taxonomy (NCBI): domain Bacteria; kingdom Pseudomonadati; phylum Pseudomonadota; class Gammaproteobacteria; order Lysobacterales; family Lysobacteraceae; genus Stenotrophomonas; species Stenotrophomonas testudinis. The sequence continues at coordinate 80,470 of NZ_JAMOKY010000001.1, read as the reverse complement.
CAGCAGATGCTGCGGCAGCTGCCCAGCAAGACCGAGATGCCGGACCTGATCATCGACATCTCGCAGACCGCGCTGTCCAGCGGCCTGACCAACCAGCTGTTCGAGCCGGAGCAGGAACAGATCAAGGAGTTCTACGCCGAGAAGCCGATCAAGCTGAAGATGGTGGGCAGCTACCACCAGTTCGGCGCGTTCGTCAGTGGCGTGGCCTCGCTGCCGCGCGTGGTCATCCTGACCATGCACGACATCAACCTGAAGCCGGCCGACAAGACCGGTGGCAGCATCCGCGCCGGCGCGCTGGAGCTGTCCGGTACGGTCAAAACGTACCGGTACCTGGATGAGTCCGAGATCGCAGAGCAACAGGTTGAACCGGGCAAGGAGGCGCAGCCGTGATCCGTTCCTTCATTGCACGGGGTGGCATGGCGATGGCGGTGTTGTTGCTGGCCGGCTGCGGCCGCGGCATCACCAGCACGCCGGGCGACGCCCCCAACCTGGAAAAATGGGTTGAAAGCGAGCGCGCACGACCGGCGCAGCCGCTCGAGCCGCTGCCGGTGATGCAGCAGTTCGAGACCTTCGAGTATTCCGCGCAGGGCATGCGCGATCCGTTCACCGATGCCTGGGCCAATCCGCAGCAGGGGGCTGGTGGAACCCGTCCGGATCCGAACCGGCGCAAGGAGCCGCTTGAAGGCTTCCCGCTGGATGCGCTGGACATGGTGGGTACCATCGGTACCGGAGGCGGCACTGTCGCCCTGGTGATGGGGCCCGACAAGGTGACCTACCGGGTGCGCCCGGGTGGATACCTTGGGCAGAGCGACGGGCGGGTCACCGCGGTCTACGAAGACCGCGTGGAGCTGATCGAACTTGTGCCGGACGGTGCGGGGGGCTGGCTGGAACGTCCGGCCACGCTCGCGCTCGATGATCAATGATCGTTTACTGGGGATAGCACGATGACTTTTCACCAAGCCAAGGGGCTGCGACCCATCCGGCGCTCTACCTTGAACCGCATCAGCGCGCTGGGAGTCGCGCTGATGCTGGCCTGCGCCCCGGCGCTGGCTGCCGCACCGGCCGAAAAGCCGGCAGGCACCGCCGTAGCGACGCAGGCCTCCGCGCCGGCCTCGCTGTCGGTGCAGCGGATCGATTTCAAGCGCGGCGATGACGGCAGTGGCCGCCTGATCGTCCAGTTCGACGGCCAGGGCGCGATCCCTGACCTGCGCACGCAGGACAACAGCGTGGTGGTCGACGTCGGCAATGCCCGACTGCCGGCCAACCTGCAGAAGCCGCTGAACGTCACCGACTTCGCCACGCCGGTGCAGCGCATCGACGCCAAGCCGTCGGGCGCGGGCACCCAGCTGGTGCTGAGCACCGGCGGCGCAGTCGAATCGCTGGCCTACCAGAGCGGCAACGAGTACGTGGTCGAGATCAGTGCCCGCAAGGCACCGGCCGCCGTCGGTGCCGTCACCGCAGGCAGCGTCACCCAGGCTGCCAAGGGCGTGCCGGAGCGTGGCTACAGCGGCAAGCCGGTCACCTTCAACTTCCAGGACGTGCCGGTGCGCACCGTGCTGCAGTTGATTGCGGAAGAGTCGAACCTGAATGTCGTGGCGTCCGATTCGGTGCAGGGCAATGTGACCCTGCGCCTGGTCAACGTGCCGTGGGACCAGGCGCTGGACATCGTGCTGCGCGCCAAGGGCATGGACAAGCGTCGCGACGGCAGCGTGATCTGGGTCGCGCCGCAGGCTGAACTGGCCAAGTTCGAGCAGGAAAAGGAAGACGCACGCATCGCCATCGAGAACCGCGAGGATCTGGTGACCGATTACGTGCAGATCAACTACCACAGCGCCACGCAGATCTTCAAAGCGCTGACCGAGGCCAAGGGCATCGGTGGTGGCGGTGGTGGCAGCGGTGGCGGCTCCAGCTCCAGCCAGGAAGAGAGTGGCTTCCTGTCCTCGCGCGGCCGCATCGTCGCCGACGAGCGCACCAACACCCTGATGATCAGCGACATCCCGAAGAAGATCGCGCGCATGCGTGAGCTGATCAACGTGATCGACCGCCCGGTCGACCAGGTGCTGATCGAGAGCCGCATCGTCATCGCCACCGATACCTTTGCCCGCGAACTGGGTGCCAAGTTCGGCATCAGCGGCAGCCGCGACAATGTGTACTTTGGTGGCAACGTGGATCAGAACCACAGCACCCTCGATTCGCAGGTGACCACCGCCGCCACCAACGCCAACGCGGTGCGCGACTGGATCGCCGGCGGCAGCGTCGGCCCGGCGCCCATCCCGGTTGCGTCGAAGATTGGCAACGGCCTGAACTGGAACCTGCCGGTGGCCTCCACCAGCAACCCCGGTTCGCTGGCACTGTCCATCCTCAACGCGGGTTACCTGCTGGACGTCGAACTGTCGGCCATGCAGGAAGAGTCGCGTGGTGAAGTGATCTCCAACCCGCGCGTGGTGACCACCAACCAGCGCGAGGCCCTGATCAAGCAGGGTAAGGAAATCGGCTACGTGACCATCAGCGGCGGCGGTGCGGCCGGCGGTGCGCAGACCCCGAACGTGCAGTTCAAGGAAGTGGTGCTGGAGCTGAAGGTCACCCCGACCATCACCGACGACAACCGCGTGTTCCTGAACATGGCGGTCAAGAAGGACGAAGTGCAGCGCTACATCACCCTGGCCGGCTACGGTGAAATCCCGGAAATCAACCGCCGCGAGGTCAACACCGCCGTGCTGGTGGAGGACGGCCAGACCGTGGTGATCGGTGGCGTGTACGAGTTCACCGACCGCAGCAGCGTCAGCAAGGTGCCGTTCCTGGGCGATGTGCCGTTCCTGGGCAATCTGTTCAAGAAGCGTGGCCGCAACAAGGACAAGGCCGAACTGCTGGTGTTCGTGACCCCGAAGGTGCTGCGCGTGGCCAAGAAGAGCTGAGCCAGCCCGCACACGCTGTACGAGACGGGGTCGCCATGTGCGGCCCTTTTTCGTGGTGGATCCACGCCATGCGGCGATGGCCATTCATCCGTCCTTGATCCAATCCGCGGACCGGCCTGCGATGATGTGGGGAACCCGTGCCGTTCCGCGCCGGTCAAAGGCCCCCATGAACCTGCCACCGCCGATGCCCGAATCCGCCACGCCGCCGCCCGCGCCGACCACTTCGCAGCTGCATGCCGCCTTTACCGGCCTGCGTGATGCCCTGTCGGCCGAGATCGTCGGCCAGGCCGCGCTGGTCGAGCGCCTGCTGATCGCCCTGCTGGCTGACGGCCACCTGCTGGTCGAAGGCGCCCCCGGCCTGGCCAAGACCACCGCCATCCGCGCGCTGGCCTCACGACTGGAAGCCGATTTCGCCCGCGTCCAGTTCACCCCGGACCTGCTGCCGGCCGACCTGACCGGTACCGAGATCTGGCGCCCGCAGGAAGGTCGCTTTGAATTCGTGCCCGGCCCGATCTTCCACCCGATCCTGCTGGCCGATGAGATCAACCGCGCCCCGGCCAAGGTGCAGTCTGCGCTGCTGGAAGCGATGGGCGAGCGCCAGGTCACCGTCGGTCGCCATACCTATGCGCTGCCGTCGCTGTTCCTGGTAATGGCCACGCAGAACCCGATCGAGCAGGAAGGCACCTTCCCGCTACCGGAAGCGCAGCTGGACCGTTTCCTGATGCATGTGCGCATCGGCTACCCCGACCAGGCCGCCGAAGCGGAGATCCTGCGCTTGGCCCGCGACCGCGCGCGCGGTGCGCTGGACAACGCCGCGCCGGCACCGGAAAAACTGCCGATGCAGGTGGTGTTCGACGCCCGCCGCGAAGTGCTGGACCTGCACATGGCGCCGGCGCTGGAGCGTTACCTGATCGAACTGGTGCTGGCCTCGCGCGATCCGTCGCGCTACGACGCCGGCCTCGGCCGCCGTATCGCCTGGGGCGCGAGCCCGCGCGGCTCGATCGCGCTGGAGCGCTGCGCGCGTGCACGTGCGTGGCTGGCCGGTCGTGACTTCGTTACCCCGGATGACGTGCGTGCCGTGGCCGCCGACGTGCTGCGCCACCGCGTGCTGCCCAGCTATGAAGCGACGGCCGAAGGCTGGGATGGCGAGCGCCTGGTGCAGGAACTGCTGGCCCGCGTGCCGGCGCCCTGAGCCTGCACATGTCCGATTCATCCCCGCCGCACAGCGCCAGCGTGGCCGAAGGCGATGGCCTGCGCCCGCAGCTGGCCGAGCTGGTGGCCCTGCGCCGGTTGGCGCAGCGACCGCCGCCGCCGCGCCGTGGCCGCGTGGGCAATGCCGGCCAGGCACCGTCACCGCTGCGCGGACGCGGCATGGAATATGCCGAGTCGCGCGAATACGTACCCGGCGATGACGCGCGGCACATCGACTGGCGGGTGACCGCGCGCACCGGTCGCGCTCATACCAAGCTGTTCCAGGCCGAGCGCGAACGGGTCAGCCTGATCGTCGCCGACACCTCGCCGGCGCTGTACTTTGGTACGCGCGTGCGCTTCAAATCGGTGCAGGCCGCGCGCGCCGGGGCTGTGGCTGCGTGGTCCGCACAACGTCGTGGCGACCGCATCGGCGCGCTGCGTGGCAGTGACCGTGAGCCGCCGATCGCTCCGGCCGGCGGCCCGCGTGGCGTGCTGCGCGTGCTCGACGCACTGACCCGCTGGTACGCGCAACCGCCTGCCGATGACCTCGGCCTGGAGCGCGCGCTGGACCACGCCGGCCGTGTGCTGCGCCCCGGCGCACGCATGCTGGTACTGGCCGATCCCCAGCAGGCCGTGCGCATCGCACCGGCACGCTGGAGTGCGCTGGCCCAGCACCACGACCTGAGCCTGCTGCTGCTGGTCGACCCGCTGGAACTGCAGCCGCCCTCGGCGCCGCTGCAGTTCCTGGCCGCGCAGCAGCGCATCGGCCTGGATCTGCGCCGCAGCGAAGTGCAGGACCACTGGCGCGCGCACTTCGTTGAGCCGCTGCAGGCCATGCGCCAGCAGCTGGCTGCACGCCGCGTGGATGTACAGATCCTCTCCACCGACGCGCCCAGCGACGCCTGGCTGGCACCTGCACCGACCGAGGTGCCGGCGTGAGCGCGGCCCTGCCGTTGCGCGATGTCGCGCTGCCGCCGTCGCCTTCGTGGTGGCCGCCGGCGCCGGGCTGGCTGATGTTGGCCGGCGCCGTGCTGCTGGTGCTGGGCATCGTGCTCTTCATCCGCGAGCGTCGTCGCCGTCGACGCCAGCGCTGGCTGCAGCAGTTCGACCAGGAACTGCAGGCGGCGCCCACCGCAGCGGCCGAACTGGCCACCATCGCCGGCCTGCTGCGTCGCGCCGCGCGCCTGGCCCAGCCGGGCAGCGAAGCGCTGCATGACCAGGCCTGGTGGCAGCGGATCGACCCGAAGGACGAGCTGGGCGAGCCGCAGCGACGCCTGCTGGCCGAAGGTGCCTACCGGCCGCAGGTGCCGGCGGATGAGGTGGTCGAGGTCCGCCGCTGGGCACGCGAACGTTACCTGCAGCTGCTGCAGGAGCGTCGCCGATGAGCCTGCTGGCAAGTTACTGGCCCTGGCCGGACCTGCAGCTGGCCTGGCCGCTGGCACTGCTGGCGCTGCCCGTGCCGCTGCTGATGCATCTGTGGAAACGCCGGGCCGAACCCGGCGCCGCCCTGCGCGTGCCGTATGCCGCCGCCGAGCTGCTGGCGCTGGCCGGCGGCGGACGCGTCGATGCATCCTGGCTGCGCACGATCATCCTGTGGTTGGCCTGGGCCGCACTGTGCGTGGCGATGGCGCGGCCGCAGCAGCTGGGCGATGCGATCACGCCGCCGCAGGAAGGCCGGCAGATGATGCTGGCGATGGACGTGTCCGGCAGCATGAGCGAGCCGGACATGGTGCTCGGTTCACAGGCGGTGGAGCGATTGACCGCGGCCAAGGCGGTGCTGGCCGACTTCCTCGACCGCCGCGCCGGTGACCGCGTCGGCCTGCTGGTGTTCGGCGATCGTGCCTACACGCTCACCCCGATCACCGCCGACCTGGCCAGCGTGCGCGACCAGCTGCGCGACAGCGTGGTCGGCCTGGCCGGCCGCGAGACCGCCATCGGCGATGCGATCGCGCTGGCGGTCAAGCGCCTGCGCAGCCAGCCGGAGGGGCAGCGCGTGCTGATCCTGCTGACCGACGGCGTCAGCAATGCCGGAGTGCTGGAGCCGCTGCGCGCGGCCGAACTGGCGCGTGCCGAAGGTGTACGCGTGCATACGGTCGCCTTTGGCAGCGATGGCAGCATGCGTCTGTTCGGCATCCCCATCGCCAGTGACCGCGACCCGGTGGATGAAGCCACCCTGCGAAAGATCGCCGAAATGACCGGCGGCCGTTTCTTCCGCGCCCGCGATACCGACGAGCTGGCCGGCATCTACGCCGAGCTGGACCGGTTGGAGCCGATCGCGGCGAAGGGCCCGAGCCTGCGTCCGCGCAATGAACGTTATGCCTGGCCGCTGGGCCTGGCGCTGTTGCTGGGTGCATTGGCATGGCTGTGGCCGGAGCGCCGCCGATGATCGCCACGTTCCTGCAGACATTCCAGGCCGCGCTTCCCGATTGGAGCGCACTGCATTTCCTGCGGCCCGAGTGGCTGTGGGCGCTGCTCGCGCTGCCGCTGATCATCGCCGCCACGTTGTACCGGCAACGTCGCAGTGATGCGTGGCGGCAGGCGGTCGACGCGCATCTGCTGTCGCACCTGCTAGCCGCAGGTGGGCGCCGCCGTGCGCGTCTGCCCTGGGCCATCCTGCTGGGCTGGACGCTGGCCGTGCTGGCCCTGGCCGGCCCGAGCTGGCGCCAGCAGGCGCAGCCGATGTACCAGGCCGGCACGCCGCTGGTGGTGGTGCTGGATCTGTCCAGCCGCATCACCGCCACCGACCTGCCGCCATCGCGGTTGCTGCAGGCACGGGCCAAGATCGGTGCACTGCTGCGTGCGCGGCAGGGCGGCCAGGTCGGTCTCGTGGTGTATGCCGATGATGCCTACACGGTGGCTCCGTTGACCGATGACACTGCCAACGTGGCGCTGTATCTGGATGCGCTGTCGCCGGAGGTGATGCCGCGCGAAGGGCAGCATGCCGACCGCGCCATCGACTGGGCGACCCAGCTGCTGCGCCAGACCGGCACGCTGCGTGGGCGCATCCTGCTGATCAGCGACCAGGCCGATGCCGCTGCCGCGCTCGCCGCGACGCAGGCGCGTAGTCTCGGCCTGCAGGTGTCGGTGCTGGGCCTCGGCACGCCTACCGGTGCCGCTTACCGCGATGGCAGCGGGCAGATCGCCCAGGCGGCGCTGGATGAAGGCAGCCTGCGCACGGTGGCCACCGCCGGTGGCGGCCAGTACGCGCGCATCGCCGCCGATGACCGCGACCTGCGTGCACTGGATGTGCTGGATGCCAGCGATGGCACCGCACGGCAGGGCCGGGGGCAGGGCAGTCAGTGGCAGGATGAAGGCTACTGGCTGCTGCCGCCGCTGATGCTGCTGGCCCTGCTGGCGTTCCGGCGCCGCGCGGTGCTGGCCGCGGTGCTGGCGGTGGGCTTGCTGCCGCTGGCCGGCAACCTGCACGCACAGCCACGCAGTGCGCCGACGAAAGAAACCGGCACGCTCTGGCAGCGCGCCGACCAGCGCGAGCACGAACGCATCGCCGAAGGCGTGCAGGCCTACCGCAACGGTGATTTCGATACCGCGCGCGCACGCTTCGAGGGCATCGACAGTGATGCCGGCCTGTACAACCTCGGCAACGCGCTGGCGCGGCAGGGCGACTACGACGGTGCCATCGCCGCCTACGACTGCGCGCTGGCCAAGCATCCGGGCATGGCCGATGCAGTGGCCAACCGCGCGGTGGTCGATGCCGCGCGCAAGCGCAAGCCGCCGTCGAACAAGGACCAGAACAACCGCTCCAACCAGGACAAGGGCCAGGGCCAGCCGCCGCAGCAGCCGAAGCAGGGGCAGCAGCCAGGTCAACAGGGCCAGCAGGGGCAGCAGGATCAACAGCCGCCGCTGCAGGGCAAGCCCGGCGAAAACAAAGACGGCCAGAATGCCGGTCCGCAGGCCGCCGATGCGCAGGCACAGGCGCAGGCCGACGCCGAGCAGCGCCAGCGCATGCAGCAGGCCATGCAGCAGTCCAGGCCCGGCGAGAAGGGCAAGCCGGCCACGCGCGGCGACGGCCGCACGCCGCAGCAGCGCGAGGAACAGCAGGCAGTGGAGGCGTGGATGCGTCGCGTGCCCGATGACCCGGGCTCGCTGCTGCGGACCAAGTTCCAGCTGGAAAACGAACGCAGAAAGAGGGAAGGGCGATGATCGGCGTGCCGCGCAGGACATTCCAGGTGACGGTGCTGCTGGCGATGCTGCTGGTGTGGCTGCCGTCGGCCGCACTGGCGCAGACGCGCGCGTGGCTCGACCCGGCCAGCACCACCCTCGGTGAGCCGGTCACCCTGCAGGTGGAAACCGACCAGGGCAGTCCGGACTTTGCGCCGTTGAATGCGGACTTCGCGCTCGGCGCGCAGGGCAGCAGCCGCCAGGTGCAGTGGAGCAACGGCAGCATGCAGCAGCGCAACGTGTACTCGGTGACGCTGACCCCGCGCCGCAGCGGCACCCTGCTGGTGCCCTCGCTGCAGGTCGGCAGCCAGCGCACCGAACCGCTGCAGCTGCAGGTGGGCACCGGCACGGTGGCCACCGCACAGAGCAATGCCGCCGCTTTCGTCGAGACTGAAGTGGACGACGCGCAGCCTTACGTGCAGCAGAGCGTGGGCGTGGTGGTGCGCCTGTACTTCGCCTCGCAGCTGGCCTCTGGCGAGCTGGTGCTGGATACGCCGGAAGGTGCCTCGCTGCAGCGGGTGGGCGAGGACCGCACCGACGTGCGCCAGGTCAACGGCCGCCGCTACAACGTGGTGGAGCGCCGCTTCCTGCTGATTCCCGAACGCAGCGGGCCGCTGCGCCTGCCCGGCGCACGCTTCAACGGGCGCACGGCCGGTGGCTTCTTCGATGATTTCTTCGGTGCGGGCGGCGACGGGCGCATGAACGCCGTCGCCCCCGAGCGCACCCTGCAGGTGCGCGCGCAACCGGCGCAGGCACCGCAGCCCTGGATGCCGCTGCACGGCCTGCAGCTGCGCTACACCACGGCGCCGGACAGTGCGCGGGCCGGCGAAGCGGCCACCGTGGTGGTCGAAGCCGTGGCAAACGGTGCGACCCGCGCCCAGTTCACCGATCTGCCGGTGCCCGACGTGGGCGATGCCGGGCAGGTCTTTGCCGAACCGGCCCAGTACGATGAGACCTTCAGCGGCAGCACGCCGCGCTTGAAGATCACCCGGCGCTATTCGATCGTGCCGCGCCAGGCCGGCACGCTGGTGGTGCCGGGGCCGAAGGTGACCTGGTGGAACGTGGACAGCGGCACTGCCGAGCAGGCCACGCTGCCGGATCTGACCCTGACGGTGGCCGCCGGACGCAGTGGTACCCCGGCGCCCCAGCCCCTCGATACACAGGCCGCGCTGCCCGGCGACGACGCGCGGCCGGCCGCACCGACCGCGGTGCCGTTGGGCACGGCCGTTGCGCGCCCGTGGCCCTGGATCTCGGCTGCCATTGGTCTGGCCGTGCTGTGGCTGCTGACCCTGGCCTGGGGCTGGCGCCGTGGCCGTCGCGCACCGTCTGCCGGCGCACCGATCACCACAGGTACCAGCCGCAGCGGCGCATCGCGTGGCAGCGTGGCCGAGCTGCGCCGCGCACTCGACGGCGAGGGATTCGACCAGGTGCAGGCGCAGCTGTGTGCGATGGCCGGGGTTGAACGCCTGGAGCAGGTGATCGAGCGTCTGGCCGATCCGGCCCAGCGCCAGGTGCTGCTGGACCTGCAGGCCGCGCGCTGGGGCGGGCAGGGTGAAGCGTCGGTGCTGCGTGCGCGCCTGCGCGAATGCTTCCGTGACGGACCGCACTGGTCGGCGCCGCAGAAAGCCGTCGACACTGGGCTGGCGCCGCTGTACCCCACGCAGCGACCCTGAACCGGCGGAGCTTGCGCGCTTTGTTAGAGTAGATTCATTTTTCGAGGAATGCCGCGTATGACAGCAGCTGCTGCCGACAAGAAGAAGTTGCCCCTGCACTGGAAGATGGGCATCGGCTTTGCGATCGGCCTGATCCTGGGGTTGACCGTGCATGCCCTGGGCGGCAGCGTCGATGGTCTGCAGGCCGGTGCCAAGTGGGTCATGGACTACATCACCACGCCGGCATCGGGTCTGTTCCTCAACCTGATCTTCATGCTGATCGTGCCGCTGATCTTCTCGGCGCTGATCATGGGCGTGTCCGAGATGGGCGACATCCGCGCCCTCGGCCGTATCGGCTGGAAGACCCTGGCCTACACCATTCTGTTGTCCGGCATTGCCGTGGGCATCGGCCTGGTGCTGGTCAACGTGCTCAAGCCGGGCGCTGGCGTCGACCCGCAGACGGCCGCGCTGATGCTGTCGGAGAACGCCGAGCGCAGCAAGGAGATCGTGGCCGGCATCCATGGCACGCCCAAGGGGATGGACATGCTGCTGTCGATCGTGCCGAGCAACGTGCTGCAGGCCGCGTCGGACAATGGCGCCATCCTGTCGCTGATGTTCTTCGCGCTGATGTTCGGCATCGGCATGGTGCTGACCGACGAAGAGAAGGTCGCCCCGCTGCGTCGCGCCATCGAAGGCGTGTTCGAAATCTCGATGACCCTGATCAACCTGGTCATCCGCCTGGCCCCGTACGCGGTGGCCTGCTTCATGTTCAACCTGGCCGCGCTGTTCGGCTTCGAGCTGATCATCCGCCTCGGTGCCTATGTGGGCGTGGTGGTGCTGGCGCTGGGCCTGCACATGGTCGTGACCTACGGCGCCGCGGTGTGGCTGTCGGGCCGTTCGCCGCTGTCGTTCTTCCGCGATACCCAGGAAGCGACGGTGATGGCCTTCTCCACCGCCTCCAGCAACGCCACCCTGCCCACCGCGCTGCGCGTGGCCGACCAGATGGGCCTGCCGCAGCGCGTCTCGCGTTTCGTGCTGACCGTGGGCGCCACCGCCAACCAGAACGGCACCGCGCTGTTCGAGGGCGTGACGGTGATCTTCCTGGCCCAGTTCTTCGGCGTGGACCTGTCCATCGGCCAGCAGGTCATGGTGATGGCGGTCTGCATCCTGGGCGGCATCGGTACCGCCGGCGTGCCGTCGGGCTCGCTGCCGGTGGTGGCGATGATCTGCGCGATGGTCGGCGTGAACCCGCTGGGCATCGGCCTGATCCTGGGCGTGAACCACTTCCTGGACATGTGCCGTACCGCGCTGAACGTGACCGGCGACCTGGCCCTGACCACCCTGGTGGCCAAGGGCGAGGCGGCCGACACCCCTGCCGAGGCGGCTGCTGCCGCGGCCCGTCTGGACAACTGATCGGTAGTGCCGGCCGCTGGCCGGCAACACCTGAACGGGGTCGGATCCCTTTCCGCCAGGAAAGGGCTCCGACCCCGTCTCGTTTCCGGGCGACGTTGACCTGACCCTGCCGGGCGTCTGTGGGACAATGGCGCGCCCGCAGTTTCGCGGCCGCCTCCCGATTCCGACAGAACCATGACGCAGCCTACCCGTCGCCAGTTGGCCAACGCCATCCGCTTCCTTGCCGCTGATGCGGTTGAAACCGCAAATTCCGGCCATCCCGGCATGCCCATGGGCATGGCCGATATCGCCGAAGTGCTCTGGAACGACTATCTCCGGCACAACCCGAACAACCCGCAGTGGTTCAACCGTGACCGCTTCGTGCTGTCCAACGGCCACGGCTCGATGCTGCAGTACGCGCTGCTGCACCTGAGCGGCTACGACCTGCCGATCGAGCAGCTCAAGCAGTTCCGCCAGCTGGGCAGCCACACCGCCGGCCACCCGGAGTACCACGAGACCCCGGGCGTGGAAACCACCACCGGCCCGCTGGGCCAGGGTTTCGCCAACGCCGTGGGCTTTGCCCTGGCCGAGAAGCTGCTGGCACAGCGCTTCAACCGCCCGGAGCTGGAAATCGTCGATCACCGTACCTGGGTGTTCATGGGCGATGGCTGCCTGATGGAAGGCGTGTCGCATGAAGCCGCTTCGCTGGCCGGCACCTGGGGCCTGCACAAGCTGGTCTGCTTCTGGGACAACAACCACATCTCCATCGACGGCAACGTCGAGGGCTGGTTCACCGACAACACCCCCGAGCGTTTCGAAGCCTACGGCTGGAACGTGGTGCGCGATGTCGACGGCCATGACCCGGAAAGCATCAAGGCCGGCATCGAGGCCGCGCTGTCGCAGAGCGACAAGCCGACCCTGATCTGCTGCCGCACCACGATCGGCTTCGGTTCGCCGAACAAGGCCGGCAAGGAATCGAGCCACGGCGCCGCGCTGGGCAAGGACGAGCTGGCTGCTACCCGCAAGGCGCTGGACTGGAACTACGGTCCGTTCGAGATTCCGGAGGAGATCTACGCCGGCTGGCGTGCCGGCGGTACCGGTACCCTGCGCCAGGCCGAGTGGGAACAGCAGTTCGACAAGTACGCCGCGCAGTTCCCGGCCGAAGCCGCCGAGCTGACCCGTCGTTCGCATGGCGAGCTGCCGGCCGACTTCGTCGCCCAGGCCGATGCCTACATCGCCAAGGTCGCTGCTGAAGGCGCCACCATCGCCTCGCGCAAGGCCTCGCAGCTGGCCATCGAAGCCTTCGCGCCGCTGCTGCCGGAAATCGTCGGCGGTTCGGCTGACCTGGCGCATTCGAACCTGACCCTGTGGAAGGGCAGCAAGTCGGTGGCCAGCGATGACGCCAACGCCAACTACGTGTACTACGGCGTGCGCGAGTTCGGCATGACCGCCATTGCCAACGGCCTGGCCCTGCACGGTGGTTTCATTCCGTTCGACGCCACCTTCCTGGTGTTCAGCGATTACGCCCGCAACGGCGTGCGCATGAGCGCGCTGATCCCGGCCCACGCCATCCACGTCTACACCCACGACTCGATCGGCCTGGGCGAAGACGGCCCGACCCACCAGCCGGTGGAGCACCTGGCTTCGCTGCGCTACATCCCGAACAACGACGTGTGGCGCCCGTGCGATGCCGTCGAGTCGGCGGTGAGCTGGAAGGCCGCGATCACCCGCCAGGACGGCCCGAGCTGCCTGGTGTTCAGCCGCCAGAACCTGCCGCACCAGCCGCGCAGCGCCGAGCAGATCGCGCAGATCGAGCGCGGTGGCTATGTGCTGGCCGATGCGGCCGGCACCCCGGACGTGATCCTGATCGCCACCGGTTCGGAAGTTTCGCTGGCCACCGAAGCCAAGGCCCAGCTGGACGCCGCCGGCCTGAAGACCCGCGTGGTTTCCATGCCGTCCACCGACGTGTTCCTGCGCCAGGATGCGGCCTACCGTGAATCGGTGCTGCCCAATGCCGTGCGCAAGCGCGTGGCGATCGAAGCCGGCGTCACCGGTTTCTGGCGCCAGTTCGTCGGCCTGGACGGCGCGGTGATCGGTATCGACACCTTCGGTGCCTCGGCCCCGGCGGACAAGCTGTTCAAGCACTTCGGCATCACCACCGACCACGTGGTGGCAGCCGCCAGGGCGCTGTAAGCAGCCCCGCGAAGCAGGAAAGGGAGAGGCCGGCGCAAGCCGGCCTTTCTCGTTTCCGCGTGGGAATACTGCCTTTCCCGGAATGATTCATCGGCGAACCGATGATGACGTGTTGGCCTCTTCCGCCTGTACTGCGCTTTCTGCGAAAACCACGACTTTCATGGCATTCGCCGGGCAAGCCCAGTTCGGGTGATGGAGGGACCGTGCACAGGCCGCATATCCAAATTGCAGGATGTAAGGTGATGCCTTACAGTTGGCAGGCGTGATCGTCAGCTTCCGGCACAAGGGGCTGAGAGCACTCTACGACCGGGGTGACGCGTCAGGCGTCCGCGCGGACCACGTCGGCCGCTTGCGACGTCTGCTCCATCAGCTGGATCAAGCCAGTCTCCCCGGCGATATGGGATTACCAGGCAACCGTCTGCACCCATTGCAAGGGAACTACAAAGGCTATTGGTCCGTGAGTGTTTCGGCTAGCTGGCGCCTGGTCTTCCGCTTCCGGGGGCTCGATGTTGAACTGGTCGATTACCTTGATTACCACTAGGAGAACCTGCGATGCCGATGCATGACCCGCCTCATCCGGGGCAGTCGCTGCGCGAGGACATCCTGCCTGCGATCAGCATGTCCATCAGCGCGCTTGCGCAGCACCTGGGGTACTCCCGCGGGCAGCTGTCGACGATCATCAACGGGCATGCGGGGATTTCTGCAGAGCTGGCGTACCGGCTGGAGCTGGCTGGCCTGGGAAACGCACGGATGTGGCTGGCGATGCAGGCAGCCTATGATCTGTGGCAGGCGGAGCATCGGGACCATCCTCCGATCAAGCGCCTGTACCTGGCCGATGCTCTGACCAGCCAGCAGTAGATCCACGCCATGCGTGGATAACCGCTACATCGCGTCGCGCACGCCCATCAGCGCAAACCCCAGCAGGTTCAATCCACGCCATTGCGCGGGTTGTGCGCGTCGGCGTGGTCCTTGGCCAAGCCGATGCCCCAGATGAAGTCCATCGGGCTGGCTTCGACCAGCACCCAGCCTTCGGTCGAGCGCAGAAACGCACCCAGTTCCGGGTTCTGCGCGAACTTGGCCCTGTTGCCTTCCACGACCAGGTCGTAGCGCGTCTGCATCCAGCGCGCTTCGTCGAAGCCTTCGATCTTGCGGCCGAGCGCCTTGGCCTTGTCCGGCGTGGCGCTGACGATGATTTTCTCGAGCAGGTCGGTGGCACCGCACAGGCGTGCCTTGCCGGCCATCATGTAGTGCTCGGCGGTGCGGTAGTGCACGCCATCGATGTCGAAGCCGGCGTCATACCACTGGCTGAAGCAGGAGGCGGACACGCCAGTGTGCGGCGGCTGGTGGCCCCAGAAGCAGAGGTAACGCAGGTCTTCGCCTGCAGCCTGGCGCTGCCGCAGGTCATACAGGAAACGGGAATCGTCTTGCATCCCTTAAGGATACCGCGTCAGCGCCGCCGTCCTGGTAGCTGCCAACCTTGGTTGGCACCGCGATCCCCATTCGCCGGGCATGGCCCGGCGCTACCATGGCTTACGCGGTGCGGGCGAGGGCCAGGCGCAGCAGGCGTGCGTTGATGCGCTCGCCGAGATCCTTCGGTGCCTGCAGGCCCATGCGCTGCAGGTACACCGCGTCGCCATCGCCGGCGGGCTGGCGCACCGCGGCCCACAGCGTGCGCAGCGTGCCGCCGCGCGTCTGCGTGTTCGATTTCAGCCAGCCGAGTGCCTTCACCAGCACCTGCTCGATCTCGTTGAAGTCGCTGCCCAGCGGATAATCGGGCAGGGTGCCATCGGCGCGGAACGGTGCCAGCGCCGCCGCCAGCGCCTGCGGTGTGTTGCGCTGTTCGCGCTGCGGGTCGGGATGTCGCCCCGTACGCAGCTTGCGCGATGCATAGGCCT
Organism: Stenotrophomonas testudinis; assembly: GCF_024499815.1. Taxonomy (NCBI): domain Bacteria; kingdom Pseudomonadati; phylum Pseudomonadota; class Gammaproteobacteria; order Lysobacterales; family Lysobacteraceae; genus Stenotrophomonas; species Stenotrophomonas testudinis. The sequence continues at coordinate 65,053 of NZ_JAMOKY010000001.1, read as the reverse complement.
GCTGCAGCAGGCCGGCCTGGAACGGTGCTTCGGTGATCGCGGTCATCGCCTGCACGCAGTCGTCGTCGGTCAACGCGCGCAGGTCGGCAATGCCGTACTCGTTGAGGTAGATGTCACGCAGGTGGCGCGGAATGGTGGTGTGCCCGTAGTTCCAGCGCACGTTCGACGCGCGCTGGCCCTTGTCGTCACGTGCGGCGCGGAACATCAGCACGCTGCGCGCTTCCGGCAGCGCATGCGCCATCGCCACGAAGTTGTATTGCCCGCCCACGCCAGACACCACGCGGCCGTCGTCCAGCGCATCGGACACCGCCGCACCCAGCGCGGTGGCCATCATGCAGGAATTGAAGAAGCGCGCATGGCGGCGCTGCAGGCGCTCCAGCGTCTCGTTGCCGCCATACAGCTGGTTGATCTCGCTGATGCGGCGCATGCCGATGGCGCTGCGCTCGTCGTCGGGAAGGGTGCGCAGCCATTCGTAGAACTCGGGCGAACCCAGGTAGAACGCGCCGTGCAGGTACTCGCCTTCGGCCTCCAGCGTGGCATGGTCGATGGACAGCGTGCTGCCGTTCTCGATGCGCTGCATCAGCGCCAGATCGTCGTGCACCTTGCGCCGGATCACACCGGTCTGTACCAGCCGGCGGAAGCCTTCGTTGAGCATTTCGCTGCAGCCGTACAGGCCGACTTCGAACGGATCGAGGCCGCCGATCTCCTCCACCAGCGGATGGCTGGCCAGCTGCGGATCCAGCGCATTCAAGACGCGGCGATAGCGCGCGTTGTCGGTATGGCGCAGCACCAGCGCATGGCTGAGGGCATCGGCCAGCGTACCGATTCCGATCTGCAGCGTGCCGCCGTCGCGCACCAGGGTGCTGGCGTACAGGCCGATGGCGTAGTCCGCATCGGCCACCGGCTGCCTCGGCAGCCCGAACAGCGCCGGGTACGGCGGCGGCGGGGTGATGACCAGATCGAAGAAGGACACATCCACCGTGGCCGTGCCGCCCAGGTAGGGCAGCTGCGGATCGATCTCGGCCACCAGCAGCGGGCGCGGCAGGCCTCGCGCGGCCATCGCATCCAGGGTGTCCTGGGTGATGTCGTTGTTGCACGACAACGAGAGCCGGCGGTCGTCCGGGCGCATCGCTACTTTCTGCACGATCACCTGCGGCGCGCGCTGCGCGACGGCGTCGGCGGCGTGGGTGTAATTCAGGCTGGTATAGCTGGATTGCGCCTGCCGCGAACCGAGCAGCGCGCCGGACTGCATGTAGAACTCCTCCACCTCCACATGCGGCGGCAGCGCATCGCGGGCGATGGCATCGGCGTAGGCCAGGCGCGGGAAATCCTCGCCGAAATGGCGCTGCACGAACGGCGCCATGAACCGCGCTTCCAGGCCATGACCACGCGCCTGCGGCGGGTTCAGCGACAGCGCCGTGTACAGCTGCAACGGCCGCGATGGATCCCCTTCCACCCGCGAATACAGCGCATTGAGCAGCCGGTGCGGCTTGCCCAGTGCCAGCGGAGCGCCCACCCGCAGCGGCCCTTCCACGCGCGCGAACAGCCAGTCAACGGCGGCGTCCAGGTCGGTCAGGTGTTCGGTCATGCGTGGCGGTCCTGCGGCGGGGGGAGTGCTGGCATTACAGCATGTCGGGCTTGAACCGCCGTCGACGCGAGATTTCCTGCCCTGAAACCATGAACCGGCCATCGCCGGGATAGTGGAAGCTGCGCGGCAGTTTCGGCCGCGGCGCGACGTGGGCGCGCACGATTTCCCAGATGAAAAGGTTGTTGGCCTCGACCTGGCTGTCGTCGTGCAGGCGGCATTCGAAGCTGGAATGGCACTGGCCGACCAGCGGCGCGAGCACGTCGCGGGCCGGCACCGCATCCAGGCCGAACCGCGCGAACTTGTCCACCTCGCGGCCGCTGCAGTTGCCGATGTCCACCACGGTGTCCAGCAGCTCCACGCCCGGTACGTTGATCACGCACTGCCGGCTGTCGCGGGCCAAGGCGAAGCTGTGGTTCTCGTTCCAGATGTAGGTGGCCAGCAGCGAGGGCGAGAAGCCCATCACCATCTGCCAGCCCAGCGTCATCAGGTTGCGCTGGCCGTGGGCCGCCGTGCTGACCAGCACGATGGGGCCGGGTTCCAGGAATCGCCGGGCCTGTTCCACCGGGAAGTCCAGTTTGCGCAGCGGCTTCATGCAGGTTCCGTGGGCGGAAGGGCCGATGCAGGGGCAGGTGCGATGAACCTCCGGTCGAGGGCTTGACACTGGATTCGATTACGCGCGTAATCGGTCTATCGATTACGGACGTAAACCATGATCCCGATCAGCGAAGCAGAAGCCGTCGTGATGGAGGTGCTCTGGCAACAGGCACCGCGCAGCGCCGAAGAGGTGGTAGCCGCGCTGGCCCACCGCGAATGGGCCGAGCCAACCATCAAGACCCTGCTCAACCGCCTGCTGACCAAGGGCGCGATCGCCGCCGAGCGCGATGGCCGCCGCTACCTCTACCAGCCGCTGCTGCAGCGCCAGGCCTGGGTGGAAACACAGAGCCAGGATTTCATCGGTCGCGTGTTCGATGGCCGGGTGGCGCCGCTGGTGGCGCATTTCAGCGAGCGCGGCCAGCTGAGTGCGCAGGACATTGCCGAACTGAAGAAGCTGATCCAGGAGATGGACGATGAATGAGCTGCTCGATGGACTGTGGCAGGCCAGCCTGTGGCTGGCGCTGGGCGTGGTGCTGCTGGTGGCCGTGCGGCCACTGCTGGTGAAGCTGGGCGGCGCAGAGCTGGCCTACCGCAGCTGGTGGCTGCTGCCGCTGCTGCTGGTGGCCCTGCTGCTGCCCCTGCCGGCGTTGCGGGCATTGCCGGTGCTGCAGCATGTGCCGACGCTGCCGCTGAAGGTGGTGCCCGGTGCGGTCGAGGGCGCCGCCGCGCAGCTGCCAATGTGGCCGTGGCTGCTGGCCGTGGCCTGGGGGCTGGGTGCCGGCCTGCACCTGGCGCGCGAACTGCGCGCTCAACGGCGCTTCGAGCGCGGGCTGGGCACGCTGAAGGCACGGGGCGATGGCAGCTGGCAGGCCAGCGCCGACCCCGGCCTGCCCGCGCTGGTCGGCCTGTGGCAGCCGCGCATCGTGGTCGGCCCGCACTTCGACCAGCAGTTCGATGCCGAAGAACAGGCGCTGATCCTGCGCCACGAACGCAGCCACCGCCGCAATGGCGACCACTGGGCCAATGGCGCCCTGCTGCTGGCACGGTCGGTGTTCTGGTTCCACCCGTTGTTGCCCTGGGCTGCGCGCCGCTTCCTGCGCGACCAGGAACTGGCCTGCGATGCGCGCACCGTTGCCGCGCAGCCGACGCAGCGCCGTCTTTATGCCAGCACGCTGTTGAAGGCGCAGCTGGTCCACCCGGTTGCACCGATGGCATGTCATTGGCGCAGCCAACCCGTGTTGAAGGAGCGTATCGCCATGTTGAAGCAGTCGCAGCGGAAGGCATTGCCGAAGGTGTCCGGCCAGGTGTTGCTGATGGGGTTGTGCATGGGTGTTGCTGCGTTGGCCTGGGCCAGCCAGGGCGCGGTGAAGGGCACGCCGTCGGTCAGCGCCGAACCGTTCCAGCACGCCGCGGCGGATGCCGCCAAGGCCGGCCTGGACAGCCCGATCCAGGCCCAGAAGATGTCACCGCCGAGCTATCCGGCCGAGGCTTTCGAGAAGGGCCTGACCGGTGTGGTGAACCTGATCGTGTCCGTCGATGCCAAGGGCATCGTCACCGACGTGAAGGTGGAAAGTGCGACCAACCCCGGAGTATTCGAAGCTGCCTCGATCGCAGCGGCGCGTAAGTGGACCTACACGCCGGCGATGAAGAACGGCAAGGCGGTGGCCGGCAAGCTGCGTATCCCGATCACCTACGCCATGGACAACACCGAGGCTGCCGGCGGCCAGGCGCAGTGAAGGCAGCGATGAAGGGCGCACCGCTGTGTTTTGCAGCGGTGCTGCTGGCCGGCTGTGCCAGCCATGAGCGGCTGACCACGGTCGACACCCGCAGCGAGAACGTCGGCCACCAGCGCCTGCAGCCCGATGCCGGCGGTGGCGCCGGGCAGATCCAGCCGTATACGCTGGCCGCCAGCGAGGGCTACCGGATGCCGCAGCTGTACGCGGCACCGGACCCGGTGGTGGGCGAGAGCGATCCACGCACCTCGCTGCCACCCACCACGGTCTGCCTGCAGGTGGTGGTGGACGCACGGGGGCTGGTTGAACGCAGCCAGCCGCTGACCGACCGCAGTGAATGCAGCGCAGGGGCGGCGGCAGAGAACGGGCCGCTGCTGCAGGCCGCACAGGACGCGGTCGCGCAGTGGAAGTACTCGTCAGCGGCGATCTGCCGTTTCGCGCCGGGGAAAGCGCCCAAGGACCGCAGCGACTGCCAGGGCGCCGACAGCATCGAACCGGTGGCGGTCACCCTGCAGTACGCCTTCACTTTCGAGATCGTGAAGGGCCAGCACGTGGTACGCACGCAGGGCAGGTAAGGGGTAGCGCCGGGCCACGCCCGGCGGTTTTCCACGGCTGTCGTCAGGCGCCGCCAACGATGTTGGCCTTCACCGCCGGGTGCATCAGCTTCGGCTCGGCGAGGGTCGCATCACGCGCCTCGCGCACGCTGACGAACGCCGCTTCATCCACGCCGTCGTGCACATGGATGTTGTGCGCGCGCTGTTCGCCGATGGTGGTTTCGTTGGCGAACGCGCGTCCGCCCGGGCCGTAGTCGTGGCAGACGAACACGCGGGTGGCATCGGGCAGGGCGAGCAGGCGCCGGATCGAGCGGTACAGCTGCGCGGCATCACCGCCGGGGAAATCGCAGCGGGCGGTGCCGCCATCAGGCATGAACAGCGAATCGCCGGTGAAGACCGCATCGTCGATCAGGTAGGCGATGCTGTCGCTGGTATGGCCGGGTACGGCGATGATGCGGCCCTGCAGCTGGCCCAGCGCGAAGGCCTCGCCATCGGCGAACAGATGGTCGAAGTACGCATCCTGCGCCGCCAGCTGCAGGCCGTAGCGCGGCGCGAAGGTTGCCTGCACCGAGCGGATGCCTTCGCCGATGGCCAGGGTCGCCTGCGGGAAGCGTTGCTTCAGCCGTCGCCCGGCCGACACATGGTCTGCATGGGCGTGGGTTTCCAGCAGCCAGCGCACCTGCAGGCCCTGCTCTTCGATGGCGTCCAGCAGCGGGCGCACCGGCGCGTCGCTGCTGGCATCGGTGTCCGGGTCGTAATCCAGGACCGGATCGATCAGCGCGGCCTCCCTGCTGGCCGGGTCGACGACCAGGTAGCTGAAGGTGTTGCTGTCGCGGTGGAAGAAGGATTGGACCTGGACCGCCATCGGAACCTCCTCAGCGCGTGCCGAGCACGCGGTTCAGCAGCTGCGCGAGATTTTCGCCGGCCAGCCGCAGCTGTGCTTCGGCCACCGGGCGATAGCGCTCGGTGTATTCATCGCCGATCTTGTGCGTGGCCGGGTACACGCCCGGCTGCACCGAGATGCGGCAGCTGGCTTCGGCCCAGCGCTGCGGGTCGCGCTGCGGGTTGGACTGGCGCGCCAGCTTAGGTGTCGGCAACGCACGCAGCACCGGCAGGTAGCCGGCGTCATCCAGTTTGCGGGTGTTGAGCATGCCGCTGTCCCACAGCGAATGCAGGTTGGTACCGCGGTTGCCGAACTGCAGCTGGAAATCGTTGCCGCCCTTGTCGTGGCCGTAGCCTGCGTGCATCGGCTGGTGCACGTCTCCGACCATGTGCACGACGAACTTCAGTGCCTGCAGGCGCTCGCCGTCGGTCAGGCTGTGGTCGCCGAGGATGGCGCTCTGCGCCTTCAGTGCCTCGACGATGCAGTTGCCGTTCCTGCAGTGCTTGGCCGGCTCGTACTGGCAGCCGTCCTCGGCGATGTTGACGTAGTGCCAGCCGGCGGAGCGACGGCCTAGGCCGGGGTCCTTGGCACGCAGCTGGTCGGCCCACGGCGCGATGCTGGCCAGGGTGGCGCCGGGCTCGGCGGCCAGCAGGCGGTCGACTTCGGCACGTGCGGCTGGGTTGAGACGGGTGTCGGCCACTTCGGCCACCAGGCGATGGCCTTGCGCGCCCCAGGCATGGGCGGGGGCGGACAGAGTCAGCAGGGCCGGCGCGAGGGCGGCAGCGAGTATCAGGGAGTGCAGGGCTTTCATGCGCCCATTCTAGCGGGGGGCGCAGGGACTGGATTGACGGGATGGGGCCAGTCGCCATCCGGTGTTGACAGTGGAAGGGGTAGGGTGGGGCCCGATTGAGGGGAGGGATGGATGATCATTGAAAACAGCCGCGCCGAAGCGGCTGCCAACGCCGACCAGGACTTTGCCCACAGCTTCAACGCCCAAGTCCTGTGGCGCATGCGCTGCGCCTGCATCCTGGCGGCGTTGCTGGCGCTGGTCTTTGCCGTGCTGGACCGTGGCTGGCTTCCGCCCGACGTGAACGCGGCCGTGTTCCGTTGGCGCGCCGGGCTGCTGCTTCCGGCGCTGCTGATCGGGGTAATGCTGACCTTCGTGCCGGTCTTCCGCCGTCGTCTGCAGACGCTGGGGGCCTGCGTCGTGCTGGTGGCAGGCCTGGCGCTGGTCATGATGGTCTGGACCGCACATCGCGCGGGGGTGAACTACCCCTATGAAGGGATCAGCCTGTTCCTGCTGTTGAACTATTTCCTGTGCGGCCTGCGCTTCGCGGTCGCGGCGGTGGCTGGCTCCGTGGTCAGCGCGGCCTTCGCCCTGGCCGAGTTCAGCCTGGGCTGGCAAGGCGCGCTGCAGGGGGTGATGTTCGTGCTTGCCAGCAACACGGCGGGCATCGTGGGCAGCTACATTTCCGAACGGCAGGCGCGGGCCACCTGGCGGGCCGAGCGTCAGTTGGATGCCATGGCCAACCATGACGCGCTGACCGGGCTGCTCAATCGCCGGGCCTTTGCCCGCCGCGCCCGAGAGATCTTCCAGGGCTCTCTGAAAACGCCCCACGCACCCGGCGCCCTGCGGATCGCGATGATCGATATCGACTATTTCAAGCGTTACAACGATCACCACGGTCATCCGGCGGGCGACACGGTCCTGCATGCGGTGGCGCTCACCCTGGCTGCGCAGCTGCAGGGCACCGGCTCATTGGTGGCCCGTTATGGCGGCGAGGAATTCGTGGCGCTGGGTTACTGGACGCCGGGTGCACCGGAAACGGCGCCGTTCGAGCAGATGCGGCAGCAGGTGCAGGCGCTGGAGATCCCGCACGTGGCTTCGGATGCGGCGCCCATGGTGAGTGTAAGCATCGGCGTAGCACGCTGGCATGAGGACGGCGGCGACACGCTGGAGCAGGCGTTGCAGCGTGCCGACAAGGCCTTGTACCGGGCGAAGGCAGCCGGCCGCAACCGGGTGGAAATGGCCGCAGACCCGTAGATCCACGCCATGCGTGGACGCTTTCAATGACCGCAGCGAGGCAGAAAAAAGCCCCGGCACACACACCGGGGCAACATGCTGCGAGGGTTCCGGGTGTCTTAGAACTTGAAAACGTAGGACACGCCATAAGCGAGCGGATCGATGTTCACCGTGCCGATCTTCTCGCCATTGAGCTTCACCTTGCTGTCGATGTCGATCCAGCGCAGGTCCACGCGCAGCGCACCCTTCTCGCCGATGGCAAAGTCCACGCCGGCATGCGCGGCCAGGCCCCAGGAGTCTTCAAGCTTCAGCTTGCTGCCGGCCAGCGCGCCAGTGGTGTCTTCGCTGAAGAAGGTCGTGTAGTTCAGGCCCGCGCCGAGGAACGGCGAAACCTTGCCCGCGCTGTTGAAGTGGTACTGCAGGCTGACCACCGGCGGCAGGTGCTTGGTGCTGCCCACGCGGCCCAGACCGTTGATGTTGATGTCGTGCTTGAACGGCAGGGCCGCCAGCACTTCAATGCCCAGGTTGTCGGCAAGGAAATATTCGCCGGTGATGGTCGGCTTGATGTCACTGTCGACGTCCACCTTCAGGGTGCCACCGGCCAGCGAGCCGTTGTTCGACTTCGGCGCGACCTGGTGGACGCCGGCCGAGACGGTCCAGTCGCCCTTGGACTGGGCCATGGCCGGGGCGGCGGCCAGCGAGACGGCGGCGGCCAGGCTGGCCAGGATCAGGGGGGAGGTCTTGCGCATGGGGGTGTTCTCGTTGCGGGATGGATGTGGCCAGTCTCGGCCTCACGCCACGCTAACGCTTTGATCCGGATCAAATCCCCGCGCCGGGGCCTGCCAGCCGGGCATCTGGCCCGCGGTGGTCAGCCCCGGTTTGCTAGACTTGTGGGCCCTATCCATCCCGCCGCACCTGTCGCGGCCGCAGGAGCTTCTGAACATGGCAATCAAGGTTGGTATCAACGGTTTCGGTCGCATCGGACGCAACGTCCTGCGCTCGGCGGTGCTGAACTTCGGCGATGACATCGAAATCGTGGCCATCAACGATCTGCTGGAGCCGGACTACCTGGCGTACATGCTGAAGTACGACTCCGTGCATGGCCGCTTCAAGGCCGACGTGGCCGTGCAGGGCAACGACCTGCTGGTCAACGGCAAGAAGATCCGCCTGACCCAGGAACGCGACCCGGCCAACCTGAAGTGGGACGAAGTCGGCGCCGACGTCGTGCTGGAAGCCACCGGCCTGTTCCTGACCAAGGAAACCGCGCAGAAGCACATCGACGCGGGCGCCAAGAAGGTCATCCTGTCGGCCCCGTCGAAGGACGACACGCCGATGTTCGTGTTCGGCGTGAACGACAAGACCTACGCTGGCCAGGCGATCATCTCCAACGCCTCGTGCACCACCAACTGCCTGGCCCCGCTGGCCAAGGTCATCAACGACAAGTGGGGCATCAAGCGCGGCCTGATGACCACCGTGCACGCGGCCACCGCCACCCAGAAGACCGTCGATGGCCCGTCCAACAAGGATTGGCGGGGCGGCCGTGGCATCCTCGAGAACATCATTCCGTCGTCCACCGGCGCAGCCAAGGCTGTCGGCGTGGTCATCCCGGAACTGAACAAGAAGCTGACCGGCATGAGCTTCCGCGTCCCGACCTCGGACGTGTCAGTGGTCGACCTGACCGTCGAACTGGAAAAGGAAGCCACCTACGCCGAGATCTGCGCCGAAGTGAAGGCACAGAGCGAAGGCGCGCTGAAGGGCATCCTGGGCTACACCGAAGACAAGGTCGTGGCCACCGATTTCGTCGGTGAAACCCATACCTCCGTGTTCGATGCCGACGCCGGTATCGCCCTGGACGGCACCTTCGTCAAGCTCGTGTCGTGGTACGACAACGAGTGGGGCTACTCGAACAAGTGCCTGGAAATGGCCAAGGTCGTCGCGGCCAAGTAAGGCCTGCGAAGATCCGCGCACGAACCCCGGCCTGGCCGGGGTTCGTCGTATATGGGCCCGGCTGACGTAGCATGGGCCACGGACCGCTGCCGCTGGGGCGCGGCTGCGTTGGGGTAGACGAAGAATGGAAGCACTGATCGTCCTGTTGGTTCTGGCCCTGCTGGCGATACCGCTGCTGCTGGTGGTGGCGCTGATGATGATTGCCGGCCTGCGCCGGCGCGTGGCCGCGCTGGAAAGCGCGCTGGCAGAGGGCATTACGGCCGTCGCCGCACCGCTGCGTGAAGCCGAGGCTCCCGTGCCACCGGCTCGGCCGGCCGCCGCCGCTGCCGAGACCAGCGAACCGCCGGTCCTGCGCCCGGCCGCTGCAGCCCCACTACCAGAGTTGTCGCCCGAACCTGCCGTTGCGCGGCCTGTACCCGCCGCACCGCCGCCGGTACCGGCATGGCCGCCATTGCCAGCGGAACCGGCGATGCCCAACGTGATCGAACGCGCCGTGGGCGCGGTCAAGCGCTGGTTCACCGAAGGCAACGTGCCGGTGAAGATCGGCATGCTGGTGCTGCTGGCCGGCGTCGCCGCGCTGCTGAAGTACGTCAGCGACCAGGGCTGGCTGGTACTGCCGATCGAGCTGCGCCTGGCCGCTATCACCGTCGGCGCGCTGGGCCTGCTTGGCTTCGGCTGGCGCCAGCGCGAACGCCGCCGGTTGTTCGCGCTGGCCCTGCAGGGCGGCGCCATCGGCGTGCTGCTGCTGACCATCTTCGCCGCGTTCAAGCGCTTTGAACTCATCAACCCCGGTTTCGCCTTCGCCAGCTCGATCCTGCTGGTGGCGAGCCTGTGCGTGCTGGCCGTGGTGCAGAACTCGCGCACGCTGGCGGTGCTCGGCATCCTCGCCGGCTTCATGGCGCCGCTGTGGCTGTCCACCGGCAGCGGCAACCACGTGGGTCTGTTCAGTTACTACGCGGTGCTCAATGCCGGCATCTTCGCCATCGCCTGGTTCCGTCCGTGGCGCGCGCTCAACCTGCTGGGTTTCGCCTTTACCTTCGGCATCGGCACGTTCTGGGGCGTACTGCAGTACCGCGCCGACAAATTCGCCAGCACCGAGCCGTTCCTGCTGCTGTTCTTTGCCTTCTACCTGCTGCTCCCGCTGCTGTACGCACGCCGCCAGCCGGCCGAGCGTCGCGACCTGGTCGACGGCAGCCTGGTATTCGGCACGCCGCTGATCGCGTTCTCGCTGCAGGCCGGCATGCTGCACGAGCAGCCGATGACGCTGGCGCTGTGCGCGCTGGGCCTGGCCGCGATCTATGCGGTGCTGGCACGGGCATTGATCCATCGCACCTCGTACAGCGTGCTGGCGCAGTCGCACGCGGTGCTGGCGGTGGGCTTTGCCACCCTGGCGGTACCGCTGGCGCTGTCGGCACGCGCCACCGGTGCGGTGTTCGCGCTGGAAGGCGCCGGCCTGGCCTGGCTGGGGCTGCGGCAGCAGCGCTGGCTGCCGCAGGTCGCTGCCGCGTTGCTGCAGCTCGGCGCCGCGTTCGCGTTCGTGGTGGGTGCCGATTACTGGCACGGCGACACACGATTCCTGCTCAACCCCACCGCCATCGGCGCGCTGCTGCTGGCCGTGGCCGGTTTCGCCAGTGCGTGGAGCTACCAGCGCCGCACGCGGCATGACGTGGCCGTGGTCTATTACCTGTGGGGCCTGCTGTGGTGGCTGGGCGGGTTCGTCCACGAGATCGGCCGCTTCATCGAGCACGCGGCGCAGGCCGACGCGCTGCTGGTGCTGGCGGCGGTCACCGCCTGGCTGGCAGCCGAGGTGCAGCGTCGCCAGCCGGCACGCGCGCTGGGCATGACCGCGCTGGTGATGCTGGCCGCCGGCTTCCCGCTGGCCCTGCTGCAGAGCGATGCGCACCAGCAGCCGTTTGCCGGTTACGGCGCGCTGGGCTGGGCGGTGTTCGCCGTGCTGGGCGTGCGCACCCTGCTGTGCCTGCGCCAGGGCGGCGACGGCGTGGCCCGTATCGCCCAGTTCCTGTGGTGGCTGCTGTGGCCGTCGCTGCTGTCCCTGCTTGCGCTGTGGGGCGGTGATACCGCACACCTGGCCCAGGGCTGGAGCGCGCTGCTGGTGACCCTGCCGTGGCTGCTGCTGGCGGCGTTGTCGCTGTGGCGCTGGACGTGGTTGCGCTGGCCGCTGGGTAACGCCTTCGATGCTGCGCGCGTTGCGCTGCAGAGCGTGGTGTTCGGCGTGTTGGCCTGCGCCTGGTGGATCGGCATCAGCCTGGCCGGCGATGCCGCACCGCTGCCGTGGCTGCCGGTGCTGAACCCGGCCGAGCTGGCGCAGTGGTTGAGCCTGCTGCTGGCCGCGCGCTGGCTGTTCGGCAGCCAGGCCCCGGCGCTGTTGCAGCGCCTGCGCGTGCCGCTGCTTGCCCTGGCCGGTTTCATCGCCCTGACCAGCACCGTGCTGCATGGCGTGCACCACTGGGGTGGTGTGCCCTGGGCGCCGTCGATGGCTCGCGAGAGCCTGGCCCAGACCAGCCTGACCGTGCTGTGGAGCGTGCTCGGCGTGATCGCCTGGGTCTGGGGCTCGCGCCGGGGCCAGCGTGTGCTGTGGATGGTGGGCGCCGTGCTGATGGCCGTGGTCCTGGCCAAGCTGGTGCTGATCGACCGCCAGCACCTGGGCAACCTGCTGGGTATCGCATCGTTCATCGCCTACGGCCTGCTGTGCACGGTCGTGGGCTATCTGGCGCCGGCGCCCCCGGGCACCGCGCCGACCGTGGAGAACACGCAATGAAGAAGTGGAGCACGGCACTGCTGCCGATGTTACTGGCGCTGGCCGGCGTCGCATCGGCGCAGGCCACCGATTACCGCGCGCACTACGCCGAACAGTGGCCGTTGAGCCTGTCCAGTGCGCAGTCCGGCGCCTACCGCGTGGTGCTGGAGCCGGCCATCTACCGCCGCGCCGGCAGCGCCGATCTCAGCGATCTGCAGGTATTCAACGCGGCGGGCCAGGCGTTGCCCTCCGCGCTGCTGGCCCCGGACCAGCCGCTGGCGCAGCCACCGGTGCAGCGCGAGCTGCCGTGGTTCGCGCTGCCGCCGTTGGCCGTATCGCAGCGCAATGACCTGCAGCTGCTGACCGAGCGCGACACCGATGGCCGCGTGCGGCGGGTCGAAGCGCGCGTGGGCGGCGGTGCCGTGGCGAACGGGCAGGGCGGTTGGCTGATCGATGCCAGCGTGCTGGGCCAGCAGCCGCTGGCGGCACTGGTGCTGGACTGGGCCGACAGCGGGCAACCGCTGCAGGCGCAGGTGCAGCTGGATGCCAGCGACGACCTGCAGCACTGGCGTGCGGTCGCGCGCGATGTGCCGCTGGTGGACCTGCAGCGCGCCGGCAAGCGCCTGCTGCAGCGTCGCCTGCAGGTGGATGGCAACGCACGCTACCTGCGCGTGCTGCCGCAGGGCGAAGCGCGCTTGCCGGCCCTGCGCAGCGTACTGGCCGAACTGCCGCCGGCGCCGGCGACACTGCCGTGGGAGTGGCTGTCGCTGGAACCCACTGCTGCCGGCAAGGGTGAATTCACCTTCGAGCTCGATGGACGCTTCCCGGTCAGCAAGGCCGACGTGGCCAGCACCGACAACAGCCTGGTGCAGTGGACGCTGTACAGCCGCGACGATGCCGAGGCGGAATGGCAGCGCCGCAGCGCAGCGTGGATCGCCTACCAAGTGCTGCAGGGCGCCGCAGGCCAGCGCCAGCAGTCGGCCGCGCAGTCACTGGGCGGCCCTTGGCGTGACCGCTACTGGAAGCTGGTGGCCAGCCCGGTGGAAACGGCCACGGCACCGACCCTGCGCCTGGGCTACCAGCCGGAAGTGATGGTGTTCCTCAGCCAGGGCGCAGCGCCATATGCGCTGGCCGTGGGCAGCGCCACCGCACGCCGCGCCGAAGCACCGATCGCGGTGCTGATCGAGGAACTGCGCCAGCGCAACGACCCGTCGTGGCAGCCGACGCTGGCGCGGCTGGAAGGCGCCCCGGAGACGCTGGCTGGCGACGCGGCATTGAAGCCGCAGCGTGACTGGAAGGCGTGGTTGTTGTGGGCGCTGCTGGGGTTGGGCGTGCTGGTAGTGGGTGGCCTGGCGGTCAGCCTGCTGCGGCAGAAGCCCGCGCCTTCGGCGTAGGTTTCGGCGAACGGCGCAGCCCCTCGTGGGTGGCGGTTGGTCGCGTAGAGCAGAAGCCGCGCTTGGCCGGGCGGGTGGGTTGGGCAGGGGTGTCCACCCACGTAAAAGAAAAAAGAAAAGCAAAAGCTGCTTGGCTGCGCGCTCTTTGTAGAGCCGAGCCCACGCTCGGCTGCTTTCCGCGAAACCTCCAGCCGAGCATGGGCTCGGCTCTACATTCCTTCTCCATCCGACATCAGAAACCGCTCTTGCCTTCGCCTTTGCCATCCGCTTGCCTCATGAACCTGTCGAGGCCGGGGTGGTGTGGGATGGCAGGGGTGTGAGCCGCATGGATGCGGCGACCAAGCCCCCATGGACGGGTTTACGGCGTCCCCTGCCATCCCACAGCACCCCGGCCCACCCACAGCACCACGAAGCGCCAGCGCTTTGGCTGTTGCTGTCGCTGTCCGCCTCTGCCTGCCGCAGGCATCGCCACCCGATACAATGCCCGTCTGCCGTAACCGGCATCCTGTCCCCGAGCCAAAGAGTTGCCCATGTCCATCGTCCGCATGACCGACCTCGACCTCTCCGGCAAGCGCGTGCTGATCCGCCAGGATCTGAACGTGCCGATCGAGAATGGCCGCATCACCTCCGAACAGCGCATCACCGCTTCGCTGCCGACGCTCAAGCGCGCGCTGGAGCAGGGTGCCGCCGTCATGGTCACCTCGCACCTGGGCCGCCCGAAGGAAGGCGTGTGGAGCGAAGCCGACTCGCTGGCGCCGGTCGCCGCGCGCCTGTCCGAGCTGCTGGGCCGCGAGGTTCCGCTGGTGCGTGACTGGGTCGACGGCGTCGACGTGCAGCCGGGCCAGCTGGTGCTGCTGGAAAACTGCCGCATGAACGTTGGCGAGGGCAAGGATGACGAAGCCCTGTCCAAGCAGTACGCCGCGCTCTGCGACGTGTTCGTGATGGATGCCTTCGGTACCGCGCACCGCGCCCAGGCCTCCACCCACGGCGCCATCCGCTTCGCCCCGGTCGCCGCCGGTGGCCCGCTGCTGATGGCCGAGCTGGATGCGCTGGCCAAGGCGCTGGACGCCCCGGCCAAGCCGCTGCTGGCCATCGTCGCCGGCAGCAAGGTCAGCACCAAGCTGGAACTGCTGGCCAACCTGGTCGGCAAGGTCGACCAGTTGATCGTCGGTGGCGGCATTGCCAACACCTTCATCGCCGCCGCCGGCTACAACGTGGGCAAGTCGCTGTACGAACCGGACCTGCTGGATACCGCGAAGAAGATCGTGGCCGATGCGCAGGCACGTGGCGCGGCCATTCCGCTGCCGGTGGACGTGGTCACCGCCAAGCAGTTCCTGCCCGATGCCGCCGCCGAAGTGAAGGCCGTCGACGCCGTGGCCGAGGATGACCTGATCCTGGACATCGGCCCGCAGACCGCCGCGCAGTACGCGCAGCTGATCGAGAAGGCCGGCACCGTGGTCTGGAACGGCCCGGTCGGCGTGTTCGAGTTCGAAGCCTTCAGCAAGGGCACCGAAGCGCTGGCCCGTGCCATCGCCAGCTCCAGGGCATTCTCCATCGCCGGTGGCGGCGACACCCTGGCGGCTGTCGACAAGTTCGATATCGCCGGTGATGTCAGCTACATCTCCACCGGTGGCGGCGCGTTCCTGGAATTCCTGGAAGGCAAGACCCTGCCGGCCGTGGCTGCGCTGGCCGCACGCGGCGCATGAGCGCCGGGATGCGCGCAGGCGGAGAAGAGCGTGCAACGCTCTTCTTCGACATGGATGGCACCCTGATCGATTCGGAAGTAGGCATCACCACCTGCATCGCCTATGCGCTGCAGAAGATGGGCCACCCGGTGCCGCCGCAGGAAACCCTGCTGGGCTGGATCGGGCCGTCGCTGCGCACCACCTTCGGCCCGCTGTTTGGCGACGACGTGCGGGTGGAGGAGGCCGTGGCCTTCTACCGCGAGCGTTTTGACGTGGAAGGCTGGCGCGAGCACACGATCTACCCGGACATCGAAGCGACCGTGCGCGCGCTGCATGGCCGCGGCCACCGCCTGGCGGTGGTCACCGCCAAGAACGAGCCGCACGCGCGGCGCATCGTCGAGCACCTGCCGTTCGGCAACCTGTTCGATGAGGTCATCGGTTCGACGCCGGATGGCTCGCGCAGCAGCAAGCCGCAGCTGGTCGGCGAGGCGCTGCAGCGCCTGCAGCTGCAGCCGGCGCAGTGCTGGATGATCGGCGACCGCCGCATGGACATCGAAGGCGCGCGCCACCACGGCCTGCGCAACGTGGGCGTGCTGTGGGGTTTCGGCGGCGAAGCCGAGCTGACCGAGGCCGGTGCCGGCCACCTGGCCCGCGAACCGGCGCAGTTGCTGGTCCTGGTGGCCTGACCGATGCCGGGGTCGGATCCCTTTCCCCGGAAAGGGCTCTGACCCCGTTGCTGCCCTGCCCGGCGGGCGCCGCACACCCGCCAGTCAGCCTCTGTCCGGAACATGTCCGTTCGATGTCCCGCAGAGTCAGGCGCCCCAAGGCTGTAACCGTATACATGGGGCGTGAAGGATGTGCTAATTTCCCTCCTTTACCGGGAGAGGCCCAGTCACCATGTTCGAGCGTCAGCGTCGCACCAAGATCCTAGCCACCCTCGGTCCGGCGACCGACCCGCCGGGCGTGCTGGAGGATCTGTTCCGCGCAGGCGTGAACGTGGTTCGCCTCAACTTCAGCCACGGTGACCCGTCCGGCCAGGCCAAGCGCGCCGCCGATGTCCGTGCCGCCGCAGCCCGCGTGGGCGTGGAAGTGGGCATCCTGGCCGACCTGCCGGGCCCGAAGATCCGCATCGAGCGCTTTGCCGAAGGCAAGGTGTACCTGAAGGCCGGTGACCGTTTCGACCTGATCGCCAGCGACAACGCCGGCCCGGGCGATGCCAGCCAGGTGGGCGTGAGCTACCTCGGCCTGCCGCAGGACGTGGGCCCGGGCGATGTCCTGCTGCTTGACGACGGCCTGATGCAGCTGCAGGTGGTCGAGGTGCAGGGCGACCGCATCATCAACACCGTGCTCAACGATGGCGCGCTGTCCGACCGCAAGGGCCTGAACAAGCAGGGCGGCGGCCTGTCGCTGGGCGCGCTGACCGAGCGCGACAAGGAACTGATCGGCATCGTCGCCAAGATCGGCGTCGACTTCATCGCCGTGTCCTTCTGCCGCAACGCGCAGGACATGAACGATGCCCGCGAGATCGCCGAATCGCATGGCTGCTACGCAGCGCTGGTGTCCAAGATCGAGCGCACCGAAGCCATCGAGAACCTGGAAGAGATCGTCGAAGCCAGTGACGTGGTGATGGTGGCCCGTGGCGACCTCGGCGTGGAAATCGGCGATGCCGAACTGCCGGGCCTGCAGAAGAAGATCATCAAAGCCTCGCTGGCGCAGAACAAGGTAGTGATCACCGCCACGCAGATGCTGCAGTCGATGGTGGAAAGCCCGATCCCGACCCGCGCCGAAGTGCTGGACGTGGCCAACTCGGTCATCGACGGTACCGATGCGGTGATGCTGTCGGCCGAAACCGCCGCCGGTGCCTATCCGGTGAAGGCGGTCGAAGCGATGGCCCGCATCTGCCTGGGTGCCGAGCGCCAGTTCCAGACCGAGACCGACTTCAACGCTTCGCCGCGCAACCTGGAACGTGCCGACCAGGCCATCGCCATGGCCACCATGTTCCTGTCGCAGCACGTCGGCGTGCGCGCCATCGTGGCGATGACCGAATCCGGTGGCACCGCCCGTTACCTGTCGCGTTTCCGCGCCAAGGCACCGGTGTTTGCGGTCACCCGCCATGACGGCGCGCGCCGCCAGATGGCGCTGATGCGCGACGTGTACCCGATCAACTTCGACAGCCGCGGCCTGACCCCGCGCGAAGCCGCACGCGGCAGCATCCGCCTGCTGGTGGAATCGGACCTGCTGCAGGCCGGTGACCGCGTCGTGTTCACCAGCGGCGAGCACATGGAAACCCATGGCGCCACCAATACGCTGCGCCTGCTGGAAGTGGGCCAGGACGGCCGCGCCAGTGGCCTGGGCGATCTGTAAGCCCTGACGGTATCGGGTCGGCGCTGCCGATCCGGGGTCGGATCCCCGCAGGGGCTCCGACCCCTACCGCAGGACATCCTTTGTCCTGCACAGACATGGAAGCGTTTCCATCCTGTCCTCCACGGCGAGGCAACGGGCAGCGGGGCTATACTTACGTTTTTCCCGCACCCGCCACAGGAAATACATGAGCATCGAACAGCTGGCTGAAACCGCCCAGGCCATGGTCGCCCCGGGCAAGGGCATCATCGCGATCGACGAATCCACCGCTACCATCGCCAAGCGTTTCGCCGGCGTCGGTATCGAGAACACCGAGGAGAACCGTCGTGCCTACCGCGAGCTGCTGCTGACCACGCCGAAGCTCAACGAGCACATTTCCGGCGCCATCCTGTATGACGAAACCATCCGCCAGTCGACCAAGGACGGCGTGCCGTTCGCCAAGTACATGGCCGACCACGGCATGATTCCGGGTATCAAGGTGGACAAGGGTGCACACCCGCTGGCCGGCTGCCCGGGCGAGCTGGTCACCGAAGGCCTCGACGGCCTGCGTGAGCGCCTGCAGGAGTACTACAAGCTGGGTGCGCGCTTCGCCAAGTGGCGTGCGGTCATCAACATCGGCGACAACACCCCGTCGGGCACCTGCATCGAGTCCAACGCCCACGCGCTGGCCCGTTACGCCGCCCTGTGCCAGGAATGCGGCCTGGTGCCGATGGTCGAGCCGGAAGTGATCATGGACGGCGACCACGACATCGAGACCTGCTACGAAGTCACCGAAGCCACCCTGCGTTCGCTGTTCGACGCGCTGTACCAGCAGAACGTGCTGCTGGAAGGCACCATCCTGAAGGCTTCGATGGTCATCTCCGGCAAGGGCTGCGATGAGCAGGCCGACGCCGAGGAAGTGGCCGAATCGACCGTGATGTGCCTGAAGAGCACCGTGCCGGCGATCCTGCCGGGCGTGGTGTTCCTGTCCGGTGGCCAGACCGACGAGCAGTCGACCGAGCACCTGAACGCGATGAACCAGATGGGCAACCTGCCGTGGCCGCTGAGCTTCTCCTACGGCCGCGCCATGCAGCAGGCCGCGCTGAAGCTGTGGGCCAAGGACATGAAGGGTAACTACGCCGCTGCCCAGAAGACCGTGTACGAGCGCGCCAAGGACAACGGCCTGGCCGCGCTGGGCAAGTGGAACGGCTGAGCCGCCCGCTTCCCCGCATGACGTGACACCGCAGACGCCGGCATCATGCCGGCGTCTGCTTTTGTGGGTATCGTTGCTGCTCCCTCGCGCAGGCCTGTGCGCGCGGGATAACCGCGTAGGCCAGGGAGAGGTTCAATGCGTACCACCGCGATCGCGCTGTCCATCGTCACGGTGCTGTCCGTGGCAGGCTGCAACCGCATCGGCCCGGCCGAGCCGGCGGGCAGGGTGCCCGTGCTGCAGTTCGACAGGCCGGTGTCCGGCGAGATCACCTCGCGCAGCGGCATGAACTTCAACAACGGCAGCCGCCATCAGCTCTACCAGATCACCGTGCAGGACAAGCAGCGCGTCGGCATCACGTTGACCGGCACCCTCCGCGGCGCGATGACCGTCTTCCATGACGGCAAGGTGGTGGCCCGCAGCCGCACCCACTACGAGGGCAGTGACGTTGCTGTCGCGTTCCGTGCCGACGGTGGCGGCAGTTACCAGGTGGCGGTGAACGCCAATGCGCCGGAGACCTACGGTCCGTTCCGGCTGCGCGCGGAAGTGCTGAAGCCCCATGACGGCACGCCGATCATCAACGCGGGCCATGTGTCCGACCTGCTGCTGGAGTCGTCGCAGGCGTACACGCTGCAGGTGGACACGGCCGGCCTCTACACCATCGACCTGCGTTCGGACGTGTTCGACACCCTGCTGACGCTGGAGGGCGAGGGCCAGGATGCCGAGAACGACGATGGCGGCGAAGGCACCGATTCGCGCATCAGCCTGCTGCTGCAGCCGGGCCGCTACACGCTCAACGTCAGCAGCCTGGATGACGAGGAGAACGGCGCGTTCACCCTGGATGTCAAGCGTAGCAACTCGCCGGCCACCTTGGTCGAGCAGGACGGCACGACACTCCCCGTCTCGGGCAGCGTGTTCACCACGCTTGATGATGAAGGCGGCCGGCGTTTCCTGCTGCGCCTGGACGCGCCGAAGCAGGTGCAGCTGGATGCGGTGTCCAGCCAGGTCGATACGGTGCTGCACCTGGTCGGCGGCGATATCGACATCGAGGACGATGATGGTGGCAACGGCACGGACGCGCGCCTGCAGGAGACGTTGCCGGCCGGCCACTACACGGTGGAGGTGTCCAGCGTGAGCGGCGATTCCGGCGTGGTGGAGCTGCGCGTCCAGTAGATCCACGCCATGCGTGGATGGCCTTTCATCCACCTGCGTCGCTGCGCCTCAATGCGCGGCGACGTATCCGGCATCACCCAGCGGCGGCAGCGGCAGGATGCGTTCGGCCTCTACCGCCTGGCCGGCCGCACTGAGCGCCTGCTGGTAGGCCTTCGCGGTGGCGGTATTGAACGCCACCAGCACGATGCGCATCGGCTGCGCATGGCTGCGCTGCCACGCCAGCGTCTCGGTCACCGCCACCTGTGCGGCCTGGTACAGCGGGTAGCCGTAGACGCCGCAGCTGATGGCCGGGAACGCGATCGACTGCACGCCCAGCGATTCGGCCAGCTGCAGCGATTTCCAGTAGCAATTCGCCAGCAGGGCGGGTTCGTCGCGTTGGCCGTCATGCCAGACCGGGCCGACCGTATGCAGCACGTGCCGCGCGGGCAATGCATAGGCGTCGGTGGCGCGGACTTCGCCGGTCGGGCAGCGCACACCCGGGCGCAGTTCCGGCAGACGCTCGCACTCGGCCAGCAATCCTGGGCCGGCTGCACGATGGATGGCACCGTCCACACCGCCACCGCCGAGCAGGGTTTCGTTGGCCGCGTTGACGATCGCATCCACCGCCAGGGTCGTGATGTCGCCCTGCCACACTTCGATCTTCATGCGTCCGTCTCCTGCCTGTTGTTGTTGCGCGCCGTGCCCGCGCTGGCTGCACCCACCGTAGTGGAGAGGGCATCCATGCTGCGTCATGACCGTCTCACGCGCTGCGATTACGGCCTTCATGCACGATGGGGGCAATAACCTTCACGCAGGCTGAAGCAAAAAGAGGTCAGCCGGAAAAGGAAACGCCGGGCATGGCCCGGCGCTACCTTGGGTGGATGACCCCGTGCCGCTTACGGCAGGCCGGCCAGCCAGTCGTCGTCGGAACCTTCGTTCACATCGGCGAACAGCGGCGTGGAGAAGTAGCGTTCACCAGTGTCCGGCAGCATCGCCAGGATCACCGCGCCCGGTTCGGCGCGGGCGGCCACGTCCAGCGCGCTGGCGAGCGTCGCGCCGGCGGAGATGCCGACGAAGATGCCTTCCTCCGCCGCCAGGCGGCGCGCGGTGGCGATGGCGCGATCGTCCTCGACGGTGAGCAGTTCATCGACCACGTCGCGGTTGAGCACGTCCGGCACGAAGTCCGGGGTCCAGCCTTGGATCTTGTGCGGCTTCCAGTCATCGCCCTTCAGCAGGGCGGCGCCCGCCGGTTCGGTTGCGACAATGCGGGTCTGCGGGCGGGCGACCTTCAATACCTCGCCGACGCCGGTGAGGGTCCCGCCGGTGCCCCAGCCGCTGACGAAGTAGTCCAGGCGCTTGCCGGCGAAGTCGCGCAGGATCTCCGCCGCCGTGGTGTTGCGGTGGTAGGCCGGGTTGGCCGGGTTGGCGAACTGGCTGGCCAGGAACCAGCCGTGCTCTTCGGCCAGCTCGCGCGCCCTGCGCACCATGCCGCTGCCACGCTCGGCGGCCGGGGTCAGGATCACCTTGGCGCCATAGGCGCGCATCAGCTTGCGGCGCTCCACCGAGAAGGTCTCGACCATGGTGGCCACGAACTTGTAGCCGCGCGCGGCGGCGACCATTGCCAGGGCCACGCCGGTGTTGCCCGAAGTGGCCTCTACGATCGTGTCGCCGGGCTTGAGCAGGCCGCGTTCCTCGGCGTCGAGGATGATGGCCAGCGCCAGGCGGTCCTTCACCGAGCCGCCCGGGTTGAACGACTCGACCTTGGCGTACACGGTGACGCCCTGCGGGGCCAGGCGCTGCAGTTTGACGATGGGGGTGTTGCCGATGGTGTCGAGGATGGAGTCGTACAGGGCCATGGAAGCGCTCCGGAAGCGGGCCGCGCCGGGGGCCGGCGGGCGGAAGGGGGGAGGCTGGCCGTTCAGGCCAGCGGCTGCCGGCTGACCGTAGCGCCGGCTTATGACGCCCGGAAATGACCAGATACCTTTCTTAAAAAACGTTTGGTTATAAGCTGGTGATGGCAATAGACCCTAGAGTGGACCTCCGCCCCCCGCGCCCCCGCCCGCCATGACGCTTACCCAGCTGCGCTACCTGGTCGCCATCGCCGACGCTGAGATGAACATCACGCTTGCGGCCTCGCGCGTGCACGCCACCCAGCCTGGCTTGTCCAAGCAGCTCAAGCAGCTGGAGGACGAGCTGGGTTTCCTGCTGTTCGTGCGCAAGGGGCGCAGCCTGGAATCGGTCACCCCGGCCGGTACCGAAGTGATCTCCCGCGCGCGCGCGGTGCTGGCCGAGGCCAACAACATCCGCACCTATGCCGCCAACCAGCGGCGCGAAAGCCAGGGTCAGCTGATCCTGACCACCACCCACACCCAGGCGCGCTTCGTGCTGCCGCCGGCGGTGGCGGCGATCAAGCAGGCCTACCCACAGGTGAGCGTGCACCTGCAGCAGGCCGGTGAGGCCGATGCGCTGGACCGCCTGAACCAGGGGGATGCCGACATCGCGATCATCAGCACGGCCGGTGGCGAACCGACCGATGGCATCGCCGTTCCGCTGTTCCGCTGGCGCCGGCTGGTGGTGGTGCCCAAGGGCCACCCGCTGGACCGTGCCGGCCGCGCGCCGGACCTGGCCGCGCTGTCCCGCCAGCCGCTGATCAGCTACGAATCCTCCACCCGCCCCAATTCCTCGCTGCAGCGCGCCTTCGCGGCCAACGGGCTGGTGCCTGACCTGGCGCTGACGGCGCTGGATGCGGACCTGATCAAGACCTATGTGCGCACCGGCCTCGGCGTGGGCCTGCTGGCCGAGATGGCCGTGAGTGCCAGCGACGAAGACCTGCGCGCGTGGCCGGCGCCGGAGCCGATCACCGAGTGCATTGCGTGGGCGGTGCTGCCGCGCGATCGGGTGCTGCGCGATTACGCGCTGGAGCTGGTGCATGTGCTGGCACCGCAGATTGATCCGCGCGACCTGCGGCGGGTGCTGGATGGCAACCAGGCGGCCGCGTGGCCGGTGCCGCCGACGTGGGAGTCGCTGACCCAGACCATCACGGTTTGAGGGGTGGGTTTTCGGCAGGGCTTGCAGCCCTGCACCTGCTCAATGCAACGTCAGCGTCAACGTCAAAAGCGGGCTATCCGTGGGTTGGCGGGGCGGTGTCGGATTGCGGGGACGCCGCAAGTACGTTCCTGTAGGCTTGGCCGTCGCATCCATGCGGCGGACACCCCGCAATCCGGCACCGCCCCACCTTCGACAGGTTCATGCGGCTGTTGGTAACTGCGACTGTGCGGCTGTTGGTAGGTGCCGACCGTTGGTCGGCACATCTGTCAGATATCGAAATTCATCTGGGGTCAGAGCCCGTTGCGGAGCAACGGGATCCGACCCCGTGCCGTTCCGGCAGATCGCGGAAAACTGTCGAAGGCGGGGTGGGTCCGGTTGAGGGGCGTGAGCCGCATGGATGCGGCGATCGAGCTTACATGGACGTACTTGCAGCGTCCCCCTCAATCGCACCCACCCCGCCAACCCACGGAATGCCGGCTTTTGAAGTTGACGTTGCCTTGGCTCGAAGCAGGTGCAGGGCTGCAAGCCCTGCCGGCAAAAAAAAACAGGGCCGGACCCCGCCAGGGCCGACCCCCGCCTGGCGCCCTCTGCCAAGCAGCCTCGACTGTACGATGACAACGCACGATAAAGTGCGGCCGGATACATCCCGACATACGCCGACATTGCGCCCCCGAGCCTCGCATGGAACGGGTTGACGGCGCCACCGCAGCGCCGGTTCCACGCCGGTAAACGCTTGGCACATACCGCTTTGGCAGGCGCTTGCCTACACTCGGCGGCCATGCAACAACCAGGACCTTTCATGTTGGCTCGTATTGCTTCGACCCTGGCCCTTGGCCTCAGCCTGGCCGTCCTGGCCGGGTGCGCAGGCAAACAGGAGGCCGCCGCGCGTCGGCAGGGCGAAGCGGTGCCGGTCACCGCCCAGGTCGTGCAGCCCTCGCAGTGGAACGACACCCTGCAGGCGCTGGGCACGGCCAAGGCCCGTGAATCCATCAGCGTCACCGCCAAGGTCAGCGAGATCGTCGACCGCGTGCACTTCGAAAGCGGCCAGCAGGTCGCCGCCGGTGCGCCCATCGTGACTCTGCGCGGGCAGGCCCAGGAGGCGGCGCTGGTGCAGGCGCAGGCGACCTTCCACGAAGCCGACCAGTTGTACAAGCGGCAGCGCGAGCTGGCCTCCCAGCGCCTGGTCTCCAGCGCCACCCTCGATACCCAGAAGTCGATCCGCGACGCTGCCGAAGCGCGCGTTGCGCAGATGCAGGCGGACATCGGTGACCGCCGCGTGCGCGCACCGTTCGCCGGCGTGCTCGGCATCCGCCAGATCAGCCCGGGCACGCTGCTGACCCCGACCACGGTCATCGCCACCCTCGATGACATCGAGCGCATGCACGTCGATTTCCAGGTGCCGGAAGTGGAAATGACCGCGCTCTCCAACGGCGACAAGGTCAGCGCGACCAGCGTCGCCTGGCCGGGCCGCACCTTCGAAGGCGAAGTGACCACCATCGATGCACGCGTCGATCCGGCCACGCGTGCGGTGACCGTGCGCGCCGACTTCGCCAACGCCGACCACGCACTGCGCCCGGGCATGCTGCTGGACGTGCGCCTGTTCCGCCCCGAGCGCCCGGCGCTGGTGGTGCCGGAAATTGCCGTGGTGCAGGTCGGCCGCGATACCTTCATCTACCGCATCAAGGCCGACGACACTGTCGAACGCGTTGATGTGACCACCGGCGCGCGTCGTGCCGGCGTAGTCGAGATCCGCCAAGGCCTGCAGGGCGGCGAGCGCATCGTCGTCGACGGCACCGGCAAGCTGCGCGCCGGCCTGAAGGTCGCCGCCACGGATGCTGCACCCGCCAGCGGCACCGCACCGGCCAAGGCGCCGGCTGCGGCACCTGCACCGGCCGAGGGCAACGGCGGATGAAACTGTCGGACATTTCCATCCAGCGGCCGGTGTTTGCCGTGGTGATGAGCCTGCTGCTGGTGGTGCTGGGCATCATGTCCTTCACCCGCCTGACCCTGCGTGAGCTGCCGGCCATCGATCCGCCCATCGTCTCGGTGTCGGTGG
Organism: Stenotrophomonas testudinis; assembly: GCF_024499815.1. Taxonomy (NCBI): domain Bacteria; kingdom Pseudomonadati; phylum Pseudomonadota; class Gammaproteobacteria; order Lysobacterales; family Lysobacteraceae; genus Stenotrophomonas; species Stenotrophomonas testudinis. The sequence continues at coordinate 40,088 of NZ_JAMOKY010000001.1, read as the reverse complement.
ACTACACCGGTGCTTCGGCGGCGGTCATCGAAAGCCGCGTCACCCAGGTGCTGGAAGATGCGCTGGCCGGCATCGAGGGCATCGACACGATCAACGCGCGCAGCAGCAACGGGCGCTCGCAGGTCAGCATCGAATTCACCTCCAACCGCGATATCGAAGCAGCCGCCAACGACGTGCGCGACGCGGTCAGCCGCGTGGCCGACCGCATGCCTGAAGAGGCGCGTCCGCCGGAAATCGCCAAGGTCGAAAGCGATGCCGATCCGATCATCTGGTTCAACATGTCCTCCACCACGATGGACACGCTGGAACTGAGCGACTACGCCGACCGCTACGTGGTCGACCGCTTCTCCAGCCTGGACGGCGTGGCCCAGGTCCGCATCGGTGGCCGCCAGCGCTATGCGATGCGCATCTGGCTGGACCGCGACCAGCTGGCCGCGCGCGGCCTGACCACCGGCGACGTGGAAACCGCGCTGCGCAACGAGAACGTGGAACTGCCGGCTGGCCGCATCGAATCGACCGACCGTGACTTCACCCTGCGCGTCGAGCGCAACTACGTGAAGCCCGAGGATTTCGCCACCATCCCGCTCGGCAAGGGCAGCGATGGCTACGTGGTGCGCATGGGCGACGTGGCCAAGATCGAACTGGCGTCGGCCGAACGCCGCGCGTACTTCCGCAGCAACGGTGAACCCGGCGTCGGCCTGGGCATCGTCAAGACCTCCACCGCCAATTCGCTGGACGTGGCCCGCGCCGCGCGCGCTGAAGCAGAAAAGATCGCCGCGACGCTGCCCGAAGGCACGCAGATCGTGGTCACCTTCGACAACACCACCTTCATCGAAGCGGCGGTTGACCGCGTCTACGCAACCCTCGTCGAAGCGATGCTGCTGGTGCTGGCGGTCATCTGGCTGTTCCTGGGCAGCTTCCGCGCGGCACTGATTCCCGCAGTGACCGTGCCGGTCTGCCTGGTCGCAGCCTTCATCGCGCTGTACGCCTTTGGTTTCTCGATCAACCTGCTGACCCTGCTGGCCCTGGTGCTGTGTATCGGCCTGGTGGTGGATGACGCGATCGTGGTCGTGGAAAACGTGCAGCGCCGCATCGACCTGGGCGAACCGCCGCTGGTCGCCTCCAAGCGCGGCACCACCCAGGTCGCCTTTGCGGTCATCGCCACCACCGCCGTGCTGGTGGCGGTGTTCCTGCCGGTCGGTTTCCTGGAAGGCAACACCGGCCGCCTGTTCCGCGAACTGGCCGTGGCGCTGGCCGCAGCGGTGGCGTTGTCGGCGTTCGTCGCGCTGACGCTGACCCCGATGATGGCTTCCAAGCTGCTCAAGCCGCACACCGGGCACGCGCCGCGCGGCCTGTATGGCGTCATCAACCGCAACCTGGAACGCCTGGCGTCCGGCTACGGCCGCGTGCTCGATCATCATGTCGACCGCTTGTGGATCTACCTGGTGGTGATGGCGCTGGCGCTGGCCGCCAGCTGGGGCCTGCTGAAGATCCTGCCGTCCGAGCTGGCCCCGGCCGAGGACCGCGGTTCGTTCCAGATCATGATCGACGGCCCGGAAGGCGCCGGCTACGACTACACCGTGCAGCAGGTGCAGCAGGTCGAAGCGCTGCTGGCCCCGCACGTGGGCGCCGACAAGACCATCGCCCGCGCCAACCCGCGCGTGCCCGGCGGTTTTGGCGCGAGCGAGGAAATGCACACCGGCCGCGTCAGCGTGTTCCTGCAGCCGTGGCGCCAGCGCACCGAAAACACCGTGGACGTGGCCAACGACCTGCAGAAGGAACTGGATACCCTGCGCGGCGTGCGCGTGCGTACCCAGGTCGGTGGCGGCCTGGTGCGCAGCGGCGGCCAGCCGTTCCAGATCGTGCTGGGTGGCCCGGAATATGCCGAGATCGCGCAGTGGCGTGACCGCATCCTGCTGCGCATGGCCGACAATCCGGGCCTGGTCGGCCCCGATTCGGACTACAAGGAAACCCGCCCGCAGATGCGCGTGAACATCGACCGCCAGCGTGCGGCCGACCTCGGCGTGCCGGTCACCGCGATTGGCTCCGCGCTGGAAACCATGATGGGCTCGCGCCGCGTCACCACCTTCGTCGACAACGGCGAGGAGTACGACGTGCTGGTGCAGGCCGGCCGCGATGGCCGCGCCAGCCCGGCCGACCTGGCCGCCATCCGCGTGCGCGCCAACTCCGGCGAACTGGTGCCGCTGTCCAACCTGGTCACCCTCAGCGAAGTGGCCGAGGCTGGCACCCTGAACCGCTTCAACCGCCTGCGCTCGATCACCATCAGCGCCGGCCTGGCCCCCGGCTATCCGCTGGGCGAGGCCATCGCCTGGGCGCAGCAGGTCACCCGCGAGGAGCTGCCGCAGTACGCGCAGATCAACTGGAAGGGCGAGTCGCGCGAGTTCCAGAGCGCGGGCGGCGCGGTGCTGCTGACCTTCGCCATGGCCCTGCTGGTGGTCTACCTGGTGCTGGCCGCGCAGTTCGAAAGCTTCATCCACCCGCTCACCATCATGCTGACCGTGCCGCTGGGCGTGCTCGGCGCGCTGGTCGGCCTGTGGGTGAGCGGCGGCACAGTGAACCTGTTCAGCCAGATCGGCATCGTGATGCTGGTCGGCCTGGCGGCCAAGAACGGCATCCTGATCGTCGAGTTCGCCAACCAGCTGCGCGATGACGGGCGCACCGTACGCGCGGCCATCATCGAATCGGCCGTGGTCCGCCTGCGTCCGATCCTGATGACCTCGATCGCCACCGTGGTCGGCGCCATCCCGCTGGTGGTAGCCGGCGGCCCCGGTTCGGCCAGCCGCGGCACCATCGGCATCGTTATCATCTTCGGCGTCACCCTGTCCACGTTCCTGTCGCTGTTCGTGGTGCCGGCGTTCTACGCGCGCCTGGCGCCGTACACCCGTTCTCCGGAAGCGGTGAAGCGCGAACTGGAGAAGCAGGAAGCCGAATCGCCCTCGGTCGGCGGCCATGCATGACCGGCACGCCGACGGGGTTGGATCCCTTTTCCAAGGGGAAAGGGCTCTGACCCCACGCCTGCAGGGCAAAGGTTTCATTCTGCGCCCCTGGCACGCCGACGACCTCGAATCGCTGCTGCACCACGCCAACGATCCCGCCGTCTCGCGTGGCCTGCGCGACCGCTTCCCATACCCGTACACCCGTGATGACGGCGAGGCCTTCCTGGCCGGCCGCGTACTCGCTCCGGGCACCCTCAACCTGGCCATCGAGATCGACGGCCACGCCTGCGGCAGCATCGGCGCGCAGCCAGGCACGGCCGAGCGCGGCCATACCGCCGAACTGGGCTACTGGCTGGGCCAGGCGCACTGGGGGCAGGGCGTGATGACCCGCGTCGTGTCCCTGTTCGCCCCCTGGGTGATGGACGAGCTGCGCCTGTTCAGGCTGCAGGCCGAGGTGCTGGATTTCAACGAAGGCTCGGCCCGCGTGCTGCTGGCCAATGGGTTTGCCGAAGAGGGCACTGCCCGCTGCGCCGTCTACAAGCGCGGCGCCCTGCACGACCTGCGCCGCTTCGCCCGGGTACGCAGGCAGCTGCCCTGAGCGCGCAGGCTGGTCGCTGTAGAGCCGAGCCCATGCTCGGCTGTCCTCGGGGGCCCAAGCCGAGCACGGGCTCGGCTCTGCAAAACAGCGCTACCGCAGCGACCTTCGATCAGGGAGAATCGGTTCCGTCCCTTCCAGCCGACGGGACGTCCTCACAACCCGCCGACTGGAGAGAGCGCGCGTGGAAGCAACCGTACATTTCATCAACAGCATCATCTGGAGCAAGGCCCTCATCGCCGTGTGCCTGGGCGCCGGCCTGTTCTTCAGCCTGCGTACCCGCTTCATGCAGCTCCGCGGCTTCTTCGAGATGTGCCGCCTCACCGTCAAGGGCGAGAAGTCCGACGCCGGCGTGTCCTCCTTCCAGGCCCTGGCCATGTCGATGGCCGGCCGCATGGGCATCGGCAACATCGCGGGCGTGGCCACCGCCATCGCCTTCGGTGGCCCGGGCGCCATCTTCTGGATGTGGGTGATGGGCTTCCTTGGCGCGTCCACCTCGTACGTGGAATGCACCCTGGCGCAGATCTACAAGACCAAGGATGCCGAAGGCCGCTACCGCGGTGGCCCGGCGTACTACATCGAAAAGGCCATGGGCCTGAAGTGGTACGCGCTGGCCTTCGCCATCGCCACGATCATCGCCGCCGGTTTCCTGATGCCGGGCGTGCAGGCCAATGCCATCGCTGACAGCGTCATCAACGCCTGCCGCGGCACAGCCGTGTGCGGCCCGCTGGACGGCCAGATGCTGGGAATGAGCGCGGTCGAAACGTTGAAGCTGGGCATCGGCATCGCCGTGGCCCTGCTGCTGGGCGTGGTCATCTTCGGTGGCGTCAAGCGCATCGCCAACTTCGCCGAAGTGGTGGTGCCGTTCATGGCGGCCGCCTTCATCCTGATGGCCATCGTCATCATGATCATCAACTACGACCGCGTGCCGGAAATGTTCGGCATCATCTTCGACAGCGCGTTCGGCACCCATGCTGCGTTCGGCGCGATGATGGGCCTGGCGGTGGAGTGGGGCATCAAGCGCGGCATCTACGCCAACGAAGCCGGCCAGGGTTCCGGCCCGCACGCCGCCGCGGCGTCCGAGGTCTCGCACCCGGCCAAGCAGGGCTATGTACAGGCGTTCGCCATCTACTTCGACACCATGATGGTGTGCACTGCCACTGCGTTCCTGATCCTGGCCAGCGGCACCTACAACGTCTATTCGCCGGTGGAAGGCGCCGCCCCGATCTTCCAGGGCCTGGCCGGTATTCCGGAAGGCGCCGGCTATGCGCAGGCGGGCGTGGAAGCGGTGCTGCCGGGCTGGGGCGCAGCGTTCGTCTCGATCGCCATCTTCTTCTTCGCCTTCACCACCATCATGGCCTATTACTACATGGCCGAAACCAACCTGACCTACGTTAACCAGAACAAGAAGCGCCCGCTGACCGTGCTGGTGCTGCGCCTGGGCATCCTGGCCATGGTCGTGTTCGGCGCCTTCCACAACGCCACCCTGGCCTGGGCGCTGGGTGACATCGGCGTGGGCCTGATGGCCTGGCTGAACATCATCGCCATCCTCATCATCCAGAAGCCGGCCATGCTGGCCCTGCGTGACTACGAACGACAGAAGAAGCTGGGCTTGGATCCGACGTTCGACCCTGATGCCCTGGGCATCAAGAACGCGGATTTCTGGCGCCAGCGCAAGCAGGAGAGTGTGTAAGTGAACAACCCTTGGAACAACCGCCGCCCGTCCGCCCGTCCGCCGCGCGCAACGCCGTTGCCGCGTCCGGAGGTGCCGGCAACGGGCGGTGGCGGTGGCGGGCGCGGCGGCAACGATGAGCTGCGCCTGTTCGGCCTGAACGCCGTGCTGGCCGCCTTCGAAGCGCGCCCGCAGGCACTGCGCAAGCTGTACCTGCTGGAGGCGCGCATTCCGCGCCTGCAGCCGTTGCTGAAGTGGTGCGTGGCCAACCGCGTGGGCTACCGCGTGGTGGAGGACGGCGATCTGAACAAGCTGGCCGGCACCACCCACCACGAAGGCGTGGTCGCCGATGTGGTGCGTGCGCCGGTGCTGCCGCTGGCACAGTGGCTGCAGCAGGTGGACGATGGCCCGGCATTGGCGCTGTGGCTGGATGGCGTGGGCAACCCGCACAACCTGGGCGCGATCCTGCGTTCGGCTGCGCACTTTGGCGCGAAGGCCTTGCTGCTGCCGGCCGGCAGCACGCTGGCCCTGTCCGGTGCCGCCGCACGCGTGGCCGAAGGTGGCGCCGAGGCGCTGCCGCTGGTGCAGCTGCCCGATGACGCGACCGCCATGGCGCAGCTGCGCGCGGCGGGCTTCGGCCTGGCCGCGACCCTGGTCGAGGGTGGCCAGGACGTGTTCCGTGCCGAGCTGCCGGCGCGCCTGGTGTATGTGATGGGTGCCGAGAGCGAGGGCATGGACCGCGCGCTGGCCAGCCAGTGCGACCAGCAGGTCTCCATCCCCGGCAGCGGCGCGGTGGAAAGCCTGAACGTCGCCTCGGCGACGGCGGTGCTGCTGGCACAGTGGGCCAGCCGCCGCGGTTGAGTTGCCGGATCGGGGTCAGAGCCCTCGCCAAGGGCGAGGGCTCTGACCCCATCACATCACCGCATCACTCGTTCGGCGGCGTGGTCGCCTTCGCTTCGCTGCCGAAGTTGCCATCAGCCTCGGCGGCCAGGTAGGCGAACACGGTGTAGGCAGCCACGTTCTGCGCCAGCGCCTTCGGGTCGATCTTGTCCAGGGTGTCGTCAGCGGTGTGGTGCAGGTCGAAGTAGTCCGAGCCGTCCTGCGCCAGCCATGCCCACGCGCCGCCCTTGGCTGCCAGCGGGCCGACGTCCGGGCCCGGGCCGCCCTTGTCGGCCATGTACTCGATTCCCAGCGGCTTCATCACTTCAGCAATCTGCGCAGTGGCCTCACGCGAACCTTCCGGGTTCGGCGAGCCGGTGTTGAACGCGTAGATGCGGCCGGCACCGAAATCGCTCTCGGCGGCCAGCTGGTGGCGCGCCACGTCCTTGGCATGGGCTTCGGCATAGGCCTTGCCGCCGTACAGGCCCTGTTCCTCGTTGGCGAAGGCGACCACGCGGATGGTGCGCTTGGGCGCCTGCTTGAGCTGGCCGATCAGGTGGCCGGCGGCCATGGTGATGCCCACGCCCGCGCCGTCATCGATGGCGCCGGTGCCCAGGTCCCAGGAATCGAGGTGACCACCGATCACCACCACTTCCTTCGGCAGGCTGTGCCCGGTGATTTCACCGATGACGTTGTAAGAGGTGGCAGTGCCATCCCAGCCGCAGTCCAGGGTCACCTTCACGGTGGTGCTGCCGCGCGCCACCAGGCGCGCCAGCTGGTCGGCATCGGGTACCGACAGGGCGGCCGACGGCACCGGGGTCAGGCCGTCGTCGTAACGGGTGATGCCAGTGTGCGGCACGCGGTGCGAATCGGTGCCGGCCGAGCGCATCAGAAAGCCGACCGCGCCCTTGCGGATCGCCTCGGACGGGCCCTTGCTGCGGATCGCGCCGCCACGGCCGTAATCACGGCCATCGCGGTACGGCAGCATCTGGTAATCGACGAAGGCGATCTTGCCCTTCAGCGAGCCTTCCGGAGCAGCCTGCAGCGCGGCGAGGTCGGCAAAGCGCACGACTTCGGCTTCGACGCTGCCGCCCGGGCTGCCGCCCAGCGCGGTGATCTGCAGCGGCTGCTGGTGCTTGCCGGTCACGGCGGCGCGTTCACTGCGACGTTCCCACTTGGGAAAGGTCACCGGTTCCTTCCATACCTTGTCGAAGCCGAGTGCCTTGAACTTGGCTTCGGCCCAGGCCACGGCACGGGCATCGGCTTCGCCGCCGGCGATGCGCGGGCCGATCTCGGTCGTCAGCGATTCCACCACCTTCCAGCCGGTGTCATCGGCCAGTGCCTGGTCGCGCAGCTGCGCGGCCGTAGCCAGCGAGGCCGGGGGCAGGGTGGTGGTGCGCGGCGCCGCAAAGGCCGGTGCGGCCAGCAGGGCGAGGGAGGATGCGATGGCAAGGACGCGGCGACGCATGGACAGCTCCGGGAAGGGAATCAGCCTTGGAGCTTAACAGTCGTTCAGTGCCGCGCATGGGTGGGAGGTCACGGTGGTGGCGAACGCTGTTTTCCGGCCATGACCGGCAAAGCGCACGTACCTGTAGAGTCGAGCCATGCTCGACTGCCTTTCGAGAGCAGTCGAGCAAGCTCGACTCTACGGGCCAGCGAAGTCGAGCACGGCTCGACTCTACAGGTACGCGGGGCGCGCGATGGCGCCCGGCGCGTTACTTCTTCAGGCTGTCGCGGATCTCGCGCAGCAGCACCACTTCTTCCTTCGGTGCGGCCGGGGCGGCGTCCTTCTTGCGCGACAGGCGGTTGATCACCTTGATCACCATGAAGATGGCGAACGCCACGATGATGAACTGCACCAGCGTGTTGAGGAAATCACCGTAGCCGATGACCACAGCGGGGATCTCGGTGCCGTCGGCGCCGACACGTGCAGGCGCCAACGTCCAGGCCAGATCGGAGAAATCCACCTTGCCGATCAGCATGCCCATCGGCGGCATGATGATCTTCTCCACCAAGGCGGTGACGATCTTGCCAAAGGCCGCGCCAATGACCACGCCGACGGCGAGGTCGATGACGTTGCCACGCATCGCGAATTCCTTGAACTCGGTGAGCATTCCCATTCTTGTTCTTCTCCTGAGGGCGAGGGTTCGAGCGCAGGTTAACGCAGCCGATGTCAGCCTGCGATGACGCCGTGGCGTTCGGCCACGTTTTCCAGTCGAGCACTGAAACGGTCGCCCGGCTTCAATGCGGCCACGCCCGACGGGGTGCCCATGAAGACCAGGTCGCCGGCGCGCAGCTGCCATAGCTTGGACAGCTCATGCAGGATTTCCGGTACGTTCCAGATCATCTGGTCGAGCAGCGACTGCTGGCGCACTTCGCCGTTCACTTCCAGCGACAGGTTCAACGCGGCCAGGTCGCCCACTTCGCCGGCATGCACGATTTCGCTGATCGGCGCGGAGGCATCGAAGCCCTTCGCCGAATCCCACGGGTGGCCCTTTTCCTTGGCGGCGGCCTGCAGGTCGCGGCGGGTCAGGTCCAGGCCCACGGCATAGCCATAGATCAGCGCGTCGGCATCAGCCACGGCCAGTTCGCCGGCCGGCGCGTCAACGCCGATGGCCACCACCAGCTCCACTTCGTGGTGCAGGTTGCTGGTGGTGGGCGGGTAGGGGATCACATCGTCGTGGCCGACGACGATGGCATCGGCCGGCTTGCAGAAGAACATCGGGCGGCCGCGGTCATCGGCGGCCGGCACCGCAGCGCCCATCTCACGCGCATGGTCGGCGAAGTTGCGGCCGACGCAGTAGATGCGGTGGACCGGGAACGTGCCACCACCTACCACCGGCACACGCGGCACGACGGGGGCGGGGATGACATCGGAAACAGCGGCAGTGGACATGCGGGGGGTTCCAGTCGGAAGGCCCATGCAGTCTAGAACGGTGTGGCGCCCACGTCAGCGGGCGACCGCATCAGCGCGACATCGGCAAAGCTGACTTGCGCACCACGCGGTATTCGCCTTCGACGACGTTGGCATCGGCTGCACGGCGAGCGCCGACAGTCTTGCGCGAGGCCAGCAGCTTCCACGCCAGGCCGATCAGGATCATCGCCGCACCCACGAACACGCCGATGAACACCATCGCTGCCAGGATCGCCAGGCCGAGCAGGCCCACGGCAACGCGCACCAGCGGGTGGCGCGGCTTGCGCGGCGCGAACAGGGTGCGGAACTGTTTGAAGGCGGAAGCGCGAGTAAACATGGCGGCTCGATAGGGCTGGGATCAGCGAAACCAGAGTATCGGGATGCGCCACTGCCATTGAGTGAAAAACTCGTTAAATATAGCCTCTGCTTATTACTAATCAATGACTTGTATTCATGTCGCAGCCAGTCATATGAGCGGGCATGCGACAATCCGGTTTTCCGCAAGAGCCTCCCGCCATGACTGCTGCCGCTGCCCTGATCGCCCTTGATGCCCTTGCCGATGGGGCGTTTGCCGAGGTCGAAGCGGTGGTCGAGGGCGATGCCGAATCGCTGGTGCTGTACCGCGACGGCGCGCAGGTGCGTGCGTTCCTGAACATCTGTCCGCACGCCGGCCGCCGCCTGGACTGGGCACCGGGCCAGTTCCTGAAGAGCCGCGAGGGCCATCTGGTGTGTGCCGCCCACGGTGCCTCGTTTGCCCTGGACAGCGGCGACTGCATCGCCGGCCCCTGCAAGGGCGACCGCCTGCGCGCGGTACCGGTCGACATCCGCGACGGCCAGGTCTACCTGGCCTGAGGCCAGAAGCAGTCGAGCACGGCTCGACTCTACAAAAGCCGTGTCGACCAAGGTCGACAGCTACCAGAGCGAGATCCTTGCCGACCAACGGTCGGCACCCACCATCAGCAGCGGGAACCTGTCGAAGGCGGGGCACTGTGGGTTTGCGGGGTGTGAGCGGCATGGATGCCGCGACCAAGCCCCCATGGACGGGTTGACGGCGTCCCCGCAAACCCACAGTGCCCCGCCATCCCACGGAATGCAGGCGGTTGACGTTGACGTGGCTTCTGCAGGTGCAGGGCGCAGCCCTGCCACACACCCCAACCTCAGAACATCAGGTTGATCATCACCACCACGACCAGCGTGTAGATCAGCGACAGCGGTCCGCCGACCCGCCACATCTCGCGCGGGGTGTAGTTGGCCGGGCCGGTGATCATCGAAATCACCGGATTGGAGGCCGTCATCAGGTTGTTGGACGCCGACAGCGCCACGATCAGCGCGAACGCCGTCGGGTTGCCGCCCGCCGCCAGCGCCAGGTTCACCGCGATGGGTACCATCACGATCGTCGCGCCCACATGGCTGATCACCAGCGAGAACGCGGTGGTCAGCAGCGCCAATGCCACCTCCAGTACCCACAGTGGAATACCGGTCGGCAGCTTGTCGATCGTGTGGCCGGCCACCCATGCCGCCGCACCACTGGAATCCATCGCCCAGCCGAGCGGAATCAGCCCGGCCATCATGAACACCGTTTTCCAGTTGATCGAGGCATAGGCCTCGTCCATGCGCAGCACGCCGGTCAGCAGCATGCCGGCCACGCCGGTCATCAGGGTCAGCGCCACCGGCAGCTTGCTGGTCAGCGCGATGAGGATGGTCAGGGCGAAGATCGACATCGCGATCTTGAACTTGTGCGGGCGCTGCTCGCCGGTCGGGTAGTCGGTCACCACCACGAAGTCGCGGCTCTTGGCGGCCTGCGCCAGGTCGGTCCAGATGCTGTGGAAGACCAGCATGTCGCCGGCGCGCAGCTGCACGTCGCGCACGTCCTCGCGGATCACCTGTTTGTCGCGGTTGATCGCCAGCAGGCTGATGCCGCGCTCCTTGCGCAGGCGCAGGTCGGCCGCGCTCTTGCCGATGACGTTGGAGGTCGGTGGCACCACCGCCTCGGAGATGCCGGCGCGGCTGGGGTTGAACAGGTCGCCCAGATGCTTCAGCCGCGAAGACATGCGCAGGAACTGGTTCTGTGCGAAATCGTGCACTTCCTGGCGCGGCCCCATCACGCCCAGTACGCTGCCCACCCAGATGCGCATCTCCGCCGGTGGCGCCAGGCGGGTGTCGTTGCCGGTCTTCAGCGCCAGCAGCAGCGGCGCATCGTGCAGGGTCTCGGCCTCGCCCAGGGTCATGCCCACCAGCGGGCTTTCAGCGGTCACCACCAGTTCGAACACATCGCCTTCGATGCCGTAGGTCTTGGCGAAGTAGCTCTCGGTGCGCGCCGGGGTCACCCCGTCGTTGACCAGGCTTTCCTCTTCGATCAGCTTGCGGTCGCCGTAGTAGCGGAAGTACAGCAGCGATGCGATCAGCAGAGCCACGCCGATCGGCAGCGGCGCGAACATGCGCAGCGGCTCGATGGTGGCCAGGCCCGAGGGCAGGTTGTTGTTGGCCGAGGCCAGCAGATCGTTCAGCAGGATCAGCGGCGAGTTGCCGACCATGGTCAGCGCGCCGCCCATCACGATCGCCGCCGAGATCGGCAGCAGCAGCCGCTGCAGGGTCAGGCCGGTCCGCGCGACCAGGCGCGAGGCCACCGGCAGGTACAGCGCCATCACCGAGGGGTTCTGCATGAAGGACGAGTTCAGGCCGGCGATGGCCGTGGTCATCATCAGCAGCCGCTGCTCCACGCCGTGGCCGCGCCGCAGCAGCCACGCCGCCAGCCGGTTCAGCGCCCCGGTGCGGTCCAGGCCCGCACCGAGGATGGTGGTGGCGATGATGCTCATCACCGCGTTACCCGAGAAGCCACCGAAGATTTCTTCCGGGGCGATCAGGCCGGTGACACCGAGCACCACCAGCACCACCAGCGCGACCACGTCGGCGCGGATGCGCTCGAACAGGAACATCGCCATCGTGAAGCCGACCAGCCCGAGCACGAGCTTCATGTCGTTGGTCAGCGTCAGCGCGGTATCCATGTGGGGCGCAGCGTCCTCGTGCGTGGGTCAGGTGCGGTCGTACAGCAGGTCCCAGACGCCGTGGCCCAGGTTCTGGCCGCGGGTCTCGAAGTGCGTCTGCGGGCGCCAGTCCGGACGCGGCACGCTGCCACGCGGGCCGGCACGGTTGACCAGGCCGGCGGTGGCGTCGAGCACGTCCCACATCTGCTCGGCGTAGTCTTCCCAGTCGGTGGCGCAGTGCAGGCGGCCGCCCGGGCGCAGTTTGCGCACGATCAGCGCGGCGAACGCCGGCTGCAGCAGGCGGCGCTTGTTGTGGCGCTTCTTGTGCCACGGGTCCGGGAAGTAGATGCGTACTTCATCCAGCGCACCGTCGGCGATCTCGTTCTGCAGCACTTCCACGGCATCGTGGTGGTACAGGCGCACGTGGTCGGCGTTGTCATCGGCCAGCGCGTTCAGCAGGCGGCCCACGCCCGGGGCGTGGACTTCGATGCCGATGTAGTCGCGCGACGGATCGTGCTGCGCGGCGAAGCGCATGGCCGCACCATTGCCGAAGCCGATTTCCAGCACCTTGTGCGCCGGACGGCCGAAGGTGGCGTCCAGGTCGCGCGGCTGGCCGTTGTAGTCGATGCCGAAGCGCGGCCAGCGTTCGTCGAACGCGCGCTGCTGGGCGGGGGTGAAGCGGCCCTGGCGCAGCACGAAGCTGCGCACTTCGCGGCGGCCCTCGCTCACGGTGAAGGGCTTGGGCGGGGCCTTGGAGCCGGCGCTGTCAAAAGGATTGGTCATCAGCCGATCAGCCCATCAATCGGGGAGGAGGCGCTGGCGTAGCGCTTGCGCGGGATGCGGCCGGCCAGGAAGGCCTCGCGCCCGGCTTCGACGGCCTTGCGCATGGCGCTGGCCATCAGCACCGGATGGCGCGCACCGGCAATGGCGGTGTTCATCAGCACGCCGTCGCAGCCCAGTTCCATCGCGATGGCGGCATCGGAAGCGGTGCCCACGCCGGCGTCGACGATGATCGGCACCTTGGAGTCTTCGATGATCTGCAGCAGGTTGTACTTGTTCTGGATGCCCAGGCCCGAGCCGATCGGCGCGGCCAGCGGCATCACCGCGGCGCAGCCGATCTCTTCCAGGCGCTTGGCCAGGATCGGGTCGTCGGAGGTGTAGACCATCACCTCGAAGCCGTCCTTGACCAGCTGCTCGGCGGCCTTGAGCGTCTGCACCACGTCCGGGTACAGCGACTTCTGGTCGCCCAGCACTTCCAGCTTGGTCAGGTTGTGGCCGTCCAGCAGCTCACGGGCCAGGCGGCAGGTGCGCACGGCGTCTTCGGCGGTGTAGCAGCCGGCGGTGTTGGGCAGGATGGTGTAGCGTTCCGGCGGCAGCACGTCCAGCAGGTTCGGTTCGCCCGGGTTCTGGCCGATGTTGGTGCGGCGGATGGCCACGGTGACGATCTGGGCGCCAGCGGCCTCGGTGGCCAGGCGGGTTTCTTCCAGATCCTTGAACTTGCCGGTGCCGGTAAGCAGCCGCGAGCCGTAGGTCTTGCCGGCGATCACCAGCGAATCGGGGGAGACAGGGAGGTTCATGACGCGATTATCGCTTATCCGCCTGAAGATGGGGTCACCTTGCGAGGCCGCCGGGCATGGCCCGGCGAGAGCGAAGCGCGGGGGCCTTGACTCAACCACCGCCCAACGCGTGCACGATCTCCACCACATCACCTTCGGCCAGCACATGCTCGCCATGGCGGCTGCGGCTGACGATCTCGCCATTCACTTCCACCGCCACCCGGCGCTGCAGCAACTGCTCGGCGGCGAGCAGGTCGTGGAGGGTCGCCGAAGCGGGCAGGGTGCGGGGTTCGCCATTGAGATGGATGTTCATCGGGGCATTGTCGCCGATGGCCCGCCGGGATCGGAACAGTTGCATTCTGGCCCGCACGCCACCCCCAGCACACCCCGTACGCGCAGGTTCAGGCGACAATTCATGCGGCGGCGCAGCGTGAGCAATCGGCGGCACGGTGAAACCATTCACCGTGCGTCGGCGTACGTGTGCGCTGGATCCCCAACATTTCCCCCAGGAGTTTCTACATGCTGCTCAGCAAACGCCCGATCCGCTCCCTGATGGCGGCCGCGATCGCGCTCGCCGCGCTGCCGGCCATGGCAGGCGAATCCCCGTTCACCCGCACCGTGTTCTTCGGCGACAGCCTGACCGACAGCGGTTACTACCGCCCGCTGCTGCCGGCCGACGTGCGTCCGGTCACCGGCCAGTTCACCACCAACCCGGGCTGGGAGTGGTCGCAGTTCGTCGCCGACTACTACGGCACCAACGCCAGCCCCAACGGCAACGGCCAGACCGGTGACAACTACGCCGTCGGTGGCGCCCGCGTGGGCGTCGACCTGACCCAGCCGGCGTTCGGCAACGTGCCGGTGCCGTCGCTGAAGACCCAGTATGCCAACTACCTGGCCGCCAACGGTGGCAAGGCCGACCCGAACGCGCTGTACACCGTGTGGGGCGGCGCCAACGATCTGTTCTCGATCACCGCCCCGGCCCAGGCGCCGGCCGTGATCGGCGCAGCGGTCACCACCCAGATCGGCATCGTGACCAGCCTGAAGCAGGCCGGCGCGCAGTACGTGATGGTGCCCAACCTGCCCGACGTCGGTATCACCCCGGGGTTCATCGACCGCGGCGCCGCCGGCCAGGCACAGGGCACCGCCCTGTCCACCGCCTACAACAACGCCCTGTACGGTGGCCTGAAGCAGGCCGGCATCGAGTTCATCCCGCTCGATACCTACACCCTGCTGCGCGAAATCACCGCCAACCCGGGCATGTACGGCTTCAGCAACGTCACCGGCCGCGCCTGCCTGGTCGCCTCGTCGCTGACCTGCAGTCCGCTGGCCTATGTGCGTCCGGATGCGGCCAGCAGCTACCTGTTCGCCGATGACGTACACCCGACCTCGGCCGCCCATGAAATGCTCGGCCAGTACGCCATCTCGATCCTGGAAGGCCCGCGCCTGCAGCAGATCCTGACCCATTCGGCACAGACCATCGGCCGTTCGCGTGCCGACCAGGTCAGCCTGCACCAGGTCGGCCGTCCGGCCGACGGCATGTCCTGGTGGGGGGGCGTGCGTGGCGACATGCAGCGCTACGACCACGCCGATGTGTACGACGGCCTCGCGCCGGCCGGCCTGTTCGGTGTCGACTGGGCGCGTGACGGCATGGTCGTCGGCGGCTTCGCCGGCTTCGGCCGGATGAATGCCGACTTCGGCAACAACCGTGGCGACTTCACCCAGAAGGACACCACCGCCGGTCTGTTCGCGGGCTGGTACGGCGACCGCATCTGGGTCAACGGCCAGGTCAGCTACACCTGGCTGTCCTATGACGTGAACCGCAAGGTCCAGCTCGGCCCGGCCACCCGCGAACACGGCGGCTCGCCGGACGGCAGCAACCTGACCGCGGCCCTGAACGCCGGTTACGAGTTCGGCACCGAAGGCGGCTTCCGCCACGGCCCGATCGCCTCGGTGATCTGGCAGAAGGTGAAGATCGACGGCTACACCGAAACCGCCGATGCCAACACCCTGGCTACCGCGCTGGGCTACGGCAAGCAGGATGTCGATTCCACCGTCGGCCGCATCGGCTGGCAGGCCCGCTTCGATGGCGGCGCCGTCAAGCCGTACGTGCAGGTGACCTACGACCACGAGTTCGAGGACACCAAGCAGGCCAGCGCCTGGGTGCAGAGCCTGCCGGACGTGGGCATGTACCGCGTGCCGGGCATGGACTTCGACAAGAACTATGCAACCGCCATCTTCGGCGCGCGCATGCAGCTGTTCGGCCTGCAGAGCAACATCGGCCTGAGCGCCACCACCCTGCAGAAGCGTGCGCAGGACGCGACGCTGTTCGCCAACTTCAGCGGCAGCTTCTGATCCAGGTCGGGGTCGGATCCCTTTCCGCCAGGAAAGGGCTCTGACCCCATTGCCCAACACCGTCCGCTCCGCATAGACTTTCACCCTGCAATGCGGGCGTAGCTCAATGGTAGAGCTGTAGCTTCCCAAGCTACTGACGAGGGTTCGATTCCCTTCGCCCGCTCCAGCTTCCAACCCCGGTAACGGCTGCGCCGTTGCCGGTTTTTTTTATCGGCCGAGGGTGAGGGTTTCAACAATCCTCATGGCGGGCGGGGCCAGCGGCCCGCTAGCGTTCTTCATCGTCAAGGGAAACCCGAAGCATGAAGAACCACAAGGACGTCGTCGCCCTGCTGCATGAGATCTTCCTGTCGGCCGGCACCGGCTCAAACAAGCAGCTCGAAGCGGTGCGCGCGCTGGGTCGGGCCGGTGGCCCGCGTGCTGCGCAGCTGATCGAACAGATCTACCGCGAAGCCTTCAGTGGTTCGACCCTGCAGATGGCCTGCGTGGCAGCGCTGGGTGAAGCCGCGCGGGGCTGCGCCGCAGGTGCGGAGGACAGCGACTGAAGGCGCGTCGACAGGCCTGTGTGGGCAGCATCATCCCGCCGCAACGCCGCCGCGCTATGCTGCGCGCCTGCCGTCCACTGCCACCGCGATGAAGCTCGCCATCCTGTCCCGCAACAGCTCGCTGTACTCCACCCGTCGGCTGGTCGAGGCGGCCCGTGCACGTGGCCACACCGTCCGCATCCTCGACCCGCTGCGCTGCTACATGCGCATCGCCGCCGATGGCTTTTCCATGCACTACAAGGGTCGGCCGATGACCGGCGTGGACGTGGTCATCCCGCGCATCGGTGCCTCCATCACCCGCTACGGCACCGCCGTGCTGCGCCAGTTCGAACTGATGGGCGCGCGCACCCCCAATCCGTCCGACGCGATCCTGCGCTCGCGCGACAAGCTGCGCGCGCACCAGCTGCTGGCGGCCAAGGGCATCGACATGCCGGTGACGGTGTTCGGCGACAACCCGGACGATACGGTCGACCTGCTGTCGATGCTCGGCCCGCCGCCGCACGTGGTGAAACTCAACGAGGGCACCCAGGGCCGCGGCGTCATCCTGACCGAGAAGGCCAGCGCCTCGCGCGGCATCGTCGAGGCCCTGCGCGGCCTGTACGCCAACTTCCTCATGCAGGAGTTCATCGGCGAGGCCAAGGGCGCGGACCTGCGCTGCTTCGTGGTGGGCGACCAGGTGGTGGCCTCCATGCAGCGGCAGGCACCGGAAGGGGACTTCCGCTCCAACCTGCATGCCGGTGGCACCGCAGTGCCGGCCAAGGCCAGCCGGGCTGAACAGCAGATGGCGGTGCGCTCGGCCAAGGCGCTGGGCCTGTCGGTGTGCGGGGTCGATCTGATCCGCTCCGAGCGCGGCCCGCTGGTGCTGGAGGTCAACTCCACGCCGGGCCTGGAAGGCATCGAAGCGGCCTGCCAGGTGGACGTGGCGTCGCGCATCATTGCCCACGTCGAGAAGATTAAAAAGCATTGATTATCAAGGGTTTGAAATTTTCCTGAAGGATCGCCGCCGGATTTAACACGCCTTTAATCGGGCCCGGCGTACGCTTCAGCCAACCGCAGCTCTGCCTCTCAGCAGGATCGGTAATCGGGATACGACTTCAGGCCCAGGCGGGTAGACCGCCTGGGCCATTTTTATGTCCGGCCCGGCCGTGGTGGACCCCGGTCAAAGGTCCCTTGTGGCGGGGCGGGGCGACTCGTAGAGTTGGGCCTTCGTTCCGGGATGGATCGGGAGGTTGGCGATGTACCGCATCACCATGGTTGCGATGTTGCTGGGCCTGTCTGCGGCCGCCCAGGCCGCATCGGAAAAACCCGTGGTCCAGATGGATCGGCAGGCCCCGGTGGCCGAGCAGGTGCGCCAGATCGAAAAGGCGCTGGACAACGGCGAGTACGCCGAGATTTCAGCCGATGACCGTGCCCAGGTCCGGCAGTCGCTGGAGCGCATCACCCTTCGCATGGGCGACCGGCAGACGGCGCAGGAACTGCCGCCGACGGTGCAGAACGAGGTCTTCAACGACCAGGAGCGGATCAACACCATCCTTATCCGCGCCCATGCGGACAGCCGCCTGGTCTGCCAGCACACCCGCACCACCGGCAGCAACATGCCCAAGAGCCGCTGCCTGAGCGTGGCCGAACGCCGCAGGATCGAGGAAAAAGGCAAGGCGCTGCTCAACGACCAGCGCAGCTACAGGACGCTCTCGCCGCCGCCCGCAGGGCGCTGACCGACGGCTATTGGTGATCCTGCCGGTGGTCCCTTGTGGGCTTGCCTGCCGGGCCGTAGAGTCGGGGATTCTTCATGGACGACAGGAGGCAAGCACGATGCATAGCATGACCACGCTTGGCCTGGCCTTGAGCCTGGCAATGACCTTGGCGTTTACGGCACATGCCCGCGTCGACAAGGACGCCGAGGTCAAACTTGACTCAACCGCGCCGGTGGCCGAGCAGATCGCCGCTATCGAAAAAGCGATGAGTTCAGACAATTACTCTGAGATCAGCATGGAGCAGAAGAGCACCGTGCAGCAGGCGCTGGGGCGCATTCGGCTCAAGATGGGGGACCATCAGCGGGTGGAAGAACTGAGCCCGCAAGCGCGTGTCGAGATCTTCAACGATCAGGACAGGGTCAATACGATCCTCACACAGGCCCACGCCGACAGCCGCATGGTGTGCCGTCGCGAGCGCTCTACGGGCAGCAACATGGCGCAGCGGGTATGCATGACGGTGGCGCAGCGGCGCGAGGCCCTGGAAGCTGCCCGCAAGACGATGCGCGACAGCCAGTCTCTCAACAATCTGAATCCGTCAGGGGGGCTGTAAGTGGCGCGCACGAAATGTTAAGACTGCAACCTGTATCGTTCAGCGGGTAGACGTCGCGTCCACCCGCTCGAGAGCATCCTGAGCGCGTTGGCATCCCCCGACGACCCTTAATGAATCAGAGGTCCCAGTGCGTATTCTCGTAATCGAAGACAACAGCGACATCGCAGCCAACCTTGGCGATTACCTCGAGGACCGGGGCCACACGGTGGACTTCGCTGCCGACGGCGTGACCGGGTTGCACCTGGCCGTGGTGCACGAATTCGACGCGATCGTGCTGGATCTCAACCTGCCGGGCATGGACGGCATCGAAGTCTGCCGCAAGCTTCGCAATGAAGCGCGCAAGCAGACCCCGGTGCTGATGCTGACCGCGCGCGATTCGCTGGACAACAAGCTGGCGGGTTTTGATTCGGGTGCAGATGACTACCTGATCAAGCCGTTCGCCCTGCAGGAAGTGGAAGTCCGCCTCAATGCCCTGTCGCGCCGCGGCAAGGGCGTGCAGACCCGCGTGCTGGAAACCGGCGACCTGGAGTACAACCTCGACACGCTGGAAGTGCGCCGCCAGGGCAAGCTGCTGCAGCTCAACCCGACTGCGTTGAAGATCCTGCAGGCGCTGATGGAGGCCGCTCCGGCGGTGGTGACCCGCCAGGAACTGGAAACCCGCGTCTGGGGCGAAGAACTGCCGGATTCGGACTCCCTGCGCGTACACATCCACGGCCTGCGTGCGGTGGTCGACAAGCCGTTCGAAGTGCCGCTGATCCAGACCCGCCATGGCATCGGATACCGCATCGCCACCCCGGAAGCCTGATTCGGTGGCAACCAAGGGGGAGCGTCGGCGCACGCCCTATCGGCGGCGCCTGCGCAGTCGCATCATCGTCTCGTTCGTGTTGTTGGGCTTCTGCCTGACGACACTGTTCGCGTTCGCCACCAACTGGGCCCGCATGCGCGTGGAAAACCAGCTGGTGGAAGACGTCATGAACCGCAACATCAACGAGTACGCGCGGCGCTTCTACGAGCACCCTGGACGCAACCCCGAAGTACCGGTGCAGCAGATCCGGGCATACGCGTATTCGAGCGACAAGTTCGACCGCGTGCGCGAGAACCAGCCGGATTGGGCGGCGTTGCCCAATGGCAATTACAACCTCAGCGGCATCGACGAACAGAACCAGCCATATGCCTACAAGCTGGCCGTGCGCAAGGCGGACGACGCCTGGTTCTTCCTCGCCTATGACATGACTGACAGCGTGCGCGGCGGGCAGCAGCTCAACCGCGCGCTGGTGCTGTCGGTGCTGGTGTTCAGCCTGCTGTCGCTGGTGCTGGGCTGGTGGTCGGCGTCGAAGGTGATGAAGCCGGTGTCCGACCTGGCCGCGCGGCTGCGCGCCTACCGCGGCGGCACCAGTGATCCCGAGCCGTTGGCGCCGCGCTTCCCCGACGACGAAGTGGGGCAGCTGGCGCAGGCGCTGGATGACTATTCCTCGCGCCTGACCGAAGTCGTGCAGCGCGACCGTGAGTTCAATGCCGACGTCAGCCACGAACTGCGCACGCCACTGGCGGTGATCCGCGGCGCGACCGAGCTGCTGCTGACCCGTCCCGGCCTGGACGAGAAAGTGCTGCAGCGCCTGCAGCGCATCCAGCGTGCCGAACAGCAGTGCAGCGATCTCATCGGCGCCTTGTTGCTGCTGTCGCGCAACGAGCGCGGGCAGGGCACCAGCAACGTGGCGCGGGTGGCCGAGCAGCTGCTGGATGCGCACCGCGCGCAGCTTGGCGGCAAGCCGCTGGAGTTGGTTCTGGAAGGCGAGCGCGGCCTGGTGATCGATGCACCGGAAGCGGCCTTGTCGGTGGCGCTGGGCAACCTCATCGGCAATGCCGTGAAGTATTCGCAGGATGGCAGCGTGCGCGTGCACGTCAGCAGCAATGCGGTGTCGGTGACCGACAGTGGCCCCGGCCTGAGCGAAGAAGACGCCGCCAAGCTGTTCCAGCGCGGTTATCGCGGCACCCATGCCGGCCACTCGCAGGGCGGTGGCATCGGCCTGTCGATCGTCAGCCGCCTGTGCGATCTGTACGGGTGGCAGGTGAGCGTGCGGCCCGGTGGCGATCGCGGCGTGATCGCGACGCTGACGTTCTCGCCGAAGCCGCTCTGACGATGAGTGGTGGGTGCGGACCGTTGGTCCGCACTGGTAGATGCCAACCTTGGTTGGCAGCAATGCAGTCGAGCATGGCTCGACTCTACAGTTGTCCTCATCCACGCATGGCATGGGTCCATTGTCGTAACCGGCGTTCATGGGCCCGGCTTCCGCCGGTGGACGCCCATGCTTTCCCGTGCCACGCAGTGCTGTGACGCATTTGCCTCCTGACATCCGCCCGCGCGGATGGCCAGATGCCATGTCAACTGCGAGGAACTTGGCCATGTCACACCGTACCCGTTACCCCAACCTGCACCAGCTGGTCGGCGATTCCATCGACGTGCTTTCCGCCGATGTCGCTGCACGCATCGAAGCCGTGCTGAAGGATCCTGGTGACCTGATGTCCATCCTGCAGGAAAGGATGGAGGCCGACGATGCCACCGACCACGCGGCGACGCGTGCCGGGCTGACCGACCAGCAGAGCGGTACGGTGGCCGGTCTCAGGCGCACCGTGTCCGGTATCAGTACGCTGACCAGGCTCATGCATGCCGCGCACATCGCGCGCACGCATGGCGGTCCGCTGCAGGCCGTGCCGCCGCAGACGATGGAGGGCCTGATGGTGGCCGCACGCGAGCTGACCCGCCATGTGCAGCAGCAACTGCAGGCCGAGCGCATGCGCGGTGCGGCGACGCTGCAGTAATGTAGAGCCGAGTCCGCGCTCGGCTGCCTTGGCGGCTGCAGGGCCTCCACTGTAGAGCCGAGCCCACGCTCGGCTGCTTATGCGGCTGCGCCGCCGCCCGAGCATCGGCTCGGGCGCTACGCCTGCGATGTCTCAGCTGCTTTGCTGGAAGCGGTGTCGCCGGGAATGGGTGTCGGCGTGCCCAACATCTCCACCACATACAGGCGCTTGACCAGTACGAACAACACCACGGTCAATGGTGCAGCCAGCAGTATCCCGGCCGGCCCCAGCAGTGCACCGATGCCGAACAGCGAGAAAAGCAGCAGGGCAGGGGGCAGGTCGACGGCACGCTGCTGGATGAGCGGCTGCAGCAGATGCCCCTCCACCTGCTGCACCACCACGAACAGCGCCACCGTGGCCAGGGCGATTTCCGGGCTGACCGTAAACGCCAGCAGGATGGCCGGTACTGCGGCCAGGATCGGGCCGACGATCGGCACGAAGTCCAGCAGCGCGGTGATGATGCCGAGCCCGAACGCCACCGGCACACCCAGCGCCCACAGCCCCAACCCGGTGAGCAGCCCGACCACGGCCATGGCCAGCAACTGCCCGCCCAGCCAGGCCTTCAGTGCATTGCCGCTGGCATGAAGCGCGTCTGCCACGGCCGGGCGCTGACGCGTGGGCAGCAGCTTGAGCAGGCCCGTGCGGTACAGATCCGGTTGCGCCGCCAGATAGATGCCGCCAATCAGTACCAGGAACAGGTCCGCGATCCCGCCGGTGGCCGACATTGCCAGCGACCCGGCGCGGGCCGCCATCGTCGATACGCTGGATTGCGCGTTCTGGGTCAGCTCATGCACGGTGGAGCCGACCGGACTGTCCGCCAGCCAGGTCTGGAAATTTTCCCAGGCGGCCGGCAACGTCTGCCGCAGCGTCGCCATCTGTGCCCCCAGTTGCGAACCGAACAACCACATGGCCGCAGTGAACAGCACCACCAGCAGCAGCACGGTCAGGCCCAGCGCCCAACCCTCCGAGAGCGGCGTGTAGCGCAGCACCGCGCCGACAATCGTCCGCAACAGTGCCGCCACCACCACCGCCCCGAAGATCAGCAGGACCAGTTGCGACAGCTGCCACAGCAGGAGGCCGAGGGCGACCAGCGCCAGGGTCACCACCACGCGGGCGGTATAGGAACGGAGGGAGGCGGTGGGCACGGTCGATCTCACAGGCAGGCGCAATACAGGCGCAGGACCATAGCGGGGCGCGTGAGAAGACGGTGTGTGTCTGCGGGGTTACAGCGGGGTGGTTGCCAACGCCTCAGGTCGAGGCGAGTTGCAGATACCGCGCATGCAGCGCTTCCACCTGCGCCTGCAGGTCATCGGGATGGCCATCGTTGACCACCACGTCATCGGCCAGTGCCTGGCGCTTTGTGCGGCTGGCCTGGGCGGCAATCATCCGGTCAGCCAAGGCGGCATCGATGCCGTCGCGCCGCATCAACCGCGCGTGCTGCACGGCCTCGGGCGCATCGACCAGCAGAATCCGGTCCAGCCACGGGTACGCCTGGCGGCCGCCAACCTCGGTCAACAGCGGAATCGCCGCCAGCGCGTAGGGGCTGGCGGCCTGCTCGCACTGCTGCTGCATCACGCGCCGGATGGCCGGATGGGTGACTGCCTCCAAGGCGACCCGTTCGGCGGGGTCGGCGAACACATGGGCCCGCAGGCGGGCCCGGTCCAGGCTGCCATCGGCCAGCAGCATCTCCGCACCGAAGCGTTCGGCGATGGTGGCGAGGGCCGGGCTACCGGCCGCAACGACCTCGCGCGCGGCCAGGTCCGCGTCGGCCACGACGATCCCCAGCGCCTCGAAGCGCCGGGTCACCTCGCTCTTGCCGGCGGCGATGCCGCCGGTCAGGCCTACCACATAGCGGCTCATGGCGACAGCGTCAGCGCAGCCCGCTCATGACCAGGTACTGGTTCACCACCGGCTCGCCCCACATGAAGTACACCCAGCCAGCCAGCGCCAGGTAAGGGCCGAACGGAATCGGCGTTGCCTTGTCGCGGCCGCGGGTATACAGCCAGATCGAGCCGATGACGGCGCCCAGCACCGACGACAGCAGGATGATGGGCAGGATGCCCTTCAGCCCGCACCAGGCGCCCAGCGCAGCCAGCAGCTTGGCGTCGCCGCCGCCCATGCCGTCGCGGTTGGTCACCAGCTTGTAGGCCCTGGCCACGATCCACAGCACAAGGAAGCCCGCCGCGGCACCGATCAGGGCCGGTTTGGCCGGCATGTACAGGTTGTCCATGCTCCCGACCAGGCCCAGCCACATGAGTGGCAGAGTGATCTGGTCCGGCAGGTACTGTGTGCGCAGGTCAATGCCCGACAGGGCGATCAGGAAACAGGTCAGCACGATCGCGCCGAAGCCCTGCCAGCCGAAACCGAACTGCCAGACGCAGCCCAGCACCATCACCGCAGTCAGCGCTTCCACCAGCGGGTACTGGATGGAGATGGGCGCCTTGCAATGGCGGCACTTGCCGCCCTGGACGATCCAGCTGAACAGCGGGATGTTCTCGTACCAGGACAGCTTGTGCTTGCAGTGCGGACAGTGCGACGGCTCGACCACGATGCCTGGTGGTGGCGGGTCGTAGATGTCCGGCTGCTCCAGGACCTCGCGCGCCTCGCGCTTCCACTCCCACATCATCCGCTTGGGCAGGCGCAGGATGACCACGTTGAGGAAACTGCCCAGTAGCAGCCCCAGGGCGGCCGCGGCGGGGTAGCCGAGGCCGGGATGCTGGTCGAGAAATGCCATTGTTACCTTTAGCCGACGACGGCGCCGAGTTTGAAGATGGGCAGGTACATCGCGATGACCATACCGCCTACGACCACGCCGATGAAGACCATGATCATCGGTTCCAGCAGGCTGCTCAGCGCATCGACCGCATTGTTGACTTCCAGCTCATAGTACTCGGCCACCTTGAAAAGCATGGCATCAAGTGCACCGGCCTCTTCGCCGATGCCAGTCATCTGGATGACCATGTGAGGGAACAAGTTTTGCTGTTTCATCGCGACATTGACGGGGTAGCCCACCGAAACGTCATCTCGCATACGGAGCACCGCTTCTTCGTAGATCTTGTTGCCTGTCGCGCCTGCCACGATGCTCAGTGCCTCCACGAGCGGTACGCCTGCCTTGAACGTCACGGCCGTGGTGCGGGCAAATCGAGCGATGGCGCTGTTATGCATGATCTGGCCGATAACAGGAACTTTCAGGATGAATCGATCCATGGCGTGCTGCATTTTGGGTGAGCGCTTGTACGCCATGGTCGCTGCAACCACAGAGCCAATCACCACCGCGAGGATTAGCCACCACCAAGAGACCATGAATTTGGACAGATTGACGACCAGCATGGTGAATGCTGGCAGGTCGGCGCCAAATCCTTTGAAGACGTCCTCAAATTGCGGCACCACCCAGATCAGCATGATGGAGCTAACCAGCATTGCGACAACAACCACCATCGCGGGGTAGAACAGCGCTTTTTTGATTTTGCCCTTCAGGGCTTCGATATTCTCTTTATAGGTCGCGACCGTATCAAGCACGGTCTCCAGCACACCGGCACCTTCGCCGGCTCGGACTAGGTTTCGATAGAGTTCGTCGAACTGGACGGGATGCTTGCTTACGGCCTCATAGAGAGACGAGCCGCCTTCGATGTCCGTCCGGATGGTGTCGACCATCTTTTTCATTCGCGGATTTTTATGTCCGCTTCCAATAATCTCCAGTGCAGATACAATCGGGACGCCGGACTTCATCATCGTGGCCATCTGGCGACTGAAGAAGGCTACGTCTTTCGGCCCGACCGGCTTGCCCGCGGATCCAAACAGCGGCTTTGGCTTCACCTTCACTTGGCCTGGGTTGATCCCCTGGCGACGTAGCTCGGCGCGAAGCAGGTTGGCGTTCTTGGCGAGCTGTTCGCCTTTCATCTTCACGCCACGCTTGTCGGTCCCCTCCCAGACAAACGGCTGTAGCTCCATGGTGCTTCGCGCCACGGGCTGCTTCTTGATTGCACTGCGACTGACTGACATGTTGTCTCCCCAAGGCCCGCCATCCCCAGGCGGGCATCATGACCGAGGATGTTAGCGGGTTCGGAGCTGTTCGGGGAGCCTGCCAGCGTGACGTGCCGCAGCATTTCAGTCGTTTCGGGGCGAAAGGTGACGCTGCGCGTCACACTGGCGGGTCCGTCGCATTTTTTGCCCGGGATGCTTCACATACAACAAATTGCTGCCATCATTGGTGCCGGGGAAATCTAGAGGGGCGCGTGCCGGGGTTGGCACGCAACCTGCGTTGATACACCCGCAGGGCGCAAGATCCGCTCAACCGGCAATCGGCCGGGTCTATCCTGCGCACTGACTCAACCACTACTTATCTTGGGGATGTACACATGAAGAACCAGAAGGGCTTCACCCTCATCGAACTGATGATCGTCGTCGCGATCATCGCCATCCTGGCCGCCATCGCACTGCCGGCTTATCAGGACTACGTGTCGAAGTCGAAGGTCACCGCTGCCCTTGCCGACATCTCGTCGCATAAGACTCAGTTCGAGATGGAAGTCAGTGAGGGCCGGACTCCGACTCTTGCTTCGTCCGGCTTCCAGGCAAACAACACCGGTGCATGTTCCACCATCGCTGTTGCCGGCACTGGTATCACGTGCACGATCCGTGATCCGGGTACCCGCATTGGCGCTGGTGCTCAGATTGCGCTGAACTATAGCAACTCGACTGTGGCTTCTGGTGTTGTTACTGCAGCTGGTGGCTTTGTCTGCGTCGGTACCGGAATTGACGCCAAGTTCCTGCCGAAGGGCTGCACTGCAGGTTCGACTGGCAGCTAATGGAGTGGCTGGCATACGCCAGTCTCTGTTGCTTGACACAAGGCCCGCTTAACGCGGGCCTTGTGCTAAATGGGCTCGATGTCGGGTCGGTGTTCTTGGGGTGCGTCAAGTGAGAAATCTAGGGTGTGGAGAGACTCACTATGAAGATTTCGAAAGGCTTTACGCTTATTGAGTTGATGATCGTCGTAGCGATCATCTCCTTACTCGCGTTGATCGCGATGACTGCTTTTCCGCCTTACATTGCACGAACGCAGCTTGCTGCTGCCTTGGCTGATGTGACGCCTGGCAAGACCATCATAGAAACAACAATCTATGAAGGTAGTTCGCCAGCGAACGTAACGGCGGAGTCGGTCGGAGGAAGTCAGAACGCGCATTGTTCTTCCGTCACAGTTGAATTGAGTAGTGCTGGCGAGGGCTTCATACGTTGCACGCTCAAAGGCATTGCGGCAGTTGAGGGGCGAAATCTCTATCTCCGTCGTTCAAGCGCAGGGGGCTGGAGTTGTGACGCAAGTGAGTTCGACGTGAATTTTCGACCTTCGGGTTGCTAGGGCGTGGGGATTATCTCAATTCAGAAGACGGTGGTCGTCGCCGCGCTCTAGAGGTACTGGACTACAGGCCTTTGTGAGCTGTCCTATCGCTGGCAAGTTGACTTGCATAGTCGTCTGCCGAGGATCCCTGGTCTCTTTGACAAGTTGATTCTCAGTCGCTGAGCGCCAAGCGGATCGGGGCTTGATGTGGTGATGATCCAACGCCGACACTGGCCTGACGCACTGTCCAACGATTTTTGGGGCCACATTTGGGTCAGGCAGCCGCTCCAACGGGGTCCGCGCGGTTACCATATCTGCCAATTGCTTACATTCCGTGGCGGCATACAGTCGCAGGGCGCAGTGAGAGGATCCCAATGAACGCCGTAACCACCGCCAATCTCGTCGGCATCACCGGCCTTGCTCGCCGCCTCGTCCAAGACGGCGCTCTAGACGAAGCCGCTGCCCGCGATGCGATGGCCAAGGCTGCAGCCGCACGGCTGCCCCTCCCGACCTGGTTCGCCCAGAACAAGCTGGTCAGCTCTGCACAGCTGGCAGCTGCCAACTCGGTCGAATTCGGCATGCCGCTGTTCGACGTGTCCACGTTCGACGCCAGCCTGAACGCCATGTCGCTGGTCAGCGAGGAGCTGCTGCGCAAGCACAACGTGCTGCCGCTGTTCAAGCGCGGCGGCCGGCTGTTCGTCGGTACCAGCAACCCGACCCATTCGCTGGATGAGATCAAGTTCCACACCAATCTGGTGGTGGAGCCGATCCTCGTCGATGAGGACCAGATCCGGCGCACGCTGGAGCAGTGGCACGCCAGCCACGACACCATGGGCGACGCGCTCGGTGGCGATGACGAGGGCATGGCGAACCTGGAGTCGTCCGGCGGCGACGATGACCTGTCCGCCAGCGGCGACACGGGCATCGACGCCAAGGGCGATGACACCCCGGTGGTCAAGTTCGTCAACAAGGTGCTGGTCGACGCGATCCGCAAGGGCGCCTCGGACATCCATTTCGAGCCCTACGAAGACGATTACCGCGTGCGCCTGCGCATCGATGGCCTGCTGAAGATGGTCGCGCGCGCGCCGGTCAAGTTGAACCAGCGCATCGCCGCGCGCCTGAAGGTGATGGCGCAGCTGGATATCGCTGAAAAGCGCGTGCCGCAGGACGGACGCATCAAGCTGAACCTGTCCAAGACCAAGCAGATCGACTTCCGCGTCAGCACCTTGCCGACGCTGTTCGGCGAGAAGGTGGTGCTGCGTATCCTGGATGGCAGCGCAGCCAAGCTGGGCATCGACAAGCTGGGTTACGAGCCGGACCAGCAGAAGCTGTTCCTGGATGCGATTCACAAGCCCTACGGCATGGTGCTGGTGACTGGCCCGACCGGTTCGGGCAAGACCGTGTCGCTGTATACGGCGCTGGGCATCCTCAACGACGAGACCCGCAACATCTCCACCGCGGAAGACCCAGTGGAAATCCGTCTGCCCGGTGTCAACCAGGTGCAGCAGAACAACAAGCGCGGCATGACCTTCGCGGCCGCGCTGCGCTCTTTCCTGCGACAGGATCCGGACATCATCATGGTCGGCGAAATCCGCGACCTGGAAACGGCCGAGATTGCGATCAAGGCGGCGCAGACCGGCCACATGGTGCTGTCCACCCTGCATACCAACGACGCGCCGCAGACCATCGCGCGCCTGATGAACATGGGCATCGCGCCGTACAACATCACCAGCTCGGTGACCCTGGTGATCGCCCAGCGCCTGGCGCGGCGCCTGTGCAACAACTGCAAGCGGCCGGCCAATCTGCCGGCCCATGCGCTGCTGGCCGAGGGCTTCACCCAGGAGCAGCTCGATGCCGGCATCCAGCTGTACGAAGCGGTGGGCTGCGACGAGTGCACCGAGGGCTACAAGGGCCGTACCGGCATCTACCAGGTGATGCCGATGACCGACGAGATCTCGACCATCATCCTGGCCGGCGGCAATGCGCTGCAGATTGCCGAGGCGGCACAGGCGATCAAGGTGAATGACCTGCGCCAGTCCGCGCTGAAGAAGGCGGCGGCGGGTGTGACCAGCCTGGCCGAGATCAACCGCGTGACTAAGGATTGACGGGGTTGTAGCGCCCGAGCCGATGCTCGGGCGGCGGCGCAGCCGCCAAGGCAGCCGAGCGTGGGCTCGGCTCTACACATGCATGGCCGGGTTCAGTAGATCCACGCCATGCGTGGCCGAGATCAACCGCGTGACCAAGGATTGACGGGGTTGTAGCGCCCGAGCCGATGCTCGGGCGGCGGCGCAGCCGCCAGAGCAGCCGAGCGTGGGCTCGGCTCTACAAATGCATGGCCGGGTTCAGTAGATCCACGCCACGCGTGGATGGCGCGGCCCCTGGCTCTCACTCCATCCCCAGCTTCTTCAGCTTGTAGCGCAGCGCCCGGAAGGTGATGCCCAGCTGTGCGGCCGTGCGGGTCTTGTTCCAGCGGTTTTCCTCCAGCGCACGCTGGATCGCGCTGCGCTCGAGCTGCTCGATGTAGGAGGGCAGGGCGGCGCTGCCGGGGGGCAGGTCGACCACGGCTTCGGGTGCGGCAGGGCCGCCGACGGTGCGCGGGGCGTGCTGCGGCAGGCGCAGGTCGTCGGCGCCGATGCGGTCTTCCTCGGCCAGGGCCAGGGCGCGCTCAAGGATGTTCTCCAGTTCGCGCACATTGCCCGGGAAGCCGTAATGAGCCAGCGCATCCAGCGCCGAGGGCGCCAGCAGCGGAGTGGCGCGGCCGTGGCTGCGGGCCAGCCGGGCGAGGATCGAACCGGCGAGGTCCGGCAGGTCCTGGCGGCGCTCGCGCAGCGGCGGGACCCGCAGCTCGATGACGTTGATGCGGTAGTACAGGTCGTGGCGGAAGCGGCCGTCCTCGACCAGCTCGGCGAGATCCTTGTGGGTGGCCGAGAGGATGCGCACATCCACCGGTTCTTCGTTGGCTGCGCCCAATGCGCGCACCGACTTTTCCTGGATGGCGCGCAGCAGCTTGACCTGCATCTGCAGGGGCAGCTCGGCCACTTCATCCAGGAACAGGGTGCCGCCGTGCGCGGCCTGGAACAGGCCGGGCTTGTCGGCGTGGGCGCCGGTGAAGCTGCCCTTGCGATGGCCGAAGAACTCGCTCTCCATCAGCTCGGTCGGAATGGCACCGCAGTTG
The DNA here is from genome assembly GCF_024499815.1 of Stenotrophomonas testudinis. Classification (NCBI taxonomy): domain Bacteria; kingdom Pseudomonadati; phylum Pseudomonadota; class Gammaproteobacteria; order Lysobacterales; family Lysobacteraceae; genus Stenotrophomonas; species Stenotrophomonas testudinis. Next base: position 9,967 of record NZ_JAMOKY010000001.1, on the reverse strand, counting down.
ACCGGAATGAACGGGCCCGAGGCGCGTGCGCCCTGCGCGTGGATGGTGCGTGCGACCAGCTCCTTGCCCACCCCGGATTCGCCGAGGATGTAGACCGGCGCCTGGCTGCGGGCGACCTTGCCGATGGTGGCGCGCAGCACGTCCATGGCGGGGGAAACCCCGAGCAGGCGGGCGGCCTGTTCGGTGGCAGCCGTCGGCACCTGGCGCTCGCTGCTGTTGAGTTCCAGCGCGTGCTTCACCAGGCCACGCAGCACGCTGATGTCCACCGGCTTGCTGACGAAGTCGAAGGCGCCGGCCTTCAGCGCCTCCACGGCCAGGTCCATGCTGCCGAAGGCGGTGATCATCGCCACCGGCGTACGCGGGTAGTGGTGGGCGATCTCACTGACCAGTTCGATGCCGTTGCCGTCCGGCAGCCGCATGTCGGTGATGCACAGGTCATACGGGTTGCTGGCCAGCAGTTCGCGGGCTTCGGCGAGGTTGGCGGCGGTGCTGATGCGAAGGCCCATGCGGCCAAGGGTCAACACCAGCAGTTCGCGGATGTCGCGTTCATCGTCGACGACGAGGGCGCTGCGGGTTTCGTTCATGGACAGGGAAGATAAACGAGGGGGGCTGGAAGCGACAAATGTTTGACGCGGCGGATCAATGCGGAAGCAGGGTGTGCGGGCCGGGCAGAACCAAGCGGAAGCAGGAGCCGCCGGCCGGCACGGGGATGTAATCCAGGCGCGCCTGGTTGGCCCGGCACAGCTCGCGGGCGATATACAGCCCCAGACCGGTGCCGTGCTCGGAGGTGGTGAAGAAGGGGCGGAACAGCTGCGCAGCCACGGCCTCGGGGATGCCGGGGCCGCGGTCCATCACATCGATCACCGCGCTGCGCTCGTGCTGGGCCACGCGCAGGCGCACGCGCGCCGGCTGCTCGCCGATGCGGCCGTACTTCAGCGCGTTGTGGACCAGTACGGTCAGCACCTGGTAGAGGTGGCGGCTGTCTACCAGCGCGGGCACCGAGGTGTCGTTGATGATCGGCTCAATGCTGTCCGTTTCCAGGGTCTGGCCCTGCTTGTACTCCAGCACGAAGCGGCGCACGAAGGCGGCCAGGTCGACGTTTTCGGGGTTGGCGCGCTCGCGGCGGGCCAGGCCCAGTACGCTCTCGACGATGCCGTTGGTACGCTGGCACTGCTGGTGGATGATCTGCAGCAGGCGGCGGTCGCTCTCGTTGAAACCGGTGCCTTCTTCCAGCAGCTGCACGGCGTAGTTGATGGCCGCCAGCGGGTTGCGGATCTCGTGCGCCAGGCTGGCCGAGAAGCGGCCCATGGCCGAGAGGGTGAGCGACTCGGCACGGCGCGAGACCACGCTGGAGTCGTCCAGGAAGACCAGGGCCAGCTCGCTGCCGGCCAGCAGGCGGGCAAACCGGGGCTGTACCTCGGGCTGGTCGGGGTTGAGCTGCAGCGGCAGTTCGTCCTGGGCCCAGCCGTTGCGCCAGCGGGTCAGGCGCCGGGCCAGTTCGGGGGCGATGCTGGCCAGGTCCAGCTGGCCGGTCTCGCCGACCCCGTCGTTGTCGCCCAGCAGCTGGGAGGCTGCTTCGTTGGCCAGGGTGATGCGGTTGTCGCCATCAACGACGATCACCCCGGTGCGCATGCGGCGGATGATCAGCTCGTTGATCTGGAACAGGTTGGCCACTTCATCGCCGCGCTGGTTGGCCAGCTGCTGGTTGCGGCGCGCGCGGTTGCCGACCTGGTAGCTGATGAAGGCCAGGGCCAGGTAGCTGGTGGCAAACATCGCCAGTTCGGCCAGGGTGCGGGTGGGGTCACCGCCCTCCAGCACCTTCCACAGGTACTCGGCGGCGGTGGCGACGCTGGCGGCCAGGGCCAGCACCAGCCCCCAGCTGAGGGGCAGCAGGGTGGCCGCGGCGGCGATGTTGAACAGCAGCGACATCGAGATGCCGGCGCTGGCACCGGGCAGGGCGTGGGCCAGCAGGCTGGCGGCGATGATGTCCAGCAGCACGCCGGTGACCACGATCGGCAACAGCCAGCGCTCGCTGCGGCCCACCACCAGCAGCAGCAGGGACAGCGCCAGATAGGTGGCCCCGACCAGGTAGGCCAGGCGCGGGTGGTGCGCTTCGCCGACCATGGCCGACAGCGGGCTGTACAGCAGCGCGGCGATGACCGAGGCGATCAGCACGCGGTACAGCGCGAAGAAATACAGCTCGCGCCGGGGAATCGATTCGATGCGGTCGATCAATGAAGCACTGGGTGACACGCCGGAACTCCCCTTCTGGCTGCCTGGAACTGGATCTGACGGCGTTGGCACTGCAGCGTACCCGATGTTCCCCCGACCACCGGACGCATGCTTTGTAGAGTCGAGCCATGCTCGACTCTACCTCGACGCCACGCCTCCCAGTATAGGCCTGTGGAAGCGGTTTCCTGCGCAATCGGACCGGGCCGGGCCCACGGGGCCGCCCCGCCAGGGCGGCGCAACTGCCTGAATGACGGTGGAAATCTGGCCGGGTCTGGCCTTTTGTCCATACTTCTTTGCGCCCCGGCGCCGGCTCGGCCACAATAGTGGGCCCGCCGCGGTCCATGCCGGCGCCCCGCCGGGGCCCCTGAGGAATTGCGTGCGGTCGTTCCTATTCCCACGGTGACGCATGAATTTCCACGAATACCAGTCAAAACAGCTGCTTGCCGAGTACGGCATCCCGGTCCCGGCCGGCAAGGTCGCGGCGACCCCGGACGAAGCAGTCGAAGCTGCCAACTCCCTGGGCCAGGGCCCCTGGATGGTCAAGGCGCAGATCCACGCTGGCGGCCGCGGCAAGGCTGGCGGCGTCAAGTTCTGCAAGACCACTGACGACGTGAAGGCCGCTGCGGCCAAGATGCTCGGCACCAAGATGGCTACCTACCAGACCGCAGGCGTTGAACTGCCGGTCAACCTGGTGCTGGTGACCACCGCCGGCGAGATCGTCAAGGAACTGTACCTGTCGGTGCTGGTTGACCGTGGCACCAAGACCATCACCTACATCGCTTCTTCGGAAGGCGGCGTGGAGATCGAGCAGGTTGCTGCTGAAACCCCGGAGCTGATCCACTCGCTGAACGTCGACTTCGTCGAAGGCGTGCAGGGTTACCACGGCCGTGATTTCGGCTTCAAGCTGGGCCTGACCGCCAAGCAGGCCGGCCAGTTCGCCAGCATCATGGTGAACCTGTACCGCCTGTTCAACGAAAAGGACCTGGCCCTGGTTGAAATCAACCCGCTGGCCATCCTGGACGACGGCAACCTGTACGCGCTGGACGGCAAGTTCGACAGCGACGACAACGCCGCCTTCCGCCAGAAGGCCCTGGTAGCCATGCGCGACAAGACCCAGGAAGATCCGACCGAAGTGATCGCTTCGGAACTGGACATCAACTACGTCACCATGGACGGCAACATCGGCTGCATGGTGAACGGCGCCGGCCTGGCCATGGCCACCATGGACGTCATTAAGCTCAACGGCGGCGAGCCGGCGAACTTCCTGGACGTGGGCGGCGGTGCCAACAAGCAGCGCGTCATCGAAGCCTTCAAGCTGATCCTGTCCTCGGACAAGGTCGAAGGCATCTTCGTCAACATCTTCGGCGGCATCGTCCGCTGCGACATGATTGCCGAAGGCATCATCGCCGCCGTGAAGGAAGTGGGCGTCAAGGTTCCGGTCGTGGTCCGCCTGGAAGGCACCAACGTGGAAGAAGGCAAGCAGCTGCTGCGTGACAGCGGCATGGCCATCATCCCGGCTGACAACATCAACGATGGCGCCAAGAAGATCGTTGAAGCTGTCAAGAACGCTGCCTGATACCGACACCAAGGAATTCCAATGTCTGTTTTGATCAACAAGAACACCAAGGTGATCGTGCAGGGCTTCACCGGCCAGCAGGGCACCTTCCACGCCACTCAGATGATCGAGTACGGCACCCAGGTCGTCGGCGGCGTGACCCCGGGCAAGGGTGGCACCACCCATATCGACCTGCCGGTCTTCAACACCGTTGCCGACGCCGTGCAGAGCACCGGCGCCAACGCTTCGGTCATCTACGTGCCGCCGCCGTACGCGGCTGACGCGATCCTGGAAGCCGCTGCTGCCGGTATCTCGGTCATCGTCTGCATCACCGAAGGCATCCCGGTGCTGGACATGCTGCGCGTCAAGAACGTGCTGACCCGTGCCCACCCGGACACCGTGCTGATCGGGCCGAACTGCCCGGGCGTGATCACCCCGGGCGAGTGCAAGATCGGCATCATGCCGGGCCACATCCACAAGCCGGGCAAGATCGGCATCGTGTCGCGTTCGGGCACCCTGACCTATGAAGCGGTCAAGCAGACCACCGAAGTCGGCCTGGGCCAGTCCACCTGCATCGGCATCGGTGGTGACCCGATCAACGGCCTGAACTTCGTCGACTGCCTGAAGCTGTTCAACGAAGATCCGCAGACCGAAGGCATCATCATGGTCGGCGAAATCGGCGGTGACGCTGAAGAAGCCGGTGCCGAGTACATCAAGAACCACGTGAAGAAGCCGGTCGTCGGCTTCATCGCCGGTGCGTCGGCTCCGGCCGGCAAGCGCATGGGCCACGCCGGTGCGATCGCCTCGGGCGGCAAGGGCACTGCCGAAGGCAAGTTCGCCGCCATGGAAGCTGCCGGTGTCGTCACCGTCCGCTCGCCGGGCGACCTGGGCGCTGCCATCGCCAAGCTGGTGAAATAAGATCGACTGCCTCTGGCAGACGCTCTTGTAGAGTCGAGCCATGCTCGACTTGCTTGAAACAGAAGAGCCGCCTCCGGGCGGCTTTTCTGCGTCTGGCGGTATGCCGGCCGGCCCATCCACGCATGGCGTGGATCTACTGGGGATGGTCAGGCGGGCGCACGGTGCGGCGTTACAATGGGTCATTGCAACCACAGGCTGGATTTCCATGGCTTCGATCCGCATCGCGATGGCGCAGTTCGACTTTCCCGTCGGCGATGTCGCCGGCAACACCGAGCGCATCATCGAGATGATCGGCCAGGCGCGCGAGGAGTACGGCGCCGAGCTGGTGATGTTCCCCGAGCTGGCAGTGAGCGGCTACCCGCCGGAGGACCTGCTGCTGCGTCCGGGTTTTCTGTACGAGTGCGAACAGGCGCTGGGCCGCATCGCCGCTGCCTGCCGTGGCATCACCGCCGTGGTCGGCTGGCCGCAGGCCGCCGGTGCGGTGGTCTACAACGCTGCCAGCGTGCTGCGTGATGGCCTGGTCGAGCGCACCTACCGCAAGCGCGAGCTGCCCAACTATGCCGTATTCGACGAGCGCCGCTACTTCGACGTGGACCCGGACGGCGGCAGCTGCGTGTTCGAGGTCAACGGCGTGCCGGTCGGCCTGCTGATCTGCGAGGACCTGTGGTTCGCCGAGCCGCTGGCCGACACCGTGCGTGAGGGTGCGCAGCTGGTGGTGGTGCCCAACGCCTCGCCGTATGAGCGCGGCAAGCATGCTCAACGCGATGCGGTGCTGGCCGCGCGCACCCGCGAGAGCGGGGCGGCGATTGCCTACCTCAACGTGGTCGGTGGCCAGGATGCGCTGGTGTTCGACGGTGCCTCGGTGGTTGCCGACGGCGACGGCACCGTGCACCCGGCGGCGGCGGCCTTCGTCGACCAGTGGCTGGTGGTGGACTACGACGGCGAAACCCGCCGCTTCCTGCCGCACGTGTGGATGGACGATGGCGACGAGAGCATGGACGCGCTGGCCTGGCGTGCGGTGACCCGCGGCATCCAGGACTACTGCCGCAAGAACGGCTTCAAGAAGGTGTGGCTGGGCCTGTCCGGCGGCATCGACTCGGCGCTGGTGCTGGCCCTGGCGGTCGACGCGCTGGGCGCGGAGAACGTCACCGCCGTGCGCCTGCCGTCGCGCTATACCGCCGGCATGTCCAACGACCTGGCCGCCGAACAGTGCGAAGCGCTGGGCGTGAAGCTGGAAGCGGTGTCGATCGAGCCGGCCTTCAAGGGCCTGATGGAAGCGCTGGCGCCGATGTTCGAAGGCACCACGCCGGACGTGACCGAGGAGAACCTGCAGTCGCGCAGCCGTGGGGTGATCCTGATGGCGCTGGCCAACAAGTTCGGCGGCCTGCTGCTGACCACCGGCAACAAGAGCGAGTACGCGGTGGGCTACGCCACCATCTACGGCGACATGTGCGGTGGCTACGCGCCGCTGAAGGACCTGTACAAGACGGAGGTGTTCGGCCTGTCCAAGTGGCGCAACACCGTGGGCGGCGCGCCGGTGATCCCGCCGGCGGTGATCAGCCGCCCGCCGTCGGCCGAGCTGCGCGACAACCAGCTGGACCAGGATTCGCTGCCGGCCTACGACGTGCTGGACGGCATCCTGTACCGCTACGTGGACCAGGAGCAGTCGCGCACGGAGATCGTGGCCGCCGGCTACGATGCGGCCGTGGTCGATCGCGTGCTGCGCCTGGTGCGCATCAGCGAGTGGAAGCGGCACCAGGCCGCGCCGGGCCCGAAGGTCTCGCGCCGGGCGTTCGGCCGCGAGCGTCGGTACCCGATCAGCAATGGGTTCAAGGGGTGAGGTAACGGCCATCCACGCATGGCGTGGATCTGTTGTAGAGCCGAGCCCATGCTCGGCTTGAAGCCGGAAGCAGTCGAGCATGGCTCGACTCTACAAAAGGAAAGGGCCCCTTGCGGGGCCCTTTTCTTTATTTCTTTTCCAGCCGCGCGTTGCGCTGGCCGGTGCTGGCCGATTTCTCGCCGGCAAACGGGTTCAGCTTGCGGATCATCCACGGGTACTTCGGCCACTTGCCTTCCAGCCACGGGTGCTGCGGCTGGTTCAGCGTCAGCACGCGACGGGCGTCGTCGGCCAGGGTCTTGTTGCCCAGGTGGGTGTAGGACTCGCCAAGCACCGCCACGGCGTCGTACTGGAAGGCGCTCTGCGGGTAGGTTTCCAGCAGGTAGTTGGCGCGGCCGGCGGCCGAGACGTAGGCGCCGCGACGCAGGTAGTACAGGGCGTTGTCCAGCTCGTGCTGGGCGAACACGTCACGCAGCTCGATCATGCGCTGGCGCGCATCGGCGGCGTAGCGGCTGTTCGGGTAGCGGTCGACCACGATGTTGAAGTCAGAATACGCCTGGTGCGGCGTGGACAGATCGCGGCGGCTCGGGTCCAGGGACCATACTCGACGTAGGAAAACCGTATTGCGGTTGGAGTTGGCCAGGCCGCGCAGGTAGTACAGGTACGCGATGTTGCGGTGGGTCGGGTAGGTACGGATGAAGCGGTCGATGCTCGACACGGCGTCATCGTGCTTGCCGGCCTTGTACTGGGCGTAGGCGGTTTCGATCATCGCCTGCTCGGTGTACGGGCCGTACGGGTACTGGGCCACCAGGCGGCGGAAGCTGGCTTCGGCGCCACTCCAGTTGCCACCCTGCATCAGCTTGTGGCTCTTGTCGTACAGTTGTTCGACCGGCGTTCCTTCATCGGGGCGATCACCCTTGGCGCCGCGATGGCAACCAGTGGCGGCGATGACCAGCACCAGCAGCAGGGCGGTGAGGCGGACGGGCGCAGAGAGCATGGAGGAGCGTCGGATCATGGGGTCAAGGCGGGACGCGTCTGGAATACGAAGGGTCGATGATAGCCTAGTGTCCTGTCCAGCGACTGAAACCGGTCGGCCGGACCCCAAAATTTCGAAGATACCCCCCTGCCATGTCTGAACAATCCTCCGAATCGGCCCGCCAGGCCATCGTCCCCGACACCTCCGCCGGCCGTCGTTTCGACGCGGTCGTGGCCGAGCTGTTCCCCGAATACTCGCGCTCGCGCCTGACTGAATGGATCAAATCCGGCGATGTGCTGCTGGACGGCGCCCAGGCCCGCCCGCGCGATCCGCTGCGCGGCGGTGAAGTCGTCACCCTGACCGTGGTGATGGAAACCCAGACCGACGCCCAGCCGGAGGACATCCCGCTGGACGTGCTGTTCGAGGACGAGCACCTGCTGGTGATCAACAAGCCGGTCGGCCTGGTGGTCCACCCGGGCGCCGGCAACCACAGCGGCACCCTGGTCAACGCGCTGCTGTACCGCGATCCGTCGGTGGCAGTGCTGCCGCGCGCGGGCATCGTGCACCGCCTGGACAAGGACACCAGCGGCGTGATGGTCGTGGCGCGCACCCTGGAAGCGCAGACCGCGCTGGTCGAGCAGCTGGCCGCCCGTGACGTGCACCGCCAGTACCTGGCCATCGTGATGGGCGCCCTGGTCGCCGGCGGTACCGCCGATGCCCCGATCGACCGCCACCCGCGCGACCGCCTGAAGATGGGCGTGCGCGAGGACGGCAAGGAAGCGATCACCCATTACCGCCTGCGCGAGCGCTTCCGTGCGCACACCGCGCTGGAATGCCGCCTGGAAACCGGCCGCACCCACCAGATCCGCGTGCACATGGCGCATATCCGCCACCCGATCGTGGGTGACCCGCTGTACGGTGGCGCGCTGAAGCTGCCCAAGGGTGCCAGCGACGAGCTTGTTGCCGCCCTGCGCGGTTTCAAGCGCCAGGCCCTGCACGCCGAGACGCTGGAGTTCGTGCACCCGATCACCGGCGAGCAGGTGCGCAACACCGCACCGGTGCCGGCCGACATGCTGCACCTGATGAAGGTGCTGCGCGAAGACAGCGCGGCCTTCGCCGAGCGCGAGCGGGACCGCTGGTGATGGATGCCGCGCTGCCGCTGCTGCAGGCCGACTGGCCGGCGCCCCCGGGCGTGCGCGCGCTGACCACGCGTCGGCATGGCGCGGGCATCTCGCCGGCGCCGTTCGCGCAGTTCAACCTGGGCAACCGGCACGCGGCCGATGGTGATACCCCGGCCAACGTCCAGCACAACCGGCAGCTGCTGCAGCAGGGCCTGTCCCTGCCGTCGGCACCGCACTGGCTGCGCCAGGTGCATGGCACCACCGTGCTGCGTTTCGATGCAGCCCCGGTGGCCGGCGCCAGCGAGCCGGTGGCCGATGCCGCGGTGACCTCGGTGCGGGGCGTGGTGCTGGCCATCCTCACCGCCGACTGCCTGCCGGTGGTGTTCACCGCCGTCGACGGCAGCGAGATCGGTGCAGCGCATGCCGGCTGGCGTGGCCTGGCCGACGGCATCCTGGAAGACACCGTGTCCGCCATGAACACTCCGGCGGCGCAGCTGCGGGCGTGGCTGGGCCCGGCGGCCGGCCCGCAGGACTATGAGATCGGGGAAGAGGTCTACCACGCCTTCGTCGGCCACGGCCCGGGCGCGGAAGAGGCCTTCGTCGCCACCCGCGAAGGGCACTGGAAAGTGGATCTGTTCGCCCTGGCCCGGCAGCGGTTGCAGGCGGCAGGGCTGGACCCGCTCAACATCCATGGCGGCACGGTTTCGACCATGACCGACCCGGATCTGTACTCGCACCGTCGCGACCGCCGTACCGGGCGCATGGCGACCCTGGCGTGGATGGAATGAGGCCCGTTGGCGGTCCCAACCAGACGGCGGTGATCGTCTTCGACGGCGTCTGTGCGCTGTGCAGCCGCTGGGTGCGCTTCCTGCTGCGGTTCGACCGGCAGGGGCGTTACCGCTTCGCGGCGATGCAGGGCGCGCAGGGCAGTGCCTTGCTGCGCGCTCACGGCCTGGACCCCAACGACCCCACTGTCGTTCCTGCTGGTGGACGCGCAGGGTGCCTGGACCGATACCGACGCGATCCTGCGCGTGCTGACGGGACTGGGTGGCCTGTGGCGCGTGGCAGGCGTTCTGCGCCTGCTGCCGCGGGCCTGGCGCGACGTAGCCTACCGCGCGCTGGCGCGCAACCGCTACCGCTGGTTCGGCCGCCACGACACCTGCTACCTGCCCACTCCCGGACAGGCCACGCGCTTCCTCGATTGACCGACGCCGTCTGCTCTTTTGTAGAGTCGAGCCATGCTCTGCCGTATTTGTAGAGTCGGGGGGGGGGGGGGGGGGGGGGGGGGGGGGGGGGGGGGGGGGGGGGGGGGGGGGGGGGGGGGGGGG
>NZ_JAMOKY010000085.1:0-221 GCF_024499815.1 Stenotrophomonas testudinis | reverse complement strand
ACCCACACCCAAAAACCCCGTTGCTTGCGCAACGGGGTTTTCCTTTTTTTGCAGGCACCTGGTTTTGACCTGGACTTGCAGCAACAACTTCACGAAGAGCTTCAAGTTCCTTCAACAAGTTGTTGACAAAGCTGAAAGGCCTGCCATAATAGGCGGCTCGCAACGACGAAAGACCTTCGGGTCCAACGACGAAGCAGCATCGGCAACAACGTCCACTTCGG